>DATDMG010000281.1:0-2271 GCA_036518955.1 Kineosporiaceae bacterium | reverse complement strand
CGATCGCGAAGACTCCGGTGACCTCCCGGCTCCGGTAGAGATGCTGGGCGGCCAGGGTGCCACCCGCGGTGAGCAGGCCCTGCCAGGCGATGCCGGACAGGATGGCCCCCGTCATCAGCTCCCGCGTGGCCACCCGGGGGGAGACGGCCAACCGGAACCCGAGCAGGAACAGGCCGCAGTAGACGGCCGTGGTCAGCACGACCGACAGCAGGTGGGTCCAGGTGCCGGAGAGGCCGAGCAGGTGACCGGCCGCGGTGAACGCCGTCATCAGCGCCGTCAGCACGACGGCCACGCCGAGCAGCAGGAGCAGGGCGACACTGCGCAGGTAGTTGGACGGAAAGCCGGGCCGGTGCCGTTTCGGGACCATCCAGACGGCGTTCATCACGTACTGCATCGCCGCCGCCAGCCCGTTGCCGCCCCAGAAGCTGGCCACCAGCCCGACGACGAGGGCGAACCCCGACTGCGCCGGCGGCCGGACCGATTCCTGCAGGGCGGATCCCACCACCGGGAACTCGACCAGCGCGGAGTCCAGCAGCTGCCGACGGAGGGCCGGGTGGTGCGGCAGCAGGATCTCGCTGGTCGTGACGAGGACCAGAAGCAGCGGGAAGGTCGCCACGAAGGCGTAGTAGGTCAGCATGGCCACGTAGTTGCCGGCCTGGTCGTCGCTGTACTTCTTCGCGACCGCGACCACCACGGCCGGCACCGTGTGCCGCTGCTGCCAGGCGTCCACGGAGCGGACGAGCCGTTCCAGCGGGTTGTGCACCTGTCGCCACCTCCTACCGTCGCCGTGCGACCGGCCCAGCCGTGCCCGGGCCGTCCTGCCGGTACCCGGGACACCCGCCGGAGATGCGGACCACCCCCGGGACGGCGTCCTGGGCGCAGCTCGCGAGGCACCCGACCAGCGCTGACCGCGCCGACTACCCCAACTGGCGGCCGCCCGCCAGGTCCTGGTCCTGGCGCTGCGCTGGTATGGTCCGGCTACCCGCTGATCGGCAGGTCCTGATCCGCACGTCGGAGGCCGGTCGCGTGAGGCGACTCGGCGAGCGTCCCCGGCGTGAGCCCGGTCAGGGAGGGAGTGGCGGTGCGACGGTCCGGCGGTGCGCTGACGGCCAGCCAGCCGTCCGCCCGTGCCGGAGTGTTCGCCGGCACCGCCGTCACGGTCAGCCTCGCCGGCCACGTCGCGATGGGCGGCTCGCTGCCCGACACGGTCACCACGCTGGTGGCGCTGGCAGCGGTCGCCCTCGGGTACCGAGTGGTGCTGGCGGGCCGGGAGCGGTCCTGGGCGGTGCTGGCCGGGGCACTGATGACCGCCGAGGCCGGGCTGCACTGGCTGTTCCTGACGGGACCGGGGGGCGTCGAGCTCGGCGCGCCCTCGCCGGAGGCCAGGACGACGATGGCCGCGATGCCCGGGATGGCGACGACCCCTGGCTCGCCACCCGGCCTGGCCATGCTGGCCGGGCATCTGGCGGCGGCACTGGTACTGGCGTGGTTCCTCCGGCAGGGCGAGCAGGCCCTGTGGGCCGCGGCCCGGCGCAGCGGCGCGCGGGTCGCCCGGTGCGTCCGGCGGGCTGCCCTGCCGGTCACGGTCCGACCCTGGACGGCGCCGGCGGCGTCTCCGGTGCGACCGGGCCGGCCGTGGGCCTCGCCACGGGTGACCGGCGTCGGTGGCCGGTGGGTGAGCGGCGGCCGGTCCTGGCGGGCCCCACCCGTCGCCGTCGCCGTCGCCTGAGCCCTCCCGAGCCTCGCTGAGCCCTCCCGAGCCTCGCCGGGGCTCGTTCCTCTGCCGCGCCGAGCCTCGCCGGAGCTCGTGTCCCTGCCGCGCCGATCGCCGGTGTCGCGCCCGGGACGTCCGCGCCCGGGACGTCCCGGGCGGGCCGCTGGCTCGGTGCCCCTGTCCGCCTGCTGGTGGCCGCCCGACGCTGCCGGAACACGGTGCGTCCAGGCCGGTGACCCGCTGATCGTCATCGAGGTGATCCGGAATGCCCGGACCATGTCCCTACTCCTTCTCGCAGCGTCCCGCCCCGACGCGTCCCGGCTCCCTGGGTGGTCGCCGTCGGCGGCGCGGCCGGCCGCCGGTGACCGGCACGGCGCTCGTGGTCGCGCTGGTCGCCGTCCTGACCCTGTTCACGGCCGGCGCCGCGACCGCGCACGACGTCCTGGTGAGCACCGATCCGGCGGACGGAGCCCGGGTTCCTACCGCCCCGGCCCGGATCCGGCTCACCTTCGACGAGCCGGCCCTGGCCGTCGGCAGTCGGGGGCAGGTCACCGGCC
>DATDMG010000280.1:0-5703 GCA_036518955.1 Kineosporiaceae bacterium | reverse complement strand
CACTCTCCCCCCTCCTGCGCACCCCGCCCACGGCGGGCCCCACCGCGCAACCGCCGGCGACGCGCCTGGTTTCGCCGCCGGCGTCCGCTCGCCAGACGATCAGCCCCTCCCGCGCGCCGAGCGCGGCCGCGGCTCCTCCGGCAGCTCCCCCGGCGCCGGGCGCGCCCACTCAGCCGCCCGGTCGGCAAGCCGCCAAGCCCCCGCAGGGCCCGCCCGGGCGCGCCGCCGAGCCGATCCCGCGGGACGTGTCCACCGCGCCCGCTCCACGGCCCGAGCGGGCCGAGGTCGAGGTCGTCCGGCTGAAGGGTCCGGCGGCCCGGGTCGTGGCCAACATGGAGTCCAGCCTGGAGGTGCCGACGGCGACGAGCGTCCGCGCCGTCCCCGCCAAGCTGCTCATCGACAACCGGATCGTGGTCAACAACCACCTGTCGCGGGCCCGCGGCGGCAAGGTCTCGTTCACCCACTTCATCGGCTTCGCCATCGTCGAGGCGCTGGCCGAGATGCCGGAGATGAACTGGGCCTACGGCGAGGACGCCGAGGGCAAGCCGGCGATCCTCCGCCCGTCCCACATCAACCTGGGCATCGCGATCGACCTGGCGAAGCCGGACGGCACCCGGCAGCTCCTGGTCCCCAACATCAAGCACTGCGAGACGATGGACTACGCCCAGTTCTGGGCGGCGTACGAGGACGTCGTCCGGCGCGCCCGCACCGGCCGGCTCGGTGCCGACGACTTCGCCGGGACGACGATCAGCCTCACCAACCCGGGCACGATCGGGACCGTCCACTCGGTGCCCCGGCTGATGACGGGGCAGGGCACGATCATCGGCGTCGGCGCGATGGAGTACCCGGCCGAGTACCAGGGCGCCTCCGACGAGACGCTCGCGCGGCTCGCCGTCAGCAAGATCATGACCTTGACGTCGACGTACGACCACCGGATCATCCAGGGCGCCCAGTCCGGAAACTTCCTCCGGGTGGTGCACGGCAAGCTGCTCGGTGACGACGGCTTCTACGACCGGATCTTCCACGCCCTGCGGCTGCCCTACGAGCCGATCCGCTGGGTGCGGGACATCTCCTCCGACCACGACGACCAGATCAACAAGACCGCGCGGGTGCAGGAGCTGATCCACGCCTACCGGGTCCGCGGCCACCTGATGGCCGACACCGACCCGCTGGAGTACAAGCAGCGCCGCCACCCCGACCTCGACGTCACCACCCATGGCCTGACCCTGTGGGACCTCGACCGCGAGTTCCCCACCGGCGGCTTCGGCGGCAGGCCGGTGATGAAGCTGCGGCACGTCCTCGGTGTGCTGCGCGACTCCTACTGCCGCACCGTCGGCGTCGAGTACATGCACATCCAGGACCCCGAGCAACGCGCCTGGCTGCAGGACCGGATCGAGCATCCCTACGCCAAGCCGTCGCCGACCGAGCAGCTGCGCATCCTGCGCCGGCTCAACGCGGCCGAGGCGTTCGAGACCTTCCTGCAGACGAAGTTCGTCGGCCAGAAGCGGTTCAGCCTCGAGGGCGGCGAATCGGTGATCCCGCTGCTGGACGCCGTCCTGTCGTCCGCCGCGGCCGCCAAGCTCGACGAGGTCTGCATCGGGATGCCGCACCGCGGCCGGCTCAACGTGCTGGCGAACATCGCCGGCAAGAGCTACGGCCAGATCTTCCGGGAGTTCGAGGGCACGCAGGACCCGAAGTCCGTGCAGGGGTCGGGCGACGTCAAGTACCACCTGGGTACCGAGGGTGTCTTCACCAACTCGGACGGTGACCAGACCAAGGTCTACCTGGCGGCGAACCCCTCCCATCTGGAGGCCGTCAACCCGGTCCTCGAGGGCATCGTGCGGGCCAAGCAGGACCGGCTCAACCGGGGCTCGGCCTTCTTCTCGGTGCTGCCGGTCCTGCTCCACGGTGACGCGGCGTTCGCCGGGCAGGGCGTGGTCGCCGAGACCCTCAACCTGTCCCAACTGCGCGGCTACCGCACCGGCGGCACCATCCACATCATCGTCAACAACCAGGTGGGCTTCACCACCGCGCCCGCGTCGTCCCGGTCGTCGGTGTACAGCACGGACGTCGCCCGGATGATCCAGGCGCCGATCTTCCACGTGAACGGCGACGACCCGGAGGCCTGCGTACGCGTCGCCCGGCTCGCCTTCGACTTCCGGATGGCGTTCGACAAGGACGTCGTCATCGACATGGTCTGCTACCGACGGCGGGGCCACAACGAGGGCGACGACCCGTCGATGACCCAGCCGCTGATGTACAACCTGATCGAGGCCAAGCGGAGCGTCCGCAAGCTCTACACCGAGGGTCTGATCGGCCGCGGCGACATCTCCGTCGAGGAGGCCGAGCAGGCGCTGCGCGACTACCAGGAGCAACTGGAGCGGGTCTTCGCCGAGACGCGGGAGGCGACGACCGACGTCCGACCGAGCGGCGACGTCACCGCGGGCCTCGACCTGCCGCTCGCCCAGCAGCAGGCGCGCGCCATCGACGCGAGCCCGAACCCCTACCTGACGACGGCCGTCCCGCCGGAGGTGCTCAAGCGGATCGGCGACGCGCACGTCACCCCGCCGCCGGGCTTCACCGTGCACCCGAAGCTGCAGCAGCTGCTCGAGCGACGGGCCGCGATGGTCACCGAGGGTGGCGTCGACTGGGGCTTCGGCGAGTTGCTGGCCTGCGGCACGCTGCTGCTGGAGGGGGTGCCGGTGCGCCTGGCCGGCCAGGACAGCCGGCGCGGCACGTTCGTGCAGCGGCACGCCGTCCTCACCGACAAGCTCACCGGCGCCGAGTGGACGCCGCTGGCGAACCTGTCGGACGACCAGGCCAAGTTCTGGATCTACGACTCGCTGCTCAGCGAGTTCGCGGCCATGGGCTTCGAGTACGGCTACTCGGTGGAGCGGCCCGACGCGCTCGTGCTCTGGGAGGGGCAGTTCGGCGACTTCGCGAACGGCGCCCAGACGATCGTCGACGAGTTCATCTCCTCGTCCGAGCAGAAGTGGGGCCAGCGCTCGTCGGTGGTGCTGCTGCTGCCGCACGGGTACGAAGGGCAGGGGCCGGACCACTCGTCCGGCCGGATCGAGCGGTACCTGCAGCTGTGCGCCGAGAACAACATGACCGTCGCGATGCCGTCGACACCGGCCTCGTACTTCCACCTGCTGCGCCGGCAGGCGTACGCGCGGCCGCGGCGGCCACTCATCGTGTTCACGCCCAAGTCGATGCTCCGGCTGCGGGGCGCGGCCTCCCCGGCCGAGGACTTCACGTCCGGTGGCTTCCGGACCGTGATCGCGGACCCGGAGCGGCCGCGCTCGACGGACGTCGACCGGGTCCTGCTGTGCTCCGGCAAGGTCTACTACGACCTCGCCGCCGAGCGGGGCAGGCGGAAGGACACCCGGACGGCGATCGTGCGGCTCGAGCAGCTGTACCCGCTGGACGCGGCCGCCGTCCTGGCGGCGGTCGAGCCCTACGCGAAGGCCCAGCTGGTGTGGGTCCAGGACGAGCCGGCGAACCAGGGCGCGTGGCCGTTCATCGCCCTCAACCTGCCGGAACATCTCGCCGGCCGGCCGCTGGTGCGGATCTCCCGGCCGGCGTCGGCCTCCCCGGCGACCGGGTCGTCGAAGAAGCACCAGGCCGAGCAGGCGACGCTGGTGAGGCAGGCCTTCGACCGCTGACCGGCGGTCGTCGGGCGGCGTGGCGCCCGCCGGGCAGCGGCGCCGGCCGGGCGTGCGCATTCGACCCGGGATCAGCGAACGGGCAGAATGCGCCCGTGTACTACACCGACCGGGGCATCGAGGAGCTCGAGGAGCGCCGCGGTGACGAGGAGGTGACCCTGTCATGGGTCGCCTCCCGGCTCCGCGACTTCATCGACGAGCACCCGGAGTTCGAGACGCCCGTCGACCGGCTGGCCACCTGGCTCGCCAGGCTGGACGAGCTGGACGACGACGAGTGAGCCGCCGGTGAACCAGCCCCCGACACCCTCGGTAACCCCCCGGCACGGCGTCGAGCCCGCGCCGGGCCACGGCGTGGCGCCGCGGCGGATCCGGATCTGCGTCGTCGGCGACGACCTCGTCGCCGGCGTCGGCGACCCTCGCGCCCTCGGCTGGGTGGGCCGGGTGGGTGCCCGGACGTCGCGGACCGAGGCGCACGTCACCCTTTTCAGTCTCGGCATCCCGGCCGAGACGACGGCCGAACTGGTCAGCCGCTGGGCGGCCGAGACCCAGCGCCGGTTCGCCGGCGCGGCGCCGGAGGACTGCCGGCTGGTGATCGGGCTCGGCCACGAGGACCTGCGGCAGGGCCTGTCCCTGCCCAGGTCCCGGCTCAACCTGGCGAACATCCTGGACGAGTGCGCCGCGCGCGGGCTCCCGGTGTTCGTGGTCGGGCCGCCGCCAGCACCGGAGGATGGGCGCAACATGAAGGTCGCCGAACTCTCGGCGGCGTTCTCGGACGTCTGCCTGCGCCGCGGCGTACGTTACGTGGACTGCTTCGCACCGCTGGTCGCCCACGACGACTGGCTCACCGACCTGGCCGCCGGCGACGGCGTCCACCCTGGGCAGGCGGGTTACGGCCTGATGGCGTGGCTGGTCCTGCACGGGGGCTGGCACGCCTGGCTCGGCCTCCCCGAGCACTGAGGTGCCGTGGTCGACGCGTCCGGGCCCGCCCGCCACGGGCCCGCCCGCCACGGGCAGGGCGCCGGGCCCGCTCACGTCAGAGCGGCGGCCAGCACCCAGCCACCGGCGCAGGCGACGAACCCGACGAGCAGACTCGCGGCGACGTTGAGCACCGCCTCCAGCACGGAACCGTCCTCGATGAGCCGGAGCGTCTCGAATCCGAAGGTGCCGAACGTGGTGAGGGCGCCGCAGAAGCCCGGCCCGACGAGCGTGAGCAACCAGGCCGGGGCGCCGCCGCTGCTCACCGCGCCCGCGACCAGGCCGAGCACCAGGGATCCGGCCGCGTTGACCGTCAGCGTCCCCCACGGGAACACCGTGTCGTGCCGGGACTGCACGAGCAGATCGGTCAGGTAGCGCAGCGGCGCCCCGACCATCGCGCCGACCACCACCAGCAGTGCGTTCACCCCGACCCCCACCGGCCGTCACCGACCCCGTCACCGGCCGCGTCCCGCCCCACGGACCGGACCACCTCGACCTCGTCCAGGACGACGAGCCCCTCGCTGACCAACTCCTCCACCTCCGGCAGGAACGCCCGGATCTTGTCCGGTCGATCCACGATCAGGACGACGACGGGCAGGTCCTCGGTAAGGCTGAGGATCCGGGTGGTGTGGATCCGGCTGGACGCGCCGAACCCCTCGTAACCCCGCAGCACGGTGGCACCGGCGAGACCCCGCGCGTGCGCCCGGTGCACGATCTCGCTGTAGAGCGGACGGTGGTGCGACTGGTCCGTCTCCCCGATGAAGATCGTCATTCGCAGCGCGGTCCCGGTCAGGGTCATGGCATGCTCCTCGTCCCGGAGGTGACCGAACCGCCCGCCCCGGGCGGCTGCGTCGCCGTCTCCGGCCGGACCCGGGGGCGGCGACGGGAGGCCCCGCGGGGCAGCCGCACGGCGAGGCGGGCGGCGACGCCGCCGGCCCAGACCGCGGCCAGCCCCGCCACCAGGGTTCCCCCGACATACTCTGCCGCCAGGCCGGCCTGCCCGGTGACCAGAAGGGCACGCGTGTCGAGCATGTAGGTGGAGAAGGTGGTGTTCCCCCCCCCC
>DATDMG010000279.1:0-27289 GCA_036518955.1 Kineosporiaceae bacterium | reverse complement strand
TGGATCCCCTACGAGAAGACCGAGGCCCTGACCGTCCTACGAATCACCCTGCAGGTGCTGCTGGTTCTCACCAGCCTCTTCCTCACGTTGCTGATCCTGCTGCACAAGGGGCGCGGTGGTGGTCTGTCGGACATGTTCGGTGGCGGTGCGTCGTCCAGCCTGGGCAGCTCAGGCGTTGCCGAGCGCAACCTCAACCGTTTCACCATTCTGGTCGCGCTGGTCTGGACCGTCGTCGTGGTGATGCTGGGCGTCCTGCAGCGCTTCGAGAGCTGACGGGACGGGCGGATCTGCGCGATCCGCCCCCTGCCCGGCGCATCTCGTCGGACAATCGAATCCATCCCGTCCGGCCCGAGGGCGGCGAGCACAGGAGGACAACCGGTGGCCAGTGGCAATGCCATCCGCGGCAGTCGCGTCGGTGCAGGACCAATGGGCGAGGCCGAGCGAGGCGATACCGCTCCCCGCTTCCGGATCTCGTACTGGTGCGCCAACGGCCACGAGACGCGGCCCAGCTTCTCCGAGGAGGCCGGGGTTCAGCCGCCGGAGACCTGGGACTGCCCGCGCTGCGGATTCCCCGCGGGGCGGGACCAGGAGAATCCGCCGTCCGCGCCGAAGAACGAGCCGTACAAGACCCATCTGGCCTACGTCAAGGAGCGTCGCAGCGACGCCGACGGCGAGGCGATCCTGCAGGAGGCGCTGGAGGCGCTCCGCGCCCGCCGCATCATCCGCTGACCGGCCGCTGAGCGCCCGGCTACCGGGCCTGTGGATCCCCCAGCCGGGGTCCGCCCGGGCCACGGCTCAGGGGCTCGAGGGGCGGACCAGTCCGGGGTCCAGCTCGTGCGCGGCCGCCCGGTCGAGCAGCCACAGGGTGCGGCTGCGCCCCATGGCACCCGCCGCCGGGACGGCCAGCTGACCGGCTCCGGACAGGGCCAGGCCCACGGCTGGCGCCTTCTCCCGCCCGGCCGCCAGCAGCCACACCTCCGTCGCCTGGTTGATCGCGGGGAGCGTCAGCGAGATCCGGATCGGCGGCGGCTTGGGTGACCCGCGGACGCCGATCGCGGTGCGTTCGGACTCGTGCAGAGCCGGATGGTCCGGGAAGAGCGATGCGATATGGCCGTCCGGTCCCACCCCCAGCAGCAGGACGTCGAACGTCGGGACGTCGGCGTGGTCCTCCGGCCGAGCGGCTGCCGCGAGCTCGTCGGCGTAGGCGTGGGCGGCGGCATCCACATCGTCGCCATGGGCAGCGCCTGCCGGCGGCATCTCGTGCACCCGCTTCGGATCGAGCGGGACGTCGTCCAGCAGCGCCTGCCGGGCCTGGGTGGCGTTGCGGTCCGGGTGCCCTTGGGGCAGGAACCGCTCGTCGCCCCACCACACGTCCAGGGCGGCCCAGTCGATCGCGTCCCGGGCCGGGGCGCTGGCCAGCGCCGCGAGGGTTGCGGTACCCAAGCCCCCGCCGGTCAGGACCACGTGCGCGTACCCACGCGCGGCCTGGACGTCGACCAGGCGGGTGACCAGACGCGCCGCCGCCGCGGCGGCGAGCAGCTCGGCGTCCCGGTGGACGACGACGACCTGGCCGGCGCTCACGACGGCGAGGCCTTCGCCGTGCGCGCCGGTGCCTTCGCCGGTCCCTTGGCCGCCGGCGTGGCCTTCGTGGCCGCGGTGGCCTTCGCGACCCGGGTGGCCTTGGTGACCGGTGTGGCTTTCTTGGTGGCGCCGGCTTTCTTGGCGCCAGCCTTGGTGGCGCCGGCCTTGGTGGCGCCGGCCTTGGTGGGGGCGGCCTTGGTGACCGGTGTGGCTTTCTTGGCGCCGGCCTTCTTGGCGCCGGCCTTCTTGGCGGGGGTGGCCTTGGCGGCTGCCTCGGGCGTCGTGTCGGCGGCGGTGTCGTTCGCCTCGGCGTCCCCACCGGCCAGGGTGTCGGACGTCGACGCGGTCGCGCCGTGCGCCTGCGCCGCCGGTGCCGCCCTGTCCGTCTTCCGAGGGACGGCCTTGACCGGTGCCTTCTTCGTCGCACCGTCGCTGGCCAGCAGCGCCAGGCCGCGGGTGACGACCTCCCCGAACACGTCGTCAGGGTCGAGGCGCCGTAGCTCCTCGGCCAGGCAGTCGCGGTCCTGGCGCGGGGCGAGCGCGATCCGGCGGTCGGGCTGGCCGGGCTGGGTCAGGGTCGCCACCACGGCGTCCGGGCGTTGCAGGTCGACCGCGCCGCTGCGGCGATCCAGGGTGACCCCGATCATCCCGCGGCCGGCTGCGGCCCGCTCCCGGCGAACCGGGCATTTCAGGTACAGCGCCAGCCACGCGGCGAGCAGGTCGGTGCTCGGGGAGTCCGAGCCGCCGTTGACCGTGGCAGCCAGGACCGGCTCGTACGGCGGCTCGTCCAGCGCCGCGGCGAGGAGCCCTCGCCACAACGTGATCCGGCTCCACGCCAGGTCGCTGTCGCCGGGCGCGTGGCCAGCGGCACGCTGCTGCAGCGCCTTGATCGGGCTGCGCGCCCGCGCCGCGTCGGTGATCCGTCGCTGGGCCATCCGCCCGATAGGGTCCTGCGCCGGAACGTCGGGACAGTCGGTCGGCCACCAGGCGACGATCGGGGCGTCCGGCAGCAGGAACGGGATGGCCACGCTGTGGGCGTGGTCGGCCAGCAGCCCGTACAGCCGCAGCACGATGACCTCGGACGCTCCGGCGTCGCCGCCGACCCGGATCTGGGCGTCCAGCCGGTTCGCGCCCCGCCGGTTGCCCCGGACCAGCGCGATCACCCGGCAGGGGTGCTCCCGGCTGGCGTCGTTGGCCGCGCGGATCGCCTCCTCGGCCGGGCCCTCGTCGGTCACGATGACCAGCGTCATGACCCGGCCGAGCGCGACCGCACCGCCGCTCTCCCGGACGTCGATGATCTTCTTGTTGACGGCGCCGGTGGTGGTGTCCGGCAGGTCGTAGATCACGGAACCCTCCAGGCGCGGCCGTCACGGGCGAGCATCGCATCGGCGGACGCCGGGCCCCAGCCCCCGGAGTCGTAGGGCTCGGGCCGGCCTCTGGACGCCCAGAACTTGGTGATCGGGTCGAGGATCTTCCAGGAGAGCTCGACCTCCTCGTGCCGGGGGAACAGCGGCGGATCGCCGAGCAGGACGTCGAGGATCAGCCGCTCGTAGGCCTCGGGGCTGGACTCGGTGAAGGAGTGGCCGTACCCGAAGTCCATCGTCACGTCCCGCACCTCCATCGCCGTCCCGGGCACCTTGGACCCGAAGCGGATGGTGACCCCCTCGTCCGGCTGGACCCGGATGACGATCGCGTTCTTGCCCAGCTCCTCCGTCGCGGTGCGCTCGAACGGCAGGTGCGGGGCCCGCTTGAAGACGACCGCGATCTCGGTGACGCGACGGCCGAGCCGCTTGCCGGTGCGCAGGTAGAACGGGACGCCGGCCCAGCGCCGGGTGTCGACGTCCAGCCGGATCGCGGCGTACGTCTCGGTGGTGGAGTCGGGTGAGATGCCCTCCTCCTCCAGGTACCCGACCACCGGCTGGTTGCCCTGCCAGCCGCGGGCGTACTGGCCCCGTGCGGTGTGCAGGGCGAGGTCCTTCGGCAGCCTGACGGCGGAGAGCACCTTCTCCTTCTCGGCCCGCAGGTCGTGGGCGTCGAAGGAGACCGGCTCCTCCATCGCGGTGAGCGCCAGGAGCTGCAGCAGGTGGTTCTGGATCACGTCGCGAGCGGCGCCGATCCCGTCGTAGTACCCGGCCCGGCCGCCGATCCCGATGTCCTCCGCCATCGTGATCTGCACGTGGTCGACGTAGTTCGCGTTCCAGACCGGCTCGTACATCTGGTTCGCGAATCGCAGGGCCAACAGGTTCTGGACGGTCTCCTTGCCCAGGTAGTGGTCGATCCGGAAGACCGAGTCCGGCGGAAAGACGGATTCCACCACGTCGTTCAACTCGCGCGCCGACTTCAGGTCGTGGCCGAACGGCTTCTCGATGACGACACGGCGCCACTGCTGGCCGTCCTGGGCGGACAGGCCCGAGCGTGCCAGCTGCTTGATCGCGAGCGGGAAGAACTTCGGTGGGATCGACAGGTAGAAGGCGTGGTTCCCGCCCGTGCCCCGCACCCGATCCAGGTCCAGCACCGTCGCGGCGAGCTGATCGAAGGCGTTGTCGTCGGAGAAGTCCCCGGGAACGAACCGGAAGCCCTCCGTGAGCTGGCGCCATACCGACTCCCGGAACGGCGTCCGGGAGTACTGCCGGACGGCGTCGTGCACGACCTGCTCGAAGTCCGCGGCGACCCAGTCGCGGCGGGCGAAGCCGACCAGCGAGAAGCCGGGCGGCAGCAGGCCCCGCTGGGACAGGTCGTACACCGCCGGCATCAGCTTCTTGCGGGCGAGGTCGCCGGTCACCCCGAAGATGACCAGTCCGCAGGGGCCGGCGATCCGCGGCAGCCGCTTGTCGCGCTCGTCGCGCAGCGGGTTGACGCCCTTGCTGATCGTCGCAGGGCTCACGGCGCGGGCTCCGGCGCCCCGGTCCGGCGGATCGCCCCGCCCCGGAAGAAGGTGGTCACTGCTCGGCCTCCTCGGCGCTGCTGCTCACCGCGGCCCGCGCCAGCTCGTCGTCGACCGTGGTGAGCAGTTCCGTCCAGCTCTTCTCGAACTTCTCGACACCTTCGCGCTCCAGCAGGTCGACCACGTCGGTGTAGCCGATCTCCAGGCGGGCCAGGGCGTCCAGGACCGCGGTGGACTCCTCGTACCGGCCGCGCACCGTGTCACCGGAGATCTCACCATGGTCCGCCACCGCGTCCAAGGTCTTGCTCGGCATCGTGTTGACCGTGTCAGGTGCCACCAGTTCCGTCACGTACATGATGTCGGAGTAGCGTGGGTCCTTGACACCGGTGGAGGCCCACAGCGGTCGCTGTGGCCGGGCACCGGTGTCCGCGAGCAGCTCCCAGCGGGCGGTCGCCAGCATCTCCTCGTACGCCTGGTATGCCAGCCGGGCGTTGGCGATCGCGGCGCGGCCCCGCAGCGCCTTCGCCTCGTCGGTCCCGATCGCGTCGAGCCGCTTGTCGACCTCGGTGTCGACCCGGGACACGAAGAACGAGGCGACGGACGCGATCGACGACAGGTCGCGGCCGGCGGCCCTGGCCGCCTCCAACCCCTCCAGGTAGGCGTTCATCACGGCGCGGTACCGGGGCAGGCTGAAGATGAGCGTGACGTTGACACTGATCCCCTCGGACAGCACGGTCGTGATGGCCGGCAGGCCCTCCAGGGTGGCCGGGATCTTGATCATTGTGTTGGGCCGGTCGACCGTGCTCCACAGGGCGCGGGCGGCCTTGACCGTCGCCTCGGTGTCGCGGGCGAGCCGCGGGTCGACCTCGATCGAGACCCGGCCGTCGACCCCGCCGGTCGCGTCGTACACCGGGCGGAACAGGTCCGCGGCCGTGCGGACGTCGTCCGTGGTGATCTCGAAGACCGCCTCCTGGACGCTGGCGCCCCGGGCGGCGAGCGCCCGGACCTGGTCCGTGTAGCGGTCGCCCTTGGCGAGCGCGGCGGCGAAGATCGTTGGATTCGTGGTCACGCCGACGACGTGGCGGTCGCGGATCAGCCGCGCCAACTCGCCACCCGCCAGCAGTTCGCGGGACAGGTCGTCGAGCCAGACCGACACGCCGTGGCGGGACAGGTCGGCGAGTGCGTCACTCATGGAGGCTCCTCCGGAGTGGGCCGGGTGGTGCCGGCCGGTGGGTGGGCAGGACGGGGGCCGGGCCAGCTGCGGCCCGGGCCCGGTTCAGCCGGCCGCGGCGATGCTCTCCTTGGCAGCCGTCACCACGACCTGCGAGGTGAACCCGAACTCGGCGTACAGCCGCTGGTACGACGCCGACGCGCCGAAGTGCTCGAGGGAGACGATGCGCCCGGCGTCCCCGACGATGTCGCGCCAGCCCTGGGCCACCGCCGCCTCGACGCTGACCCGCGCGCGCACGTCGGGCGGCAGTACCTCGGCCTGGTAGGTGTCGTCCTGGGCGTCGAACCACTCCCGGCAGGGCATCGACACCACGCGAGCGTGGATACCCTCCGCCTGGAGCTGCTCACGCGCGGCGACCGCGATCTGCACCTCCGAGCCGGTGGCGACGAGAAGCACGTGGGGGTGCTCGCCGTCCACCTCGTTCGCGCCGGGGAGCAGCACGTACGCGCCCCGGGCGACCCCCTCCGCCGAGGCGAACCCGCCCTGGGGGGATCGGTCGAAGACGGGCAGGTTCTGCCGGGACAGGCAGATCCCGGCCGGCCGGTCGGTGTGCTCGAGCACGGTCCGCCAGGCCACCGCGGTCTCGTTGGCGTCGGCCGGCCGGACGACGTCCAGGTTCGGGATCGCCCGCAACGCGGCCAGGTGCTCGACCGGCTGGTGGGTGGGGCCGTCCTCGCCGAGGCCGATCGAGTCGTGCGTCCAGACATACGTCACCGGCAGCTTCATGATCGCAGCCATCCGGACGGCGGGGCGCATGTAGTCGCTGAACACCAGGAAGGTGCCGCCGTAGACGCGGGTGCCGCCGTGCAGCGCGATGCCGTTCATGATCGAGCCCATCGCGTGCTCCCGGACGCCGAAGTGCAGGACGCGCCCGTAGGGATCGCCCTTGCCCCACAGTCGGGTGTCGTAGCGCGCCGGCAGGAACGAGGGCTCCGACTCCAGGGCGGTGTTGTTGCTCTCGGCGAGGTCCGCCGACCCGCCCCACAGCTCCGGCAGACTGTCCTTGATCGCGTTGAGGACCTGGCCGGACGCCTTGCGCGTCGCGACGTCCGTGCCGGCCGGGAAGGACGGCAGCGCGGCGGCCCAGCCGTCCGGCAGCCGCCGTTCACGCAGCCGGGTGAGCAGTTCGGCGCCGGCGGGGTTGCCGGCCTGCCACTTGCCGTAGGCCTCGGTCCAGGCGCTGCGGGCCAGCCGGCCGCGTTCGACCGCCTCCCGGGTGTGGGCGATGACGTCGTCGGCGACCTGGAAGTCCTGCTCCGGGTCGAGGCCGAGGGCCTCCTTGGTGGCGCGGACCTCGGCCTCGCCCAGCGCCGCGCCGTGCGCCTTGCCGGTGTTCATCAGATTCGGCGCGGGCCTGGCGATGATCGTCCGGAGCACGATGAGGGACGGCCGGGACGTCTGGGTGCGGGCGGCCTGCAGGGCGTCGTGGAGGGCCTGCACGTCCTCGTGGTAGCTGCCGTCCGGGCCCGCGGCGGCACCGCGGCCGCCCGTCCAGTCCACGGTCTGGACGTGCCAGCCGTAGGCCTCGTACCGGGCGCCGGTGTCCTCGCTCAGGGCGACGGCGGTGTCGTCCTCGATGCTGATGTGATTCGCGTCGTAGATCACCACAAGATTGCCCAGCTGCTGGTGCCCCGCCCAGGACGACGCCTCGCTGCTGACGCCCTCCTCGATGTCGCCGTCGGAGGCCAGCACCCAGATGGTGTGGTCGAACAGGCTCTCCCCGGGTGCGGCGTCCGGGTCGAGGAGGCCGCGCTCCCGGCGTGCGGCCGCCGCCATGCCGACGGCGTTCGACAGCCCTTGGCCCAGCGGCCCGGTGGTCACCTCGACACCGGGAGTGTGTTCGACCTCGGGATGTCCGGGCGTCAGCGATCCCCACGTCCGCAGCCCCTTGAGGTCGTCCAGTTCCAGGCCGTAACCGGCGAGGTAGAGCTGGATGTACTGGGTGAGGCTAGAATGTCCGCAGGACAGGACGAAGCGGTCACGCCCGGGCCATCTCGGGTCCGATGGGTCGTGCCGCATCACCTTCTGGTAGAGAAGGTACGCGACGGGGGCCAGGCTCATCGCCGTGCCGGGGTGGCCGCTGCCGGCCTTCTGCACGGCATCCATCGCCAGGGCGCGCACGGTGTCGACGCTGCGGCGGTCGAGGTCGTTCCAATCGAGCGGGGCGGCAGTCACGTGGTTTCGGGTCCTCTCCGAGGCGGTCGGGTCGTGACGCGGAGCCCCGAGGCTCGGGCTGGAGTCGGGTCGTTCCGCTCCGCGCCCCGATACGGGGAGCCTATCTCGCGTGTTGAAGGCCACCATTCCGGTGGTGGCCACGGGCCCACCGGAGTTCAATCCTGCCGTACCGCAAAGGTCCGGTCGCCGGTCACGGCCCCTGCCCGCGTAGAGTGAGGGCAGCCTGCGCCAGCTCCGACCTGAGGACGCCGTGACCGCCGTCGAACGCCGCACCGCCGTTGGGCCGGGGCCGCACCGCGTCCGGCGGGGCCGGATGCGGTCGGCCCGCGCCTACCTCTCGCTCACCAAGCCCCGGGTGATCGAGCTGCTGCTGGTGACCACCGTGCCCACCATGATCCTGGCCCAGGGTGGGATGCCCTCCTGGTCCTTGGTGCTCGCCACCCTGGTCGGCGGCAGCCTCGCCGCGGGCAGCGCGAACGCCCTGAACTGCGTCTACGACCGCGACATCGACGTGGTCATGCGCCGCACCGAGAACCGCCCGCTGGTCACCGGGGAGATCGCCCCGGTACGTGGGTTGGTGTTCGGCATCGCGCTCGGGGTGGTCGCCGTCGTCCTGCTGGCCCTGGCGGTGAACGTGCTGTCGGCCGGCCTGGCGCTGGCCGCGATCCTGTTCTACGTGCTGGTGTACACGATGTGGCTGAAGCGCCGGACGCCGCAGAACATCGTCTGGGGCGGCGCCGCCGGGTGCATGCCGGTCCTGATCGGCTGGTCGGCGGTCACCGGCGGCCTGTCCTGGGCCCCGGTGGTGCTGTTCGGCGTCATCTTCCTGTGGACGCCGCCGCACTACTGGCCGCTGTCCATGCGCTACCGGGACGACTACGACCGGGCCGGCGTCCCGATGCTCGGCGTCGTCGCGGGTCCGGTCACGGTCGCCCGGAAGGTCGTGTTCTACGCCTGGGCCATGGTCGGCTGCTCGATCCTGCTGTGGCCGGTCGCCCGGACCGGGCTGGTGTACGTGTCCGTTGCGCTCTTCGCCGGGGGCGCCTTCCTGCTCGAGGCCTACCGGCTGCTCGGCCGGGCCCGCAGCGCCGACCCGGTGCTCGCGCCGATGCGACTGTTCCACCTGTCGATCACCTACTTGACCCTGCTCTTCGTCGCTGTCGCGGTGGACCCGTTCCTGCACCTGCCCCTCCCGCACCTCTGAGCCCTCCCCGCCGGCACCCACAGGCCGCCCGCCGGCACCCCGGCGTGGTCGTGCACGCTGTCCGGGATCACGCGACGGTGTGCCGGCCTACCACCAGGTCCTCCGCGGTGGTCCCTCGCCGCGAGGTGATCGCCGCCGGGGCGCAGGCATGATCACGACTGCTGTGCATGATCACGGGTGGTGGGGTGGTGGGTCAGGCCGTGGGTGCCGAAGACTCCGGCACCCACGGCCGTGACCGCGACCACCAGCAGGCTCGCGCCCAGCATGTGCGTGACGACGAGGAGCATGGGCAGCTTGGTGGCGTACTCGAGGTATCCGATCACACCCTGCAGCAGGGTGACGACGACGAGCCATTGGGTGCGCCGGCGCGTCACCGGCCCGGTCGCACCGAGCCGTGCCACCAGGACCAGCCCGACGACCAGCCCGGTGAACAGCAGGACGACGTCGGCGTGCAACCAGCTCGCGTCCCGGGGATTGAACGCGAAGCGCTCGCGTGCCCCGGCGTCCCCGGCGTGCGGGCCGGAGCCGGTGACGACGGTGCCCATCGCGAGGATCACGCCGGCCAGCGCCGCGACACCGGCGGTGAGCCCGCGCAGCTCGCGCCCCCGCTCCGGCGGGTACCCCGGATCGCGGACGGCGAGGTACAGCAGCGTCGACACCGCGACGATGGCCATCGACGGCAGGAAGTGCGCCGCGACGGTGATCGCGGACAGGTGGCTGCGCACGGTGATGCCGCCGATGACCGCCTGCACGGCGATGCCCCACAGCGGCGCGCTGCCCCACCACACGAAGCGGCGTCGCGCGCCCGTGTGGCGGCGGTAGGCGATCGCCGCCCACAGCGCCGCCACGGCGGCCACCGTGAGGACGACGATCAGCAGCCGGTTCCCGAACTCGATGTCCTTGTGGTAGCCCTGCGCCTGGTGCGGTACCGGGGTGAACGAGCCGGGCACGCACTGCGGCCAGGTGGGGCAGCCGAGGCCGGAGTCGGTGAGCCGCACCAGGCCGCCCGTGACCACGATCCCGATCTCGCAGACCAGGTTGGCCAGCATCGCCCGCCCGATCCAGCGCGGCGGCGGCGCGATCACGCTGCCGCCGACCGGCGGTGAGGGTGGGGCGGACGGCGCGGCCGGGGGTGCAGCCGGGGACGTCGCGGACGGCGAGGAGCCTGCCGGACGTGCGGGCGCGGTGCTCACCCCGGCAGCCTACGGTGTGCTTCCCGGAACAGGGTCCCGGGGCGCGGTGTCCCGGGGCGCGGTGGAGCGCTCAGCCGAGCTCCCGCCGAGCCCGCGTCACCGCCCACCCGATCAACACCGTGCCGGCCACCGCCGCGGCCGGCACGGTGGGGGCGCCCAGCACGGCCGGTAGCAGAAGCAGCACCGCCGCCAGCGGGCCCCGCACGTACCAGAGCAGGACGAGCACCGGTCCGGGGTCGCCGGTCGGCGACGCCGCCGACCCCCCGGTCACCATCAGGTTCACCGGCACGTCGCCCCGGAAGGCGCTCACCAGCGCGGCTCCGCCGAGCGCAGGCAGAGCGGCGAGGGACGTGCCGAGTGCGACCCACACCGGCCAGGTGGTCGGTCCGGCGAGGGCCAGCCCGGCCGCGACGACCACGGCCACCACCGCCGGACCGACGACCGGCACCGCCAGGTGACCGAGCGCCAACCGGCTCCCTCCCAGCGGAAGGGAGCGGGCCGCCCTCGGGTCGTCCGCGTCCAGGCGGGCGCCCTCCGCGAGCTGGGCCGTCGCCAGGTAGCCGGCCCCCAGCCCGGCCGCGGCCAGCACGAACCGGCCGGATCCGGACGCCGTGCCCGCAGCCGCCAGCAGCGGCACCGGGGCCGCCCCCCACAGCGTGCCCCACACCAGCCGGGCCGGGGAGCGCAGCACCGCGGTGGCGTCGCGCCAGGGCAGGAGCAGACCCCGGGTCCGTGGCACCGGCAACCGCCACCGGGTGGCGGGGCTGCGCCCCTGGGCCGCTTCGATCAGCAGCCTGGCACGACGCGGTTGGAACGTACCGAGTGACTGGGTGACCGCGGTCACCGCCGCCGCCCTGCTGCGCAAGGTGGCGTTGGTGATCCGGGTCACCCGGCGACAGGCCAGGACGGCGCTGGCCGCGCCGGCCACGCCGGCCGCGGCGAGGAGCGCCGGCCACAGGGTCCAGAGCAGGTCAGTGACCTGCCGCGCCGGCTCGATCGGGGCGCCGGCGAGCAGCAGCGGGAGCGCGGCCAGGAGCCACAGTGCGGGGCCCGCCCGGCGCACGGCCTGCCGGTCGCGGGCGTCGGCGGCCTCGATCAGGGCGCCCAGGGCGACGCCGGTCAGCAGCACGGTCGCGCCGACCGCGGCACCCACCAGGGCGAGGAGCGCGGCAGCGCCCCCGGTCAGCAGTCGGAGCAGGACGCCGGTCAGGGCGCCGGTGCCGGCGCCGAGCACGCCGGCGGCCAGCAGCGCAGAGCGAAGCCGGGGCAGCAGCAGGGCCTCCCGACGCAGCGGCAGAGGGAGCAGCCAGGTCGTCGACGCCTGGTCGAGCAGCACCGGGCCGCGCCAGAGCCCGTCCCGGAGCAGCGCGACCAGGACGGCGAGCACGACGGACACGATGACCGGCGCGGTGGCGGGTGGGGCGCCGCCGCCCGCGGGAGCATCCGGTGCGCGAAGGGCCTTGACCACATAGGGGACGACATAGATCAGGACCGCCATCGTCGCGACGTAGCCCGTGAACGCGTGCTCCTTCAGCCGGGCCCGGCGGTGGCCGGCGCGGGCATGCCGGAGCCGTCGGAGGGTCTCCTGGGTGAGCTCGGCCCAGGAGGCGTCGTCCTCCGGCGGGAGGGCGTCGTCCTCGGCGAGCGCGTCGTCGTCCTCCGGCGGGAGGGCGTCGTCCTCGGCGAGCGCGTCGCCCTGCGGAGGCTCGCCGCCTCTGGCGATCATCGCAGCACCTCGCCGGGCGATCCCTCGGCGACCACCCGTCCCTCGTCGAGCAGCACGGCGTGGCCGGCCACGGCGAGCGCGAGGTCGGTGTGGTGGGTGGCGAGCAGGACGGCGACGCCGTCGCCCGTCTCGGACTCGATCCGGGCCGCCAGGTCGCGCCGGGCCTGAGGGTCGAGCCGTTGCTCCGGCTCGTCCAGGACCAGCAGGTCGCGGGGGCGCACCAGCGCTGACGCCAGCAGGAGAGCCTGGAACTGGCCCGAGGACAGGGCCGAGGGCAGGGCCGAGGCCTTCTCGGTGAGCCTGCGGTCGGCCAGCGCCCAGTCCACCCACTGCTCCGGCTCGTCGACACCGTGCCCGACGGCGACCAGCAGCAGGTGCTCGCGGACGGTCAGATCGGGGTAGCAGCCGGTGGCGTCGCCGACGACGGCGATCCGGGCCCGGGCGTGCAGACTCTCCTCGCGCAGCGGCTCGCCGTCGAACCGCACGCTCCCGTCGGTCGGCTGGTCCCGGCCGGCCGCGATCCGCAGCAGGGTGGACTTGCCGGACCCGTTCGGGCCCAGCAGGGCCACGCACTGCCCGGCCGCCACCGCCAGATCCACGGGGTGCAGGGCCACCAGCTCGCCGTAGCGCCGGCCGACCCCGGCGAGTTCGAGGAGCGGCACCGGTCAGTCCCAGGAGAACCAGCGGGCGGTGGCGAGCGAGCCGACGGCCGCCCAGGCGACCAGGACGCCGAACGCGCCCCAGCGGACCGATCCGGCCTGCAGCGCCCCTCGGAGCGCCTCCCCGAGCGCGCCGGAGGGCAGGACGCGGGCGACCGGCGCGAAGGCTCCGAGCCGGTCCGGCGGGACCACCACGCCGCCTCCGGCGAGCAGCAGGACCCACACCAGGTTGGCCACGGCCAGCACTGCCTCGCTGCGCAGCGTGCCCGCCAGCAGCAGGCCGAGGCTGACGAAGGCGGCGGTCCCGGCCAGGACGGCGACGAGCCCGACCGCCAGGCCCGCCCCCTGAGGCTGCCAGCCCAGCCCGGCTGCCAGCGCGCCCAGCGCGGCGACCTGCGCACCCTCGACGCCGAGCACGGCCAGGACCCGCCCGGCGACGAGTCCGCCGCGGCCGAGCGGGGTGGTCCCGAGCAGCCGGAGCACGCCGTACCGGCGGTCGAACCCGGTGCCGATGGCCTGCCCGGTGAAGGCCGTGGACATCACGGCCAGGGCGAGCACACCCGGAGCGGCGACGTCGATCCGCCGGCCCGGGCCGAGGTCCGGCACGTGGGTGAGCGCCAGCGCCACCAGCAGCAGCGCCGGCAGCACCAGGGTGATCAGGAGCTGCTCGCCGTTGCGCAGCAGCACGGTGGCGTCGAAGCGGGCCTGGGCGAGCACCCGGCGGGCCGGGGGAGCGGGGGCGCCCCCCGGCGCGAACCAGCCGGCCGGCAGGTCGGCAACCCGGTGGGGGGCGGGACCGGGCCGGCTGACCTGGCGAGTCATCGCAGCGCCCTCCCGGTCAGGTCGAGGAAGACGTCCTCGAGGGTCCGTCGGTCCAGGGCCAGGCCCTCCGGGAGGATTCCCTCGGCCGCGCACCAGGCCGTCACCGCGGCGATCACCTGCGGGTCCATCGACCGGCCCGGGCGCGGTTCGACGGCGACCCGGCCCGACGCCGTCCCGGTCACCAGGACACCGGCGCCGAGCGCGGCCTGCAGGGACGCCAGCTCGAGGCCGGCGGGGACGGCGAAGTGCAGCGCCTGGCTGTTGCCGGTGAGCGCGGCGGGGGTGCCCTCGGCGACGACCTGCCCGCCGTCCATCACGACGACGTGGTCGGCGAGCCGCTCGGCCTCGTCCATCAGATGGGTGGTGAGCAGGACCGTGACGCCGTCCGTCCGCAGCCTTTCCACCAGCTGCCAGACCGCCAGCCGCGCCTGTGGGTCGAGCCCGGCGCTGGGCTCGTCCAGGAAGACCAGGTCGGGCCGCCCGACCACGGCCGTCGCCAGGGCGAGTCGCTGGCGCTGGCCGCCGGACAACCGGCGTACGGTCGTGCGGGCGTGCGGGGTGAGCCCGAGGACCTCGAGCAGCTCGTCGGCGGGCAGCGGTCGGGCATGCAGCGCGGCCACGTGGCCGAGCACCTCCGCGGCCCGGGCGCCGGTCGGCAGGCCGCCGTCCTGGAGCATCACCCCCACCCGAGGGCGGAGCGCCGTCGCGTCCCGCCAGGGGTCCAGGCCGAGCACCCGGATGGTTCCGGCGTCCGGGCGGCGCAGGCCCTCGCAGCACTCGATCGCGGTGGTCTTGCCGGCCCCGTTGGGCCCGAGGACGGCGGTGACCGTGCCCCGGGCCACGACCAGGCGCAGGCCATCCACGACGGTGCGTTCGCCGTACCGCTTGACCAGGCCGTCGACCGCGAGGGCGGCCGGTTCGAGCGGGTCGGCGCCGACCGCCGCGGCCCGCACAGGGTCCGAACTGTTCACGTCGGTAGCGTACGGACCGACCCGGGACCAACGGACTTGACCCCTCTCCCAATTACGACACAATGGCGTTGTGAAAATACAGGCGGCGACCGGGGGCCCGGCAGGCCCCGGCGCGGAGCGGGCGGCCGAGCGGCGCGCCGGCCGTGCCCGAGGTGTCGCGCGCCCGGGTTCCGGTGCCCGGAGCTCCGGTGAGGCCAGGAGTTCCGGTGAGGCCAGGAGTTCCGGTGAGGCGGAGGCCCGGGCGGTCGAGGAGCGCCGTACCCGCGACCGGGTGTGCCACGAGGTGCTCGAGCGCGGGCCGGTAGCGGCTGCCGACCTGGCGAGCAGCCTGGGGCTGACGCCCGCTGCCGTGCGCCGCCACCTCGACGTCCTGCTCGAGCAGGGGCTGGTAACCGTACGTGACCTTCCGTCGGCCCGCCAGCGCGGCCGGGGCCGCCCGGCGCGGCTGTTCGTGCTGACCGACGCCGGCCATGCGGCGATGGCCACCGGGTACGACGCCCTGGCCACCCAGGCGCTGCGGTACCTGGCCGAGGTGGCCGGGCCCGGCGCCGTCCGCCGGTTCGCCGCGGAACGGCTCGCCGACGTCGAGGCGCGGTACCGGCCCGCCGTCGAGGCGGCCGGCCCCGACGCGCGCCGTCGGGCCGAGGCCCTGGCCGACGCGCTGTCGGGCGACGGGTACGCCGCGAGCACCCGTTCGCTGGCCGGTGGCCCGGGTGATCCGGGTGCCGGCGGCACCCAGCTCTGCCAGGGGCACTGCCCGGTACAGCACGTGGCGCGGGCGTTCCCCGAGCTCTGCGAGGCCGAGACCGACGCGTTCTCCCGGCTGCTCGGGGTGCACGTGCAGCGCCTCGCGACGCTCGCGCACGGCGAGCACGTCTGCACCACCCACATCCCGATCTCGGCCCTGGCCCAGCGCCCGGCGCCGATCATGATCGACCTGGCCGCCCGGTCCACCACCGGGCGATCCGACGAAGAGGTAGCCAGAGGTAGCCGCTCATGACGACCACCGCACACCCAGACCTTGAGGGCCTCGGCCGTTACGAGTACGGCTGGGCCGATCCGGACGCCGCGGGCGCGGCAGCCCGACGCGGCCTCTCGGAGGAGGTCGTGCGTGACATCTCGGCCAAGAAGAACGAGCCGGAGTGGATGCTCAGGCTGCGGCTGAAGGCGCTTGCGCTGTTCGAGAAGAAGCCGATGCCGTCGTGGGGCTCAGACCTGTCGGGGATCGCCTTCGACAGCATCAAGTACTTCGTGCGGTCGACCGAGAAGCAGGCCGCCACGTGGGACGATCTGCCCGCGGACATCAAGAACACGTACGACCGGCTCGGCATCCCGGAGGCGGAGAAGCAGCGCCTCGTCGCGGGTGTCGCTGCGCAGTACGAGTCAGAGGTCGTCTACCACCAGATCAACGAGGAGCTGGAGCGCCTCGGGGTCATCTTCCTCGACACCGACACCGGTCTGCGCGAGTACCCCGAGATCTTCCAGGAGTACTTCGCCAGCGTGATCCCGGTGGGCGACAACAAGTTCGCGGCCCTGAACACGGCGGTCTGGTCCGGCGGCTCGTTCATCTACGTGCCGAAGGGCGTGCACGTCGAGATCCCGCTGCAGGCCTACTTCCGGATCAACACCGAGAACATGGGCCAGTTCGAGCGCACTCTGATCATCGCGGACGAGGGCTCCTACGTGCACTACGTCGAGGGCTGCACCGCGCCGATCTACACGTCCGACTCGCTGCACTCGGCCGTGGTCGAGATCGTCGTCAAGAAGAACGCCCGGGTCCGGTACACGACGATCCAGAACTGGTCCACCAACGTCTACAACCTGGTCACCAAGCGGGCGACCGCGGCCGAGGGCGCGACGATGGAGTGGGTCGACGGCAACATCGGGTCCAAGGTCACCATGAAGTACCCGGCGGTGTACCTGCTCGGCGAGCACGCCAAGGGTGAGACGCTGTCCATCGCGTTCGCCGGCGAGGGCCAGCACCAGGACGCCGGCGCCAAGATGGTGCACGCGGCGCCCCACACCTCGTCGTCCATCGTCTCCAAGTCGGTGGCGCGCGGCGGTGGCCGCACCTCCTACCGGGGGCTCGTGCAGGTGCTCGAGGGGGCTCACCACTCGGCGTCCACGGTGCGGTGCGACGCCCTGCTGGTCGACACCGTCAGCCGGTCCGACACCTATCCGTACGTCGACGTCCGCGAGGACGACGTACGGATGGGTCATGAGGCGACGGTCTCGAGGGTGAGTGACGACCAGCTCTTCTACCTGATGTCCCGCGGGTTGAGCGAGGAGGAGGCCATGGCGATGATCGTCCGTGGCTTCGTCGAGCCGATCGCGCGCGAGCTGCCGATGGAGTACGCGCTCGAGCTCAACCGCCTGATCGAGCTCCAGATGGAAGGAGCCGTCGGCTGATGACAGCCACCGCCACGGACGCCGCCGAGGGCGCCGTCCGTTCTGCCCCGCACGGCCTCGCGGCGCATTCCCACGGCGCCGGCGCGCCGGTCCCCGACCAGTCCCGGGCGCAGCGCCGGGCCAGCTTCGACGTCGCCGACTTCCCGGTCCCCACCGGACGCGAGGAGGACTGGCGGTTCACCCCGCTGGACCGTCTCCGGGAGGTGCACGTCGGGGTCTGCGCGAGCGGGGAGCAGGTCGACGTCCGGGTCGAGGGCCCGGCACCGGTGCGGGTGGAGACCGTCGGGCGGGACGACGAGCGGCTGGGCCGCGCCGGCGTCCCCGAGGACCGGGCGGCGGCGGCGGCCTACAGCGGGTTCCAGCAGGCTCTGGTGATCACCGTGCCCCGCGGCGCGGTCGTGGCGGAGCCGGTCCAGGTGCGCGTCGCCGGCCGGGGCGGCCTCGGCTACGGGCATGCGCTGCTCGTGGCGGAGCCGGGCTCCGAGGCGGTCGTCGTCGTCGACTTCACCGGGGCCGGCACGCTCGCCGACAATCTCGAGATCGACATCGCGGACGGCGCCCAGCTGACCGTGGTGAGTCTGCAGGACTGGGACGACGACGCCGTCCACCTCTCCGCGCACCACGCCCGGCTCGGCCGCGACGCCCGGCTGAAGCACGTGGTCGTCACGCTCGGCGGCGACGTCGTCCGGATCACGCCGTCCGCACGGTTCACCGCTCCCGGTGGCGAGGTCGAGCTGCTCGGACTGTACTTCGCGGACGCCCGGCAGCACCTGGAGAGCCGGCTGTTCGTCGACCACGCGGTGCCCCACTGCCGCAGCAACGTCGTCTACAAGGGCGCGCTGCAGGGCGAGGGCGCGCACGCGGTGTGGGTCGGTGATGTCCTGATCCGCGCCGACGCCGAGGGCACCGACACCTACGAGCTGAACCGCAACCTGGTCCTCACCGACGGGGCACGGGCCGACTCGGTGCCCAACCTGGAGATCGAGACCGGGCAGATCGTGGGGGCCGGGCACGCCAGCGCGACCGGCCGGTTCGACGACGAGCAGCTGTTCTACCTGCAGGCCAGGGGGATCCCCGAGGTCGAGGCGCGGCGCCTGGTGGTGCGCGGGTTCTTCACCGAGCTCATCCAGCAGATCGGCGTCCCGTCGCTGCAGGACCGGCTCGTGGCCGCGATCGAGGCGGAGCTCGAGCGTTCCGTCGGAGCCGCCCGATGAGCGCACAGGTGGCCGCCCGGCTGGCGGAGCTGAAGGAGGGCGAGCCGGTCCGGGTCGTGCTGTCCGGCGTCCCGGTCGCCCTGGTCCTGACCGACGACGCCGAGGTGCACGCGGTGGGTGACACCTGCACGCACGCCGACGTCTCGCTGGCGGAGGGCCTGGTCGACGGCTGCACGATCGAGTGCTGGCTGCACGGGTCGGCGTTCGACCTCCGGACGGGGCAACCGTTGGCGCTGCCCGCGATCCGCCCGGTGCCGGTCTTCCCCGTGACCATAGCCGGCGACGAGGTCCTCGTCGACGTCACCACCACCCTCGGCGAGGCGCCCGCCCCGGCGGCCTCCCGCGTCGATCCGTCCGCCAAGGAGAGCTGAACGAGATGGCCACCCTCGAGATCCGCGACCTGCACGTCAGCGTGGAGGCGGAGCAGGGCACCAAGGAGATCCTGCGCGGCGTCGACCTGACCGTCCGGTCCGGCGAGACGCATGCGATCATGGGTCCGAACGGGTCCGGCAAGTCGACGCTGGCCTACTCCGTCGCGGGCCATCCCAAGTACACGGTCACCTCCGGCACGGTGACCCTCGACGGTGCCGACGTGCTGGCGATGAGCGTCGACGAGCGCGCGCGCGCCGGGATGTTCCTGGCCATGCAGTACCCGGTCGAGGTGCCCGGCGTGACCGTCTCGAACTTCCTGCGGACGGCGAAGACCGCCATCGACGGGCAGGCCCCGAAGCTGCGTACCTGGGTGAAGGACGTCCGGGCGGCGATGGACCAGCTCAAGATGGACCCTGCGTTCGCCGAGCGCAACGTCAACGAAGGCTTCTCCGGCGGGGAGAAGAAGCGGCACGAGATCCTCCAGCTCGAGCTGCTCAAGCCGAAGATCGCGATCCTCGACGAGACGGACTCCGGCCTGGACGTCGACGCCCTGCGGGTGGTGGCGGACGGCGTCAACCGGGCCTGCTCCGGCGGTGACCTCGGGGTGCTGCTGATCACCCACTACACCCGGATCCTGCGGTACATCACGCCGGACTTCGTGCACGTGTTCGTCGACGGTCGGTTCGTCGAGGAAGGCGGCCCCGAGCTCGCCGAGCGGTTGGAGGCGGAGGGGTACGACCGCTTCACCGCCCCCGCGGCCGGCGCCTCGGCCTGAGCTTGAGGACGGCGATGAACGACGGCCCGTTCGACGAGGTCGAGCTGAAGGCGATCCGGCAGCGGTTCCCGGTCCTGGACCGCTGCGTCGGCGACCACCCGCTGGCGTACCTGGACTCGGGTGCCACCTCCCAGCGCCCGGTCGAGGTGCTGGACGCCGAGCGCGCCTATCTGGTGCGCTCGAACGCCGCCGTCCACCGTGGCGCGCACACCCTCGCCGAGGAGGCCACCGAGGCGTACGAGCGGGCCCGGGACGCCGTCGCGGCGTTCGTCGGGCGGGCTGACGACGAACTGGTCTGGACCCGCAACGCCACCGAGGGCCTCAACCTCGTCGCGTTCGCGCTGAGCCAGTACGGTCTGGGCGGGGCGGACGCCGGCCCCTACACGCTGCGGGCGGGTGACGAGGTCGTGGTCACCGAGCTGGAGCACCACGCCAACCTGGTCCCGTGGCAGCAGGCCTGTCTGCGCACGGGCGCGACGCTGCGCTGGATCGGGCTGACCGACGACGGCCGGCTCGACGAGTCGCGGCTCGACGACGTGGTCACGGAGCGCACCAAGGTGCTGGCGTTCGCGCACGCCTCGAACGTGCTCGGCACGGTCCTGCCCGTCGCCCGGCTGGTCGAGCGGGCGCGCGCGGTCGGCGCGCTCACCGTGCTGGACGCCTGCCAGTCGGTCCCGCACTTCCCGGTCGACCTGGCCGCCCTCGGCGTCGACCTGGCGGTGTTCTCGGCGCACAAGATGCTCGGCCCCACCGGGATCGGCGCCCTCGCCGGCCGTCGGGAGGTCGTCGCCGCGTTGCCGCCGGTGCTCACGGGCGGCTCCATGGTCGAGAAGGTCACGATGGCGGGCAGCACCTTCCGGGAACCCCCCCAGCGGTTCGAGGCCGGGACACCGCCGGTGAGCCAGGCCATCGCCTGGCATGCCGCGGTCGACGTCCTGACCGAGTTCGGAATGCACCGGGTGGCCGCCCACGAGCATGCCCTCACCGAGCGGCTGCTCGCCGGGGTGGCCCGGATCGAGGGTGTCCGGGTGCTCGGCCCGACGACGGCCGACGAGCGGGTCGGGGCGGTGAGCGTCGTCGTGGCGGGTGTCCACCCCCACGACGTGGGCCAGGTCCTGGACGCCGCCGGCATCGCCGTCCGGGTCGGGCACCACTGCGCCCAGCCGGTGCATCGCCGGTACGGCGCCACCGCGAGCACCCGGGCGAGTGTGTACCTGTACTCCACGGCGGACGAGGTCGACGCCTTCCTCGAGGCGCTGGCCGGGGTCCGGGCCTACTTCGGGAGGGGTTGAGCGTCCATGTCGTCGCTGGAGCAGCTCTACCAGCAGGTGATCCTCGACCACTACCGGGAGAAGCACGGTCACGGCGTCCGTCCCCCCGCGCCGGGCCTGCTGGAGGCGACGAGCCACCAGTACAACCCGCTGTGCGGCGACGAGGTCACCCTCCAGGTCACCGTGTCGCCCGGCGGTGGTCCCGGCGGCTCGCCCGTCGTCCGGGACGTCGCGTGGGTGGGGGAGGGCTGCTCGATCAGCCAGGCGTCCAGCTCCGTGCTGCACGACCTGGTGGTCGACCAGCCGGTCGAGCGCGCGGAGCAGGTGGTCGACGCGTTCCGCGCGATGGTCCGCTCCCGGAGTGCGGCGGAGCCGGACGAGGAGTTCCTCGGGGACGCGGTGGCCTTCGCCGGGGTGGGCCGGCATGCGAACCGGGTGAAGTGCGCCATGTTGGGATGGACCGCCTTCGAGGACGCGTTGCACCGGGCGCTGCTGCCCGGTCCCGGACCGGACGGCACGCGAGAGGCCGGGTCCGCTCCGGCCGTCTCCGCGACCGCGGGAGAGGGTGAGGAGACCCGATGAGTGAATCGGCCGTGACCCCGGCGACCGTTCTCGACGTCGAGGAGGCGCTGCGCGACGTCGTCGACCCTGAGCTGGGGATCAACGTCGTCGACCTGGGGCTGGTCTACGGCGTCACGATCGACCAGCACAACCAGGCGATCATCGACATGACGCTCACGTCTGCGGCGTGCCCGCTCACGGATGTCATCGAGGACCAGGCGGCGTCCGCGCTCGACGGGCTCGTGACCGGGATGCGGATCAACTGGGTGTGGATGCCGCCGTGGGGGCCAGACAAGATCACTGATGAGGGGCGCGAGCAGTTGCGCGCGCTCGGCTTCAACGTCTGACCGTCAGGCGTCCGACCGGCGTCCCGGGTCCTCCCGGTGACATGCCTGCGGCGTCTCGCCGGATCCCGGGCCCGCGGCCGCGCGGATGCGGCAAGCTGGGCCCGTGCGGACCGTGCAGGTCGACGGCGTCCGGCTGCAGCGCTGGTGCACCCGCTTCGCGGAACGACACGGCGGGCAGCCGGCGGTCGCCCGTGCCGGCCACCGGTTGGTGCTCACCGCACCCGACGGGTCGACCGCGCAGCTCGAGCCGGGCTTCCCCTTCCCCGACGACGTGCAGGACGTGCCGGCCGCGGCCTCCTGGGTGGTGCGGCCGCGCCGCTGCGCCGTCCTGCTCGTCCGGCGTGGGGGGTACGCGTGCGCACTGCTGGCCGGCCCGCGCGTGGTGGCGTCCAAGGTCGGTGCCCGCTACGTGCAGGGCCGCACCGCGGCAGGGGGCTGGTCGCAGCAGCGATTCGCCCGGCGCCGCGAGAACCAGGCGCGCGGCCTGGTGGAGGCCGTCGCGGACGTCGCCGCCCGCCTCCTGCTGGGTGCCGGTCCGGAATGGCCGGAATGGCTGGTCACCGGAGGGGACCGCCCGCTGGTCGCCGACGTCCTCGCCGATCGGCGCCTGAGCCCGCTGGCCGCGCTGCGCCGCGGTCCGCACCTGGCTCTCGGCGATCCACGGTCGGACGTCGTCCGGTCGTTGCCGGGGCTGATCGGCATGGTCCGCATCGACCTCGAGCCCTGAGCACGCCCGGCAGCCTCAGGACGTCGGGGCTGCGGGAGCCGGCGGCCGGAGCCGTCAGAGCGTGACGCCGCGGTGCCGCCGGACCAGCGTGCGGTGCTCAGTCGTCGTCCGCCCCACGGGCGCGCAGCGCCTCGCCCAGCCGGTCCGCGTGCCGGACCGTGCGGATCACGAGCGGCACCGCCAGCGCCCGCACCGACCGCTCGGCTCCACGCGCCATCCGGGCCTGCCGCACCTCGCCCGCCAGCCGGGCCACGACGGGGATGCTGGTGACGGCCAGCGTCAGGGTGAGCGCGACCCGCTCCGGGTCGACCCCCAGGCGACGCAGCGGGCGGGCGGCTCCCACGATCGCGTCGAGCATCTCCTGACTGCCCGTGGTGAGCGTGACGATCGACGCGGCGACCACCGCGACGACGAGGGACCCGGCCACGGTCACCCCGGCCAGCGGACCGGCCGACCAGGCCTGCAGCGCCCCGGCGCCACCGGCGAACAGCAGGGCCGGTCGGGCCTGCCGGGCCAGCTCCCGCGCCGGGATCCTGGCCAGCGCCGCCAGCCCGAGTGTGATCGCGGCGGCGCCGCCCACGACCCACGGCGTCCGGACGGTGAACAGCACCGTAGCGCCGGCCGCGAGCATCGCCAGCTTCACGCCCGGGCGCGCCCGGTGAACGCCGGTGGCGCCGGACGCCCGGGTGAGCGGCGTCTCGGCCACGCCGCCGGCTACCCGCCCCGGCTCGCTCACGGCGTACCCACCAACGCCCGGTAGGCGGCCAGGGCCTGGCCGGGTGGCCCGTCCGCGACCACCCCGCCATCCTCGATCACCAGGATCCGGTCGAACGACTCCAGCTGCTCCAGGTGGTGGGTCACCATGATCACCTGTTGCGGGAGCCCGGCGAGGAGCGTGGCCACGCGCCGGGCGTTCCGGGCGTCCAGCAGCGTGGTGGGCTCGTCGCACACCAGCACGGCCGGGTCGGTCACCAGGACGGCGGTCAGCGCCAGCAACTGCTTCTGGCCGCCGGAGAGCAGGTGGGCCGGGTGGTCGGCATGGCTCGCCAGGCCCACCCGCTCCAGCGCCGCGGCCACCCGGGCGTCGCGCTCGGACCGGCTCAGCCCGCTGCGACGCAGCGAGAACCCGACGTCCTCGGCGACGGTCGGCATCACGATCTGGGCGTCCGGGTCGGTGAACACGAACCCGACCTGGCGTCGGACGGCGGGTCCGTCGCGGGCGGTGTCCAGGCCCTCGACCAGAACCCGCCCCCGCGTCGGCAGGACCAGGCCGTTGAGCAGGCGCGCCAGGCTGGACTTGCCCGACCCGTTGCCACCGACGATGCCGATCCGCGGCTCGGTCAGCTCGAGCTGGACGTCGCGCAACACCTCCCGGTCGCCATAGCGCAGGGTCACGTCGTCCAGCACGAGGTGGGCCATCAGCCGACCCCCTCGAACACCATGGCGACGCCCTGGCCACCACCGATCGCGCAGGCCGCCAGTCCGATCCGGCCGGCCCGGCCGGCCCGGCCGGCCAGCCCGGCGAACAGCCGGACCACGAGGAACGCCCCGGACGCCGCCCAGGGGTGTCCGAGCGCGATCGCCCCGCCGCTCGGGCAGACCCGGTGCCCGTCGCGGCCGAGCGGATCGAGACCGAGCTCATCGGTGCAGGCCAGGACTTGCGCGGCGAACGCCTCGGTCAGCTCGATCCGGTCCACGCGCGCCAGGACGGCCGTCGCGGGGTCGGCCGGTCCGGAGCCGGCCAGTCCGGCGCGGGCGAGGACGGCCCGGACGGCCGGGGCCGCGGCGAGCGGTGGGAGGGCCGGGTCGGCGCCGACCGCCGCGCTCGCGAGGACGCGCAGGCCGGGCAGGCCTGCCGCGGCCCGCACCCGCTCGCTGACGACGGCCACCACCGCGGCGCCGTCGTTGATCCCGCAGGCGTTGCCCGCCGTGACCGTGCCGCCGGGCCCGAAGGCGGGCCGCAGCCGGGCGAGGGTCGCCGCACCGAGGGGCCGCGGCCGCTCGTCCCGGGTGAGCGTGCCCACGGGCACGAGCTCGGCGTCGAAGTCGCCCGCCTCCCGGGCGGCCAGCGCCAGGGCGTGGGAGCGGGCGGCGTAGGTGTCCTGGCGTTCCCGGCTGACCCCGCAGGCTCGGGCGACGGCGTCCGCAGCGGGTCCCATGTCCGGGTCCGGCCAGCCGTCCGGGGCGAAGCGCGCCCGGTGCTGGGGGCCGCCGGGAGCGGTGCTGGCGCTCTCCGTGCCGCCGGCGAGGACGACGTCCGCGGCGCCGGAGGCCACCAGTGCGGCGGCCAGCCGCACGGCCTCGAGCCCGGATCCGCACTGCCGGTCCACGCTCACGCCCGGTACCCGCGGTCCCAGGCCGGCCGCGAGGGCGGCCACCCGGGCGACGTCCCCGCCCGGACCGCGGCAGTTGCCGAGGACGACCTCGTCGACGGGTCGGTCGGCGAGGACGGGCTTCAGGTCGTCGGCGAGCGCGGCCAGGACGGGCGCGGCCAGCTCGGCGGGCCCCAGCGCGGCCAGGGATCGCCCGGCGATCCCGAAGGGCGTTCGCCGGGCCCCGACGACGACCGGCTGCCGCGGGTTCATGGCCGGGTGCCGGCGCCGGCCGGGTCGGCCGCCGGTGCGGCGCGGTCGCGCAGCACCTCGCCGAGCAGGTCCGCCCGGGCGACCTTGCCGCTGGGCAGCCGGGGCAGCTCGGTCCGGACGACGAACCGCACCGGCCGCGCGGCCGCGGGGAGCCCTCGGCGGGCGAGGTCGCGCAGCGTGGCGACGACGCGATCGGCCTCCGCCGTGCCGACCGGGCGGACGACGGCCACCACACGTTCCCCGAGGCGACCGTCCGGTTCGGCGAGCGCGACCAGCTCGGCGACGCCCTCGGCGTCCGCGAGGGCGCGCTCGACGTCCCCCAACCCGACCGTGGTGCCTCCGACGGTCGCCGTGCCGTCGCCGCGGCCGGTCACCCGGAGGACGCCGTCCGGCCCCAGGTCGCCGAGGTCGCCCACGCTCGCCCATCCCGCCGCGTCCCGCCGCAGCGCGCCGGTCGGGTCCGGCTCCAGGTAGCCGCGGGACAGATAGGGGGAGCGGACCCAGATCACCCCGCGCCGGATCTGGACCCGGGCGCCGGGGAAGGCCCGCAGGCCGGTGCCGTCGGTGTCGGCCGCGACGAAGGACAGTTCCGCCGCGCCGTAGTACTCGGCCAGCGAGACGCCGACGGCGGCGGCCCGGCGGCGCAGCCCGTCGGTGACCACGGCCCCGGCGACCACGGCGCGACGCAGCCGGGGGAGCAGTCCGGCGGCCCGGGCGTCCAGGACGTCGGCGACGACGGTCGGCACGCCCTGGACCACCTCGGCGTTCCGGCCGGCACCCGGTCCGGCGGTGCCGGCGCTGCCGGCGCGCCAGCGTCCGGGGGCCACCAGCGGGCGCCCGGTGGACAGGGCGTGCCAGAGCGCGAACAGCGCGAGCGTCGCCGACGGGGCGCCGGGTACCCAGGTGACCGTGCCCGGTCCGGCGTCCTCGCCGAGCAGTGCGTCGACGCCGGGCAGGCTGGCGTCCCAGGACGCCGCGGTCCGGACGACCGCGCGCGGGCGGCCCTGGGTTCCCGACGTGACGACGACGAGCAGGCGCTCGTGGGTACCGGCGGCGAGCTCCCGCACCCGGCCGAGGAGGCGGCCGGCGCCGTCCAGCCGGCCCAACCGGGCGGTGCCCACCAGCGGTAGGCAGCCACGCTCCTGCGCGGCGAGCAGCCCGGTCGCCGCCGCGACGGGGTCCTCGCCGGACACCGCCACCGGGGCCCGGTGGGGAGGCCGCTCCCCCCGCGCCCGGTCCAGCAGGTCGCCCACGGTCAGCCAGGTCTCGCCGTCCGGGCTCAACGCCCGTTCGCCGCGGGCCCGATCGTCCAGCGCCTCGAGCAGGGACCGGGCCTCGGGTCCGGCGGTGGGCGCGGTGGAGGTGTCCGTCACGTCAGTCGTGGTCAGGACGGCGACGCTGCCCGTACCTGCGGCTGCCTGGCCGGGACGACGCCCGGATACCCGCGGAGCACGCCCCGGGTGATCACGGAGGCGACGACGACCTTGGCGGCGTCGCCGGGAAGGAAGACCGCGGACAGGGTCAGTGCCTTCAGCATGGACAGACCGCCGATGAGCGCCATCGCCGGGATGCCGAGCAGGTAGACGACGCCCATCCCGCCCACGGCATTGGCGACGACGAGCCAGCTCAGGGTCCACCGGGGCGGACGCCGCTCGACCAGGTAGCCGATCAGCCAGGCGCCGGCCACCCAGCCGACGAAGAACCCTGCACTCCGGCCGGTCAGCACGCCCATCCCGCCACGCCCACCGGCGAGCAGGGGGAGCCCGGCGGCGACGAGCGCGAGGAACGTCAGGACGGCGAGGGCGCCCCGCCGGGCGCCGAGGATCGACCCGGCCAGCATCACCCCGAGCGTCTGCGCGGTGATCGGCGAGATGCTCGGGAACAGCTGGAGCGCCGGGACGGTGCCCAGCGCCGCGAGGAGAGCGGCGAAGACCGCGACCAGGGCCAGGTCACGAGCCGTGGACCGAGGGGAACGGGAGGTGGTGGACACGCAGGTCACCCTAACGGGCCCCCGCCCGGCCACCCCCGGGACCCAGGTCGCCGCCCCGCGGTGCCGGGCCGCACGTCACGGCCGGCCTGCCTCCCGGGCCAGGGTGTCCCGCGCGTCACCCGGCTCGACGTCCCCCGCGGCGACCGCCCGGAGGATCTCCAGCCTCGGGTCGCCCGCACCCGGGGTGTTGCCGGGGGCCGACCCGACAGCGACGCCCGCCGAGGGGGAGGTGCTCGCCGAGGGGGAGGTGCCCGCCGCGACCCCGCCGGAGAGGCCGAGCCTGCGCAACAGGTCCTCGAAGCGGGCCCGCGCGGTCGGGTAGCTGACGCCGAGGTGCCGCTCGAGCTCCTTCATGTTCCCCCGCGAGGCCAGGAAGACCCGCAACAGGTCACGCTCGGCCGGGTCCAGCCCGCAGAAGTCGCAGGACTCGAAGCTGCCGGTCAGGCCGGTGCCGCAGGTCGGGCAGCCGAGCTGGGTGATCTCGAGGCGGGAGCTGCAGACGGGGCAGTCCCGCGGCGGTCGGTAGGCGGTCACGCCACCCCGTCCGCGGCCCAGCCGCGGCCGGCGGCCGACCCGCCGATGCCGTCCGACC
>DATDMG010000278.1:0-5073 GCA_036518955.1 Kineosporiaceae bacterium | reverse complement strand
GGTCGCCATCCTCGGTACCGGCGCGGTGGTCAAACGCCCGGTCGTGATCAACGACCCGGACGGTGGGGACAGCATTGCAGTCCGCTCGATGATCTACCTTGCGCTCTCCTATGATCACCGCATCGTCGATGGGGCGGACGCCGCCCGCTTCCTCACCACGATGAAGCAGCGCCTGGAAGACGGGCAGTTCGACAGCGCTCTCGGACTCTGAACTGCGCGCCAGCAACCAATCAACGTGACGATGTATCCGTGAGGACCGTGGTCACCGGTGCGTCCGGGTTCATCGGATCGGCGCTCGTCAACGGCCTTCGCGCCGCCGGGCACGATGTCGTCCGCCTGGTCCGCAGGCCCGCTCGGCTGGCCGACGAGATCAGCTGGGATCCCACGTCCGGCAGGGTCGAGGTCGGGGCGTTGGCGGGCGTTGAAGCGGCCGTCAACCTGGCCGGTGCGGGGGTCGGCGACCGGCGGTGGACCGCCGAGTACAAGCGCACCATCCTGAGCTCCCGCGTCGAGAGCACCGGCACGCTGGTCAAGACGCTGGCTCAACTCGATCCACCGCCACGCGTCCTGGTGTCCGCATCGGCGTCCGGATACTACGGCGACCGGGGAGATGAGCCGCTCACGGAAGGGTCGGCTCCCGGGGACGGCTTCCTCAGCGAGGTCGTCCAGGCCTGGGAGGCTGCGGCGGAGGCCGCCACGAGTTCTGGCGTGCGCGTCGTCCTGGCACGCACCGGCCTGGTGCTCTCCCCCGAAGGGGGCGCACTCGGTCGCCTGCTCCCGATCGCGCGCCTCGGCCTTGGCGGCCCGCTCGGCAGCGGCCGGCAATGGTGGCCGTGGATCACCTTGGCTGATGAGGTGAGTGCCCTGATGTTCCTGCTCGAGCACATCGACCTGGCCGGCCCGGTGAACCTCAGCGCCCCGCAACCCGCCCGGAACCTCGAGGTGACCAGGGCGTTGGGCCACGCTCTGCGGCGCCCCACGATCGTGCCGGCGCCGGCGTTCGCGTTGCGCCTGGTGCTCGGCGAGTTTGCGGGCGAGGTGCTGTCCAGCCAGCGGATGCTCCCGATGCGCCTGCTGGAGGCGGGCTTCGCCTTCCGCCACCAGACCGCGACCCAGGCCGCGGCCTGGGTGACGCGGCCACGCTGACGCCGAGACGGTCTCGCCCGGCTTGGCGATCACGACGTGCTCCAGACCTGCCGGACCAGCCAGTGAACACCGTCCGGCGCGGCGACCAGACGGAACACGACGGGGCGCGGCTCGGCCGGTGCGATCTCCGCGACCGTCCGACGTCGCTGAACGCTGACCTGCTGATGCGCCGAGGCCGTCACCGTCGCCAGCACGATGGCCACGCCGCTGCTCGGCTCACTGACCTGGACATCGGCCATGGTGAAGGAGAGGCCCTCCAACCGGACTCCGGCCGCCTTCAACCGGGCGAGAAGTTCCAGGTCCCGGGCGCTGGCCTCCGATCCCGGCTCGTCGACGTCCGCGAGCGAGGCCTCGGACAACTGGCGGAACGCCTCCGCCCGGCCTCGGGCGAGGCGTGCAAGGGCTGCGTCGACCGTCTCCCTGTCGGTCGTGCTCCGGGCTGCGTGATCCGCCGGTACCGTGATGATCGACGCAGCAGCACGGCCCGGAGCGACAGCTGGGGTCGGCGTCTGACCCGCCGGGACGGACGGGCGGGCCCCTGTCGGTGCCTCGCCTGGCCCGGGGTCGGGCCGTGGGCGGGCCCCGGGGCCGTGCGGCCCCCCGAGACCCCACCATCCCACCGCGGCCACGACCGCGACCGTCGCCGACAACAGAAGCGCACGGGACGTGGACATCGCGCCGCTGCCGGGGAGCTGGTGCCGGCCCCGGCGCAGGTCTCGCCGGCGCGCACTCTCCGGTGCAGGATCTGGACCGCGGTCACCCACCGACCCACGAGGCGTGACCGACAGCCGCCGGCGGGTGACCGCAGCGGCAGGGGCGGCATCGGTCCCCGTCCCGGGTCGAGAGCGCGGCGAAGGGCCGGGGAACGGAAGCAGCGACAGGTCGCCACGCGTCGGAGGCAACGCCGTGGACGTGGTGGCAGCCTCGGCAGGTGCGGTTCCCGAAGAGGGCACCGCCGATCGCGTCCAGCCGGCCTCCGTCGCCGAGCGAGGTCGTCGAACGCGGGGGTCGATCCGCACGACCACGGGTCCAGCGGCCACCGAAGCCTCCGCCGAGGACGCCGACGCACTCGTCGGTTGCCTGCCGGGCGGCTGGGGCACCAGTCGCACCGGAACCGCCGGCGTGGCCGCGAGCGCAGCTCGCGACACCGAACGCAGGTCCGGGCGAAGATCCAGCGAGGGCGAGGTGCACAAGTCCGCCAGCGCCAGCAAAGGGTCGCGCGGGCCATGGCCGGACACCGATCCGGCGCCGCCAGGGATGGCAGGAGCGCCGCTTTCTGGGGAGGCGCGAAGGACGCGCCCTGCGGAGCCGGCCAGATCCCGTGGGTGACCCGAGCCGCCGCTGGCAGATGGGCCCGGCGCGGTCGGGCTCCCCGTGAGCGCGAACCGCAGCAGCGCACCGAGCGCGTACACGTCGTCCGACGCCGCTGGGCGCCCGGAGCGGGCGGGATCGGCGTAACCATCGCTGGCCCAGACCTCGCTCACGGGCTCGCCCATGATCCAGGCACTCCCGAGGTCAGCGATCAACGGCCGCCCGTCCAGGGTGAACAGCACGTTGGACGGCGTCAGATCACCATGCACGAGCCCTCGCGCGTGCAGGTCTGCCAGGGTGTCGGCCAGCGGGACGACGACAGCGCAGGCCTCGCCCGGGGTCAGCGGTCCACGGGTGCGCACGAGCCGGCCCAGGCTGCCGCCGGCCGCATGGTCGAGCACCAGGGCCCGGCCGCCACCGGGCAGATCCACCACGCGCCGCAGGCGGACGACGTGAGGATGATCGATCCGCCGTAACAGGGCGATCTCGCGGGAGAGACGCCGAGCCGGGCCCCCATCGCCGGCCCCCGCGCTGACCTGGGAACTCGGCGACGGGGGGGCTGGCGGCATCGGTGAAGGAGACGGCGCAGACGCGCCGTCATCCGATGGGGGCAGCCTCACACCGGTGGGTGGTGAGGGTGGGAGGGACGTCGCGGGACCGAAGCCGATCTTCACGGCCACCTGGTCGCCGCTCGCGAGGTCGTCCGCGAGCCACACCTCACCCTGGCCACCTGCTCCGAGAAGCCGGAGCACCCGCAGCCCGGGCACGCGCGGCACGTCGCCCGCCGGAAGGGGATCGTTGCGGTCGCCCGCACCACCTGTGACGTTCACGGCCTCAGCGTGCCCGATACGAGCACCGTGCCGTTCTTGTCATCCACAGGCGGGCGGTGGCCTCCGGTCGTCCACAGGGTGCGCCGTCCCTGTCGGACTTCCCCGGTAATGTCCATCGCCATGCCCCTACCGGCGTGCCCGTCATCGCCTCACGCCTGCCCGTTCGCCGCCACCCGGAGGTCCTCGTGACCGCTGACGCCCCCACCATCCTGGCCACGTCCGGCGGCCTCGTGGCCAACCCCGAGGGGCGCCGCCGGTTCGACCTCGGCCCCCTGATCTTGCATGCGGTCGAACTCTCCGGTGTGCACGGCAGGGCACCTCGGGTGCTCTATGTCGGCACGGCGATGGGCGATCCGCGAACGCTGGCCGCCGACCTGGACGAGGCCAGCCGGGCGGCCGGCATCGTCTCCGACCACCTGCACCTGTTCCCGATGCCCAATCACGACGACATCGAGGGCGTGGTCCTCGGCCACGACGTGGTCTGGGTCGGGGGTGGCTCGGTCGCCAACCTGCTCGCCGTGTGGCGGATCCACGCCCTCGATGCGGTGTTCCGCAAGGCATGGGAGGCCGGGGTGGTGCTGGCAGGGGTGAGCGCCGGCTCGATCTGCTGGCACGCCGGCGGCACCACTGATTCCTTCGGCCCTGAGCTACAGCCGGTCACCAACGGCCTCGCCCTGCTCCCGTGGGGCAACGGCGTGCACTACGACTCGGAGCGGCGCCGCCGACCGCTTGTGCGGAGGCTCGTGTCGGAGGGCCTGCTCCCGCGCACCTACTGCACGGACGACGGAGTTGGGATCGTGTACCGAGGCACCGAAGTCGTGGAGGTGGTATCGGAACACGCAGGGCCGAGCGCATACCTCGTGGAGCGGGATGCGGCGACGGGCAAGGCCGTTGAGATCCTGCTGCCGGCGCGGGTCCTCTCGTGAGGAGGGAATGGCCACGGCCGGCGTCCGGGCACACACGTGGGGAACGTCAGGTCCGGGAGACTTCCACCGCCTCGGGGTCCACGGCGGTCCCCGGGCCGGCTCCGGCGGCCTGGCCTCCCCGGCATCCGATCCGACTCGGCAGCCAGGTCCGGCGGCCGAGCTCGTACGCGATGGCGGGGACGAGCAGGGTCCGCACGACAAGGGTGTCGAGCAGGACACCGAACGCGACGATGAAGGCAACCTGGGCAAGGAACAGGATGGGCACCACCCCCAGCGCCGCGAAGGTGGCCGCCAGCACCACCCCAGCGCTGGTGATCACACCGCCGGTCACTGCCAGCCCGGTCAGGATTCCGGGGCGGGTACCCTGCCTGATCGACTCCTCCCGCACCCGGGTCATCAGGAAGATCGAGTAGTCGATCCCCAGCGCGACCAGGAAGACGAAGCCGTAGAGCGCGATCCCTGGATTGGCGCCCGGGAAATGGAAGAGGTGGTTGAAGGCCAGCGCCGAGGCGCCGAGCGTCGCCGCGAACGACAGCACGTTGGCGATGAGCAGGACGACGGGCGCCACCACAGCACGTAGCAGCAGGGCGAGCACCACGAAGATCACCGCCAGCACGATCGGGATGATCTTTTGCTGGTCAGCCGCCGCCAGGGTGCGGAAGTCGACGTTGGCGGCGGTCTGTCCCCCCACCAGGGCGTCCTTGCTGATCACGTCCAGGGTGCTCCGGAGCCGCTTGACGGTGTCATCGGCGGCCGGGCTGTCGTAATTGTCCTGGAGGGTGGCTTGGAGCTCGACCAGTCCGTCGACCACCTTCGGCGCACCCCCCGGCGCGCCGGGGGGTGCGCCGAAGGTGGTCGAC
>DATDMG010000277.1:0-4092 GCA_036518955.1 Kineosporiaceae bacterium | reverse complement strand
GTGAATGCAGACTATGGGGGTGAATCGACACTCGGAGTCAACTTGGTCCACCCCTCGTGTGGCGGCGGCCGTCGGGGCAGTGGAGTGGCAGCGGAGCCGGGGGCCGGTGTATGTCACCGACGCGCGCAATCCGAGCGTTGCCGCCTACGCGGCGCCGGATGCGGAGGCGACACCAGCAGGCCCAGCGCGACCTGCGACCTGGTTTCGAGCGGAACGCTGCAGCCGGTCGGCCGGCCGGACACGAGCCCGGTTCTACATCGCCGGGCCCCGGTTCCCCGAACATGCGCTGGAGCTGGCCCAGACCCCGATGACGGTGGTAGATCCCTACGCCGCCTGACCATGTTGCGGCACCGGTTGGCGCTGGCAGGTCACCACGCTCCAGCCGTCCAAGCCCGGTAGGCCTCGATCCACTCCGCACCCTCGGGCGCAGGGTCGGGCAGCGGCAGGTCCAGGATCGGGACGCGCTGGCACTGTCCGCCACGAGAGCAAACGGCCACGATCTGGTCGTTCGCCGTCAGGTCGACCGCTTCGACCTCAACGGTCACACCCAGCATTCGAGTGGTGAACGGGACGGCGAGGTTGTCCTCGATCATGGTGTACAGGCCGGTCGCCTGTTCGGACTCGTTGTAACAGGACAGTCCACCGTCGCCTGCTCGATCAACGCCGCCAGTTCCAGGCGTTCTTCGACCCCATGGGGCCAACGCTACCGGCGGGCGCCGGTAGCCGCGGTCAGTGTGGGTACACGTTGCCGACCTCGAGGACCTTCCAGGTGCCGCGTTGCCGGATGAGGGTGATGGTGACGTCCCATCCGGGTTTGGCGAGGTCGGAGGCTCCGCGGGGGACGTGCACGGGCCCGTCGACGCCGACGAAGTGCAGCTTGCCGGGCTCGACGCGTTCGATCTGCAGGGGGAGGTCCTGGCCGATGATGTCCCTCGAGTTCAGCGTGGCTCGGTTGACGGTCGCGGTGGCGAGGCTCTGCTCGTACAGCAGGTTGGCGAGGCGTTCGGCGCGGGGTAGGTCGCGGCTGGCGGTGGTGCCTCGGTCGACGGCCAGGTCGCGTGCGGCCTCGCCTGCGTAGCCGTGCTCGTGGAGCCAGTTGGCGAGCTTCTTGGTCACGGTGCCGGCCGACCGGAGGAGGTCCTGGCCAGCCATCACCTTGCGGACCATGAAGTACCCGAGGAACTCGCTTACCTCGGACAGGATGTACTCCGGCCCGAACAGGTGGCAGAACGCCTCCTCGTCGTCCTCGTATGCCTCCTCCCACCGCTGGCGGTCGGGTTCGTCGAGGGCGTTGGGCCCGTAGCCGTTGAGGCAGTGACGCAGCAGGCCGATGATGTCCTCGTAGTTGCGGAGGGTGCGGGCCGACAGGCGCTCGCGTTGGTCGGTGAGGAACGCTTCCAGCGCCTCGTCGATGGTGGTGGTCGGTGACAGCGGCACTGCGCCTCTCCTGTCGGGTTCGCCGGTGTCCCGGGCGGGGATAGCGGGATCGGTCGGGTCAGTGGGGGCGGGCGTGGGTGGGCAGCGCTGGCCCGGTGAGGGTGGTCTCATCGATGGGTCGGTTGAGGTTGTTGCCGAGGTCGGCCCCGACTTCGGCCGGTTCCCGGGCTGCGCGCTCGGCCCAGGCCAGCAATTCGGTCTCCGCTTGGCGGCCGAGGGGGTTGTGTTCGAGGCAGAAGCGGACCCAGGGGAGGAGTACCTGTAGGGCCCGGGGCCGGTGCTCGTCGCGCCAGTCGTCGTTGAGGTAGGCGGTGAACGCGGCGATCCGGTGTGGGGAACAGGCCAGGGCCAGTTCCTCGGTCATGCCCGGGCTGACCCAGTCGTGCAGCATCCAGGTGACGACGTCGTCGTCGGGTCCGTCCGACGGTGGCAGGGCCACGTCGTTGCCGTCAGCCCACGCCTTGAACCGTTCGGTCAGGATCGTGGCGAGGTCGGCGGCCTGCTGCGGGTCGCCGTGTGGCCAGGTGATGGGGCGTCCGGCGGCTTCGAGGGCGGCGCTGATGGCGAACACGATCCGGTCGCCGCGGTACAACTCGGTGAAGTGACTGGCGGTCAAGGGTTGTCCGAACAGCCCGTCGATCAGGCCACCGCCGGGCAGGACATGGGGCAGCAGTTGGTCCGGGGCGGGCCTGGGCTCGGCGTCGGTGGCGCTGGCGCCGACGAGGTCACGCCAGGCGGCAGCCGCTGTGGTGGTGTCGGGGTGGTAGCCGCTGTTCAGGACCTGGTAGAAGCCGTGGCACAGATCGATGTCGTACAGGTAGGTACGTGGCTGCCCGCCGGGCCCGGTCACCTGCGTCAGCACGGCGAACCGCAGGCCGTAGGCGTCGCGCAGCAGCAGCAGCTCGGGAGAAGCGGTGACGGTCGGTACGTCGGTCAGCCACGCCGGTTCCTCGTCGTCCGGGGCGGCCGAGGTGTGGCGGAGCAGGTCCACGGCGAGGCCGGCCAGGCCGGGGGTGGCGATCACGGCGATGCCGAAGAGCAGTCGGCGGACTGCCGGCTCGCCAGCGCGGGGCTTGGCGACGTCGAGCAGGCCCTCCAGCCACTCGTCTGCCCGCAGTCCGGTGTCGTGGACCTCGTATAGCTGTTGCCAGTGACGGCCGAGCAGGTCGCATACCGCGTCCTCCAGTGCGGTGGGGCTGGCGCAGGACAGCAGAGCGGTGGCTGCGGCCAGGATCTCGGTGTGGCTGTCCGGCCACCAGCTCCTGCTCTCGGCCTTCGCCTGCTCGGCGCCCGGCAGCATCGCCGCGATGTCCGCGATCGTGTCCAGAGCGGTCCGCTGAGGATGCCGAGGTGCGGTGCGGTTGTCACGGCCGGAGCTGTTCCCGGGCAGGGGCCAGGAGTGCAGGTCGTGTCCTGCGGACGGCGGGATGCGGCGGGCCGGTGTACGTCCGCCCCGGGGGCCCTTGGACGAGCGGTTCTTCTTGCCACGGCCACGAGACACAGGAGACACCCGAATGACGCTATCAAGATCTGGGTCGCAGCTGGGCCCGTGCGGATGTCCGGCCGGCCGCGCTGTCCCAGCGCCTGGCTGCGGGTCGTCGCGTCGAGATGGTCGGGTCAGGTGCTCGCGCGGCGCAGGGACCTCGCGCGGATTGCAGCCTGGTACGCGGTTGCAGCGGACGCGGCGGCGCCGGCGGCTGGCCACCATTGCGTTCGGGCGAGCGTGAAGGGGTACCACGGTGCGTCGGGTCCGAGCCTCAGCCGCACCCCGGCACTGGTGTCGGTGATCTCTCCCGGGGCGGTGGACCGTTCGTTAGCGGCGAACCCGCGTCGTCTGCGGACTTCGCCCTCAGCCCTGGCCATGGTCTCGAGGTGGCAGGGCGTCGCTGCGAGGGCTGCGGCCACGCCGTCGCTGCCACCGTGTCGGTAGGCGAGGAGGAGTCGCCTCAGGTCGTCCTTGGGGACGCCGGTGTGCCGAGCTGCCACGGTGGCGTGCGGGTGCCCCCGCCGGGGTGGCCAACAGCCGAACCGCGTCGACCAGCGGGTCCTCGGTCGTGGTGGCGCTGCCGGCAGGCATCGTGGCAGCCCGTCCGGCCGCGTCTACGGCGAGCAGTTCGAGCCGCCCGTTGTCGGGGACGCCCGGTGGCGTCGTCCATCCCTCCCAGGCCCGGGGATCCGGCTGGGCGGGCCCGTCTGCGTGCGACCGCACGGCATCCTCACTCCTGCGGCACCATCCTCGTCGGGCCCGGTGTCCAGACAGACCAGGGCGGCCAGTTCACCATCGGAGAGTTCGGTCAGCGCGGTGTCGCCGCTGGCGAGGACCGCCTCGGCCAGCGCCCGTTTGCGGGTGAGCAGGACGCTGGTGGCCAATTGTGCCAGGCCCGTGACCTGCAAGAACGTACCCCCAGAGACCGCTGTCGAGCAGTCGATGCCAAGGTGCGCGGACCGCTGGGCGACGCGTTGGCGACCGGGGACAAGCATGTCGGAGACTGCTCCGCGCAACCTGGGCACATATCCGCAGGTCAACGCCCCTTTCGAATTGGCCACCAAAGTCGAGCAGCTCGCGATCCGGTCCTCGACGGTTCCCTCCGCGATCAGGTGATGGACCTCGACAAGGCGGTGCTGGCCGAGGCGGTGCGCGCGGTCGGTGGCCTG
>DATDMG010000276.1:0-15440 GCA_036518955.1 Kineosporiaceae bacterium | reverse complement strand
CGGGGCTCCTGGGCCGCTCCTGGATCCGCTGGCTCTGCACCGGCCCACTGGCTCTGCACCGGCGACGCCGCTCGCTGGCAGGCGCTGCTCCCCAGCGCGTCCGGACGCTGGGACGTCGCGCCTTGGGCGTGAACGCGGACGCGGGGGATCCGATGAGCCCGCTGCGATGGACGGTGAAGTCCACCCGGAGCAGATCTGGTCCAAGGGCTCTGCCAGCGGGTACGTTCAGATGTTGCCTGGGCGACTGGTTGAGGTGGAGTTCACGTCCACGCGCCGGGCCTTCCCGTCCGTCATCGGGAATCTCGCCGCTGTAACGATGATGACCGGGCCGTTGGCCGTGCAGACGGCACCGGTGATACTCACCGAATGAAGCGCTTGTGGCCCGCCGCGGTGGGGGTGGTCGCTGTTGCTGGTTATGCCGTGATCTGGTTGTGGGTTCGCTCGCTCGCGCACGGCATCCAGCGGTACCTTCACTCGCTCCCTCCGTCCGAAGGCGTTGGTCCCCTCTGGCTGGTGGCGGCCCTGCCCTACCTCATGATGGCGATCGTGACGATCGGTGCCGTCCTCCCGGTCGGGGTGGCACTGCTGCTCCTGGCCTCGACCATCGGGCAATGGCTACACCCTGGGGCAGCCGACCGGCCGTCGACCCGAGCGCTGTCGACCACGGACCTGCGGCTCACGGACCTGTTCGCCGGGCAGGACCCGCTCGCCGATCCGAGGGCGGCGCCAGACGCTGAGATAACGCACCGCACCGGCCGGTAGCGGGCGCCAGTGCCTCATGCCGGCGTCCGGCGACTGATGCCTCACCGCCAAAGTCCGCTCGTGGGCGCGGCCAGTCGCGGGTCCGCGGTTGGATCTTCGGCCACCACCGTGCAATGGGCATGGGCCAGTCCGTCCCCTTCCGTGGTCAAGTTCAGGCGGCCGAGCTCGACGCGTCCGCACGGAGAGGAGCCGGACTGGGGGCCCAGCCACCCTGAGCGCGGAGCCAGATCAGGGCGCTTCCTCGTGATCCTTCTCCTGGCTGGGAGGTGAAGCGCCGGCTCGCCGGCAGGCGGATCGGGGAGTCGTGCGATGAGTCCTTCGTCCCGGCGCGGCCTGCAGCAGTATGGGCGGTTGTTCGGTCGAGCTGAGATGGAGACCCGTGATGCCCGAGATCACCCCGTTCCTGTGGTTCGATGACCAGGCTGAGTCGGCGATGACGTTCTACACCTCGATCTTCGACGACTCCGGGATCGGGCACGTGGAGCGCTACCCCGACGAGTCGCTGGACCCGCACTTCGCCGGCATGACCGGCAAGGTCATCTCCGGGTCCTTCCGGCTGCTGGGGCGGTCGTTCCTGTGTCTGGACGGCGGCCCACTGTTCACGATCAACCCCTCGATCTCGTTCTACGCCACGCTGGAGGACCACGCGAAGATCGAGGCGACGTGGCAGCGGCTCGGCGAGGGCGGAGCGGTCCTGATGCCGTTGCAGGCCTACCCGTGGTCTCCGGCGTACGGCTGGCTGCAGGACCGGTACGGCGTCAGCTGGCAGCTGACGCTGGCCGGGCCCGACCGACCGGCCGCGCGGGTCATGCCGCAGCTGATGTTCACCGGTCCGGCGGCCGGCCGCGCGCAGGAGGCCATGCGCCTGTACACCGGGCTGTTCGAGGCCTCCGGCATCGATGCGCTGGTCCCGTACGAGGAGGGTGACCAGGACACTGCCGGGCTGGTCAAGCACGCGCGCTTCCATCTGGGGGACAACCACTTCCTGGCCATGGACAGCACGCGGGGCCACGATTTCACCTTCAACGAGGGCGTCTCGCTGTTCGTCTCCTGCCGCGACCAGGCCGAGGTGGACCGGTATTGGGACGCCCTGACCTGTGGTGGTGGCGTGGAGAGCCAGTGCGGCTGGTTGAAGGACCCGTTCGGGGTGAGCTGGCAGATCGTCCCCGCGAACCTGCCCGAACTGCTCGCGGCCGGCCCGGACGTGCTGCAGGCCTTCATGGCGATGCGCAGGATCGACATCGCCGAGCTGCACCGCGTGGGCCGCGGCGGATAACTCCGCCGAACCGTCCCCAACCGACCCGCCCGGCGGACATGATCTGTAGCGGGGAGCGCGGTCCCCGACCGTGACCGCGAGTCGCCACCGTCGGGTCGACGTCACCCTGGGCCAGCTGCGCGGCGTCCTGCCGCACCTGACGCCGAACCGTGGCAGTCCGCGCAGGACGGGCAGCGGCAGGCTGACAGGCACCGACAGTGATCATCCACTGGCGGGCCGTCGAGGTCGTGCTCCTGGAGCACGGCCAGCCGCTGGTCCGGCGTCCGTCGTCCCCGATCCTTGATCCGAAGCGGTCTGGGGCCGATCTGGGAGTGATGGATCAGCCGGCCGCGAGCAGCCGGTCCAGGTCACCGTGCACCTCGAGTCCGGCGCAGACGCCGGTGTCGTCGAGGACGACGTGCCCTGACCGGTCGGTGAGACGTACCCGCACGGAGGCGTTGAGCGTCTCCTCGATCCGTCGGTGCATCTGGGTGCGCACCGGGGCGTGCAACAGGCCCCCCTGGCTGCGCTCGGCGACCAGGTCCAACGTCGCGCCGCGCCGGGAGCGCAGCGACCACCGGACGTGGTCGTCGTCGATGTCCAGCGAGGTCGTCCGGGCCCAGTTGTACGTGGTGAAGGCGTGCAGCTTGCCCGCGTGCCGGACACCGACGATGAACCCCCGGAACTCGCCACGCAGCCAGGGGATCATCGCGATCGACGCCGTCAGGCAGGTTCCCGGTTGCCCGAAGTGGTTGGTCTGCATCCAGATGTAGCCCGAGGGGAAGGCCCGACCCCAGTCCTTCTCCAGGTAACCCCGGCCGCCGTCGAAGCTGATCGGCTGGCCGTCCAGCTCCAGCGTGCCGGCCAGCGTGTGATCGAACGAGAGCACCCCGTGGTAGCACTCCAGGAAGGGCACCCAGGCGTACCAGCCCATGATCCCCGGAGACCACGGGCGGACAGGCCAGGGAAGCAACGGGCCGGTGAAGTCCAGCCGTCCCCGCATCCCGACCTCGGGCAGATCCAGCGTCATCCCGGCGGCCGTGAACCGATTCGGGCCCACCACCACGTCGAACCCGTCCTCCCGGGCATGGAACTGCGACCTGTCGTAGCGCTGATACCAGGACCGCCCGCTGGCGCCGTCCAGCACTTGGACGAACGCCTCGTCGACGTCCCCGTCGACCCCGAGGAACAGCCCCGGGATCACGGCCCAGCGGCGGCGACGGTCGGCGCTGACCAGCTTGACGTACCAGCCCTCGAAGAATCCGCGGATCTCACGGCTGCCGTGGAAGCCCTCCGGGTGCAGCGTCGACCGCACTCGCGCGGCAAGACGTCCCGGAGCAAGGAGCACGCCTGCGACCCTAGACCGTAACGGTGGGGACCCGAGCAGCGCCTGGTGCCTGGTGTCGCCCCACCGGCCTTGCGAACACCATCGGAAGCCGCTGATCGAGCGAACGTGCCGTCCGGCGACCCAGCGGGCGAGGCCATGTGCCGCCGGGCCCTTGTGGCACCGTGGCGAGCTGTCGGTGAACGTCATCGTGCGGGGCTGCGAGCCTGGCGGAAGATCCGGAGATGGCGTCAGGCGAAGATCACGACACCAGGCCCCGATAGCCCACCCAGCCCAGAACACGGACGATCAAGGTTAGGTCTGCGTCAGGTCATCGGCGACCTCGAGGTAAGGGTTACCTAACAACTTGCGTCCGTATACCCTCAGTTTGCCTCGGACGGCGGCGCGCGGGGCATAGCCCGGGCCGCCATGTCTGCCTGCTTCGGATCTGCAGGCCCTTGGGGAGCGAAGCCCGGGACGACGAGATCATGGACGGCGGTGCCGTCGGTCCCACCGTGCCGTGGCGGGCACCGCTGACGTACTTGTCCTCGTCAACGTCAACGTCAACGTCATCTGCTCCCGCCGTCGGGTGTCCGCCGTGGTCGGGACCGTACAAAGGATCACTGGCCCGTGAGTGGAAACGTCTCCCCCAGCGAAGACTCATCAGGAGTAGCTGGGCCGCTACCCGTTTCGCCCACCAACACCGACCTGACCATCACCGAAGTCGCAGCAACCAGCCCGGAACCGACAACGATCGCGACACAATCAGCGACCAGCACCACGGAATCAACGACCACCACGGCATCAGCCGCCCGCGCGGAATCAGCCACCACCGCGGAATCAGCCACGAGCGCCCCACCGCCGCGGCAAGCCGAAGTCCCATTCCGTTGGCGTGGTCCACTCTCTGCGGCGCCGCGTTTCGTCACTGCCGCGCTCCTGCTCGTGATCGCCCTGTGCCAGGTGCTGGTGACGGAGGACCAGTTCGAACGCGCCGCGTACCTGGGGGGCCTCTTCGTGCTCCTGGAGGTCGCGGCGGTCGCCACCACCGGGCTGTTGTGCTGGCGTGACGCGCGCTGGGTATGGCTGCTGGCCGGCGTCGTCCCCATGGCGGGGATCGCCACATCGGTGCTCGACCGGTTCGTCCATCTGCCTACGATCACGGACGACGTGGGCCGCTGGACCAACCCGCTGGCGTTGCTCGGACTCGCCCTGCAGGCCGTGGTCATCGGCACCTCGACCTGGGCGGTGACCCAGAACCGCCCTGCGACGGCGCGGACCGCCACCCGCGTCCCCCTCGTCAGCGGCCTGGTGACGCTGCAGCTCGGGGCGGTCATCACCTTCTCGGCGGCGTCCGTCGTGCCCGGCACAGGGCCACTGGCACCGGTCAGCGCCGGCCACGCCGGCCACGGCGCCTCCACCGAGGGCTACTGGGCCTCGGTGGCCGGCGACAGCGCCGGCCATGCCGGCCACGCCCTTTCCACCGAGGGCTACAGGTCCGTGGTGACCGGCGACGGCGCCATCGGCAAGACTCGCACCTACTACATCGCCAGCGACGAGGTGGTCTGGGACTACGCTCCCACCGGCAAGAACCAGATCACTGGCCAGGCGTTCGACGACACCGCGCAAACGTATGTGAAGAACGCCCCCGACCGCGTCGGCTCGAAGTACGTCAAGTGCCTCTACCGCGGCTACACGGACGAGTCCTTCAAGCACCTCATCCAGCGGTCGGCGGACGAGGCGTACCTCGGCTTCCAGGGGCCGGTGATCCGGGCCGCCGTGGGTGACACCATCAAGGTGGTGTTCCACAACAATTGCTCGATCCCCACGGCCGTGCACCCGCACGGCGTCTTCTACCGCAAGGACTCCGAGGGGGCCCCCTATTCCGACGGCACCTCGGGCAAGGACAAGGCCGACGATTCGGTGCCCAAGGGCGGCAGCCACACCTACACGTGGGAGGTACCCGAGCGGGCCGGCCCGGGGCCGCACGACGGGTCATCGGTGATGTGGATGTATCACTCGCACACCGACGAGGTGGGCGACACCTACGCCGGGCTGATGGGTCCTATGGTGATCACCTCGGCCGCGATGGCCAAGGACGACGGCAGCCCCACGGACGTCGACCGCGAGTTGTTCATCCTGTACTCGGTCATGAACGAGAACATGAGCCCCTACATCAAGGCCAGCGTGCAGCGGTTCACCAAGCTCAAGGCCGTGCCGAAGGACAGCGACGAGGAGTTCCACGAATCGAACCTGATGCACTCGATCAACGGCTACGTCTACGGCAACCAGCCGATGATCACCATGCGGAAGGGTGAGCGCGTTCGCTGGTACGTGATGGACATGGGCACCGAGGTCGACTTGCACACCCCGCACTGGCACGGCAACGACGTCGTGGTCGGGGGCATGCGGATGGACGTCGTGAACCTGCTGCCGGCGTCCATGGTGGTCGCCGACATGGTGCCGGACAACGCCGGGATCTGGCTGTTCCACTGCCACGTCAACGACCACCTGACCGCAGGCATGACCACCAGATATCAGGTGACCGCCTGACGAACCCGTCCCCAGGGTCAGGCCCGAGGCATCCTGCCTCGGGCCTGACCCGCTGTCCGGGTCTCGCCGGGCGCCCACCTCGCCGTCGGGAGCGGTCGAACAGACCTCAGCCCGGGTCCGGACCCAGATGAGGTGGCACCGCGAGACGCGGTCCCGGACCGCCCGGGGCGCCGCCGCCTGACCCTGCCCCTGCCCGACGGCTGGCCCTGGCACGCAGCCTGGGACGGCCGGCACGACGCCGTCCACCGACGACCCGCAGCCACGACCTGACCGCACCACCCGAACAGGGCCCACCCGGAGAAACCACAGTGGAAAGATCGCCAGCGGCCACCTGCTCGCCGTCATCCGCCCGGCCGGTCCGGTCGCCACAGCCGCCTGAGCCGGACCCGGTACCCCGGCGCGCCGTCCGGAGCCCGCGATGGCGGGTGGCGCACCCGGGGCACCGCGCCGATCCGGCCCACCACCTGGCCGCCGGCCCGCCATCGGTCCCGAGGCTCCAGCTCTTCGAGTTGCTGTTCGTCCAGGCCTGACATGCGCTCGAACCGCAACGGCTCCACCCACGGGTTACGCACAACCCTCCAGGTCGTGCCGCGGCTGCCCGGACCGTGTTGGACGCGCGGTGTACCGGTGAACGACATCAGTCCGGTCGGCCCCTGAGAGGTCCGAGTTGTTGGACCAGGTCAGGCCCGCTCGGGAACGCGGCCGTGATCACCCCACACCTCCGCGGGAGGTGTCACAGAGAGCGCCACGGGTCGATCTCGACGTCGTCGATCACGGCCCAGTTGTTGATCGCGGTGAATCGCAGTTGAACGTTCTCGTAGTTGCCGGAGTAGAGGTACGGCATCTGGATGCCCTTGTACGACACCCAGCCACCGTTGTCCGGGACGGGCATTTCCCAGTCCAGGGTGCTGACGTTTCCACCGGTATCGTTGGTCGCGTCGATGTGCAGGTGCACCCTGGCCCCGGCGCCGCCGGCGAAGAAGAAGCGCAGGGAACCCTCGCCGAGCTGGTTGCAGAAGATCGGGCTGAGGGCCGAGCCGCCGGAATTGAGGAACAGCAACGAGGAGCCGGCGCCGTCGACGTGGTACGGGTCGTTCCCCCAGCCCGAGCCGAGCCAGGTGTTGGTCAGCGTCCAGCCGGGGGCGCCGCTCTCGAAGGTGCCGCCGGGGGCGGTGAAGTAGTTGTTGGAGTCTCCGTCGACGCTCTGGAACTTCTGGGCGACCGTCCGCGTGGTGCATCCCACGGTGGCGGTGGTGGCCGCACTCGCCGTGGGTGCCCCGGCGGCCAGCGCAGCACCGGCGACGGCGACGAACGCCGCCGCCCGCAGACTCCAACCTCGCAACGAGCCAGCCATGGCGTGCCTCCTGATGATGAGTGATCGAGCAACTCCATGCTGTAACTGAGAGCATCGAGAAACTAGCTCTGTGCAGCCGAATCACTCGCTCGTCCTCGCGTTCACCCGACCGGCGCACCTGGCGGCGCCTCCACGGCTACGCCATCCGCCCCAGCGTTCACCCGAACGGCCCACCACTCACCGGATCGGCGCAACCGGCCCCTGTCGGCGTCCTCGCGTCGCCGCGGCCCGGCAGCCGCCAAGGCCTCCCTCAGAGGTCGTTGCCGGCGTAGAACGGAATGCCGGGCTGCGCCTGCTCGTCCCGGGCGTAGGGATGCGCGTGGGCGAGGAACTCATCTCGTCAAGATCCGCATCCCTTCCTCACGTGCGACCAACGCCTCGATGGTCCGGGCCGCGACGGCGTCGCGCACCGCGAACTCGGACGGAGATCCACAGCGCGTCGGAAGGGTCGCGGGTCACGCCCGGCCAGGCGACCGGGTCGACGATCCGCCACTCGGCCGCCACCGACACCCGCACCCAGGGATGTCGGCCGCCATGACCTCCTGGTTGGGCAGCACCACTCGGACCCGATCGCGGGACGTCGTCCGGGACCTCCATGGACGCCGCCGGCCCGAGCCGTGCACGAGTGTCCCGAACGCGCGCCCCGGCGCGCCAACGAGTGTCCGGGCCGGCAGGCGCCAGGATGGCGCAGCCGACGGCGGCGGTTGCCGCCGTCCGTGCTGGCGCACCCAGGGGGAGTGGGCCAGGCTTTGGGGTGTCGCTCCCGGTCGCTCATAGCCCGATGAGGTGATGTCCTGAACGGATGGCGGTTCGGTTGAACCACACCATCGTCCGGGTACGCGACAAGAAGCGCTCGGCCTCGTTCCTCACCGACATCCTGGGGCTCGAGCCGCCGACGGAGTTCGGGCCCTTCGCGGTCGTCCAGGTCGACAACGACGTGTCCCTCGACTACGCCGATGACCACGGCGACGTCGTCCCGCAGCACTACGCCTTCCTGGTCGACGAACCGGAGTTCGACGCGATCTTCGGCCGGATCCGGGCACGTGGCCTCACCTATTGGGCGGACCCCGGCCGGCGGCGGCCCTGGGAGATCAACACGAATGACGGCGGCCGCGGCGTCTACTGGGAGGACCCCGACGGCCACCTGCTTGAGATCATCACCGTGCCGTACGGCGGGGGCTGAGTCCCTGGACCTCTTCGAGGGTCGTGGACGACGCTGCGCACGGCCGCGGGCGTGCCTGCCGCCCCTGTCCAGGCCGGCCACGCCCCCCGTGTGCGGTGGTGCAGATGGCGTTGAACCACGGCATCGGCCGCGCGTGCGGGTTCCGCACGAGATGCACCGCGCGAAGAGGGCGACAGGATGCCCGTCCGGGGTGCCAGGCCGCGGCGTGGCGGAGCGAGATTCGAGATCACAGATCGAATCCGGGTTCTGAAAGGCACGTGATCAGAACAACGACGGGAAGAACGACCGGCAGTTCGGAAGCTGCCGGTCGTTATGCCTGGGCCGGGCCACGGGCAGCGGTTTAGGCTGGCTCAGCCGCGTACCGGGCGCGGCGGACAGAACCGAGCAAGCAGCGTGGCCCATCAGAAGCCGGCCAAGAATCCGCGCGGTGGAGGAGTTCTTCCCATGGCTCTCACGCGCGCGGAGTGTGGACCAACCTGTCAGGAGGATTTCACGACATGTTCACCAGCAGAAGGACCGTGCGAAACCTGTTGGCCGTGACGGTCTTGGCGGCGGGTTTCGGTGCCGTCGCTCCGGCGACCGCTGCCTTCGCCATGAACCAGGTCAATTGCGCGACCGCCGGTGACGAGTTCTTGAAGGTATGGGGGCATGTGGATCGTCCAGCTATTGTTGGCGGCCCTGTCAGTTTCGAAGTCTGTGCCGCGAACGCTGGAACCATGAATCTCGGAGCCTGGGTGGACCAGATCTCCACCGGGAACAATGACATCCGATACTTCGACGCCAACGGCGCCACGGTTGACATTCATCGCTGGACTGTCATTCGTTTCCCGAATCGGCCACCGAACGTTGACCGGATCCAGATCCTCTGACGTGCCGGAAACGGCTCACCCGGACCGACCGCACCGGTCGGTCCGGGTGAGCGGCGACCCTGCAGTCATCAGGACACCCTCACACCATCTCGCCCCGCGCGTGGACCGTCAGTCAGAGCAGCCCTTCATGGTGGCCGAGTCGGTCGATGAAGGGAGAGCTGGCCTCGATGAGGGCGATGCCCTCGGCCTCCCGCCCGGACCCGACGTAGAGCCGGCCCAGGGAGCCCATCGCGAGTGCCTCGCCGACCCGGTCGCCGACGGCGCGGAACAGCGGCAGGCACTGCTCGAAGTAGCTCGCGGCGCGCCCCGACTCCCCCTGCCGCAGGTGGCTGAGGCCGAGGCTGCGCAGGGCGACGGCGATACCGCGGGTGTCGCCCATCCTCTCGAACCTGCGCAGCGTCCGATCAAGTTGCTCCCGGGCTACCTGCGGTGCCAGACGACCCAGGGCGCCGCGGCTCCACATGGTCCAAGCCTCCCAGGCGGGCATGCCCTCTTCCGCGAACAGCCGCTCGGCGGTCGACCAGCAGCGCTGCGCCTCCGCGGCGTCGCCGAGCTGGCTGTGAGCCTCTCCCAAGGCGCGCAGGCTGACGGCGACAAGCCGGCGGTCTGCGAGTTCCTCTCCCACTTGTACCGCCCGGCTCAGGTGCGCCACGCCGTCTTCGTGCTCGCCTCGGTAGACGTCGGCGATGCCGAGGCAGCGGTAGGCCTGACCGAGGGCGAAGGGGTCGCCGGTGGCGTCCGCGGCCCGCGTGGCGAGTTCGCACAGCTCGGCCCAGGTCACCAGGTAGCCGTTGAGCTCACAGAAGTCCTGCAGGGCGACGGCGAACCGGACGACGAGGTCGTGGTACTCCCGGGACGAGGCGAGGCCCGCGACGTGAATCAGGCCCGCGTACTCCTCACCGAGCCAGGCGGCCGCGTCGCACGTGGCGGCGTCGCTTCGCCGTGCAGCGGTGATCAGCTCTTCCAGCAGCGGATCGAGGGACTGTGCCAGGTAGGCGTCCGGCATGAGCCGCAGGCCGTGCCAGGCCGCCAGGCCGCAGGCCAGTCCGATGAGGCGGCGCAACGCGCCGTCCGCGCCTTCCTGGTCGGGGTCCTGCGCGGCTTGCTCGCGTGCGAACACCCGCAGCAAGTCATGGAAGCCGTACCGCAGCTGCCCGGCGGCGTCCTCCGTGATGGGCTCGAGGAGCGCCTGGTCGCTGAGGTCGGCCAGGGTGCGCTCCGCCACGGCGTCCGAGACGTCGAGCAGGGCGGCGGCCGCCCACGCCGCGTACGACGGCGCGTCCACGACGCCGAGCAGGCGGAAGAGCCTGCTCGATCGGTCATCCAGCCGCTCGTAACTGGTCATATAGGCAGCCCGCACTCCCCGGTCCCCGATGTTCAGTGCCTCCAGGCGCTGCTGCTCGTCGAGCAGGCGCCGCATCATCCAGGCTAGGGACGGGCGTGGCGGCGTGGATAGCCGGGCGCCCACCATTCGCAGGGCGAGCGGAAGGTGGCCGCACAGCGCCGCGATCGCCCGCGCGTGGGTCGGGTCATCGCGGATCACCGACTCGCCCGCGATGCGTCCCAGGAGGGCAAGGGCATGCTGTGGGGTGAACACCTCCAGGGACATCCGCCGGGCGCCGTCCAGCGCCAGCAGCCGCCGCCGGCTCGTGACGAGCACCGCACTGCCCCGGCCGGCCGGCACCAGCGGCTCGACCTGCTCCTCCGTCCACACGTTGTCGAGGACGACGAGGACGCTGCGGTCTGCGGTGTACGTGCGGTACATCCGCGCGCGTTCCTCCAGCCCGACCGGGATGAGCGCCGACGGCGCCCCGAGGTCGTTGAGGAACGCTCCGAGCAGGCGCTGGGGAGGATCGGTGGGGTCAGGGTCGTTGCGCAGGTCCGCGTAGAGCTGGCCATCGGGGAAGGCATGGCTCACCTGCTCGGCGACCGCGAGCGCCAGCGCGGTCTTGCCGACGCCAGGCTGGCCGCCGAGGCACACCAGCGCTGCAGGCCGACCGGAGGTGGACAGCATGTCCCGCAGTTCGCCCGCCTCCCGGACCCGGTTGGTGAAGTCGGGCGGTGGGGGCCGGAGCTGCCGCGGGGGCGGCACCTCGCGGATCGCGCCGTAGTGGTTGACGGCCTCGGCATGCGCGATCACGACCAGTTGCTCGACGGTCCCCCCGAAGACCTGGACCGCGGCGCCCGGCCCACCAGGCCGCGAGCGCAGCCAGTCGGCGAGCGCCGGACCCGGATCGTCCGCGGGTGCCGCCTCCGGCCGGGCCAACCGGGCGAGGATCAGCCGCCCGCGGGCGTCGCGCTCCAGCGCGCCCCGTAGCTCGTCCCACGCGGCCGTCAGGTCGTCGCCGGTCGCATCTCCCCACGAGGACGGGGTGCCGTCGCTCAGAACGACACGTCCCCTTCGACCCGCTCGATCTGTACCACCTTGCCGACGGAGGCATTGCCGCCGATGTCGACCGCAAACCGCGAGAACCCGGGATCCGTGCGGATCTGGGTCACCAGAGCCTCCACCACGTGGCGGAACTCCGCGTCGTCCGTCAGGCGCCGCTCGACAGCCCGCTCGACGTCCTGCCGGGCTGCGGCGTCGTTCGGGGCCTGCTGCAACCGCTCGACGGCGGACCCGGCGGCCGGGTCGCGGCGCAGCCGCTCTTCGATGCCGCCGACGAACCGGCTGAGGGCCTTGGCGGCGGCCGATCCAAGATCGGCACCGAGGTTCTCGGAGAACTTCTGCACGAGTAGCCCCACCACGAGGCTCACCGTTACCGGGTCTGGCATGGGGCGACCCTCCTCTCGCCTCGACGCGCGTTCCGGTGTCCGGTGACCATGGTAGGCGCGCCAGCCCTGGGCATGTCCGATTGCCGGTGTATTGATCTTCCGATCGGTTGGTGATCCCTCGAGCTCGTCGCCGTCCTGGTCTTCGGGGTGGTCGATCTCGGGTGCGGGGGTAGGGGTGGCGAGTCACCAGTTCCCTGGGGTGAGGAGGGCGCCCGCTGGCGCCGCGGCCGGGTGATTCTCCAGCCGGCATCGCGATGTCACCGGCGGCCCGCCCGCCGTCTGCGTACCCATCACCCGGACGCGCAAGGGTGATGGGTACGTCCGCCTCGCTGCGCGTCGCCGTGGTGACCGAGTCGTTCCTGCCCATCCTCAACGGCGCGACCACTCGTGTCTGCCGGATCGTGGAGCATCTGCAGCGCCGCGGGGATCAGGCCCTGGTGATCTACCCCGGCCCCGCTCCGGCCGAGTTCGCGGGAGCACCCGTCGTCGCCCTCCCGGCGGGGGCGGTCTACCAGACGGACATCGCCGGGTACGCCCGCCGCTGTGGGCTTCCCGCTCGCCGGTACTGCCTGGCGGTGGCTGCGGAAGGTCCACGCAGGCGCCGACCGCACGCTCGCGCCGTCCACAGCTGCCCTCGCCGACCTGCACGCGCACGGGGGTGACCCGGACGGCGCTCTGGGGGCGCGGCGTGGACCTCGCCCTCTTCCGTCCGGAGCGGCGCACCCTTCCCGCGGCCTCGGCGCTGCGCGAGACACTGGCCCCGCGCGGGGAAGTGGCGGTCGGCTACGTCGGGCGGCTCGCCCCCGAGAAGCAGGCCGAGCGCTTGGCGGTCGCTGCCGACCTGCCCAGGACAGCGATTGTCGTGGTCGGCGACGGGCCCAGCCGGACGTCGGTGGCCATGGCGCTGCCGGGCTGCGGGCGGCCGTGACATCACTGGTCTCGGGCCCGTCCCTGCGGACGCGGATGGGACGCGCGGGCCGCGCCTGGGTACTGCCCCGTTCGTGGGACGTGCTCGGGGAGGCTCTGGTGGGGCACTACCGGTCCGTGCTGCCCGCCTCCGACGTCCAGGCCGCCCCCGCCGGGCCGACCGCCCGATCGGCACAGCAGCTCCTTGATCACTAGCCTTGGGCGGACGGTGGCCTGACGGACACCGAATAGCTGGTAAGCAAGCAGATATGCATTCCGAGAGGCTGGCGGCGAAGACCCTTGAGGTGAACGGCGTATGCCGCGCTCGTCGAGAGCGTGGCGCTGCCAGAGGTGCAGTCCCGAGCCGCCGGGGGGTGGCCCGCTCGGAGCGCCTTCACGCGCAATCCGGGCGGGACCTGTGCCTCGGCGTTCCGATGGTGGAGTCGGCCACCGCACGCGAGCGGCGGTGATCGGCCGCGTATCTCGGCACATTCCGCTGATGATCGGCCATGGCGCCGGAGGGAAGCGCGGGGTGCTCGTGCTCCTCGGGGGTACCCCCAGACGGTTCCTTCCCCTTCCGGGACGGAGAGGCCTGGATAGGATCGCCTGGTGAAGAAGATCGGCCTGCTCGGCGGGATGAGCTGGGAGAGTTCGGCTCTGTACTACCGACTGCTCAACGAGGGTATCCGCGACCGTCTTGGCGGTCTGCATTCGGCCGTGTGCGTCATGGCCTCGGTCGACTTCGCCGCGATCGAGCGGATGCAGGTCGCCGGCGACTGGAGCGGGGCAGGTGACCTGCTCGCCGCTGAAGCGCTGGGGCTTGTCGCTGCTGGGGCCGAATGCGTCGTTCTGTGCACGAACACGATGCACAGGGTCGCCGAGCAGATACAGAGCGCCGTCGAGGTGCCAGTGCTTCATCTCGTGGACGTCACCGCCAACGCCATCCGGGCTCAGAGGCTGGAGAAGGTGGGCGTCCTCGGCACCCGGTTCACGATGGAGGAGGCCTTCTACCGGGACCGGATGAGGACCAACGGCGTCGAGACGTCCGTGCCCGATGCTGATGATCGTCGGCTGATCAATGAGGTGATCTACCACGAACTCGTCATCGGCGTGGTCCGGGACGAATCTCGCGCCGAGTTCCGCAGGATTATCCAGGCGCTCGCCGACGCCGGTGCTCAGGGTGTCGTACTGGGATGCACAGAGATCGAATTGCTCGTGCACCAGTCCGATTCGCCGATCCCGCTTTTCGCATCGACCGCGCTGCATGCCCAAGCTGCCGTGGACTTCGCGTTAGCTGACTGACAGGTCTCTGAGGCCATGAAGGCGGCGAGCGGTGGTTGGGATGGTGGTCGAGGTCGCTGCGGTCCGGGCCTTCGATCTCCGTGGAGGCGACCGCAGCGGCGGTGACTCCCACCGGCCCCGAGCAGGCAACCCTCTGGTCCCGGCAGGCGCGGAAGCCCTCGGAGCTCCCGGCCACGTCCGGGCCAGGATCCGGGCCGGGAGCCAGGGAGGACATGACCATGATCGCGGCGGCGCCGGAGTAGCCTCACCCGGGTGAGTCCTCGGCACCGTCACCGGCACGGTTCCACCGGCAGCAACAAGATCCGGTACCACGGCCTGGCCACCGATCCCCACACCGACGGCCAGGCCGGCGAGTCGCTGGCGGACCTGCTGCTCGGCTACGGCGAACAGTTGCTGGAGATGCCCGGGCCGCTGGAGGCGGAACTGTCGGCCGCGTCACTGGTCACGCTGCAGCGCCAGCGCGGGCTGCCCCAGCAGATGTGCGATCTGACGATCACCAGCGTCCTGACCGAGGACCTCGCCGGCCACCCCTGCGACCAGTCGGCTGCCGTCGTGCGCGCGATCATCGCCGTGGGCTCGGCGCCCCAGCGATCCGCCGCGACCTCGGTGCTGGGCGAGATCACCGCCAGCGGGTTCTACCCACCGGCGTGGGCGGCGGTGATCGGCCGACCGGCTCCGGTCGCGGCCTGGAGGCGGTACGACGTCTTCGGCGACACCGAGACGATCGCGATCGAGTTCGCCTACGGACCCGACCGGCACGTCCTGCTGGTCCGCACGGACCAGTTCCGGCCACCGGCAGCGACCCAGATCACCATCGACGACGACGTCGATGCCGTGACCGCCTCACTGCGGGACAGCACCGACCCGCTGTCCCGGTGGGAGGACCTGGACCTGGCGGCAGCCCGGGCCAGACTCGAACCGGCCCTGGCCCGCGGCGACCGGGGCCGGCACCCGAGCCTGCCCGCCGACTCCCTGGCCCGCCTGCCGGTGGCCAGAACCCGGATGCGCCGCTTGCCCCGGACGCCGGCCGTCGCCCCCGACGTCGCCTTCGACGCCGACGACCGGCGCTCCGCGGTGACCGCGTTCCTGTCCTCCCCGGCAACCCAGGACGCAACAGACCCCGCCACCGTGCAGTTCTGGGCCGAGGTGCTCACCGGCTA
>DATDMG010000275.1:0-8111 GCA_036518955.1 Kineosporiaceae bacterium | reverse complement strand
CCGGCCGGCCGGCCCGACGGTCCCGAGCCGCTCGGCGTCGTCGGCGGCGACGACGCCGATCCCAGGGAGCCGGGCGGTGAGCGACGTGTTGAAGATCAGCTCCCGCCAGCTCACCTCGGCCTCGCGGCGGAGCTCGGCGAGGTCTGCCCGCACCACGCGCACCCGGTCTGCCGAGACGGCGAGTGCACTGGCACCGACCTGGACCGTGCCGAACAGGAACCGGTGACCGGTCAGGACCGCGTTGAGCCGGCGGGCCCGGTCCGTCAGGGCCGAGAATCGGGTGTTGCCGGCCGCCAGCCCGACCCCGGCGCAGATCGCCGCGATGTCGTTGAGGTGGTTCCAGACGCGTTCGAGTTCCAGGAGCACGGTGCGGGCACGCGACGTCCCGGCGCCCGGGACCAGCCCGAGGACCTCCTCGGCGGCCTGCACGTAGGCGACCGCGTTGGCGACCGCGCAGCCGGCGCAGGCACGCTCGACGTGCGCCAGGCCCCAGGACAGGGGGCCGCCTTCGGCCGCCCGCTCCAGACCTCGGTGCTTGTAGAACAACCGGGCGTCCAGGTGCAGGATCCGGTCCCCGACCAGGTGGAACCGAAAGTGCCCGGACTCGATCACGCCGGCGTGGATGGGCCCGACGGCGACCTGGTAGGTGTCCTCGCCACGCACCGGCGTCGTCCAGGTGTCCAGCTCGCCGTGGTCGACCAGGGCACGCAACGGCTCGTGCCCGGCGAAACCGACGCCGTACCGGTCGTGCGCCTCCCGCTCGTCCCACGCCGCGGCCGGCACGAGGTCGACGATCGACGCCACGCTGCCGCCGTCCACGTCCGCGGTGACCACCTCGACCGGCCCGCCCGGCCGGGCGAACTGGGCCCGGACGGCGGCACCCCCGGGCGCCACCGACAGGCCGGCGAACCGGTGCCCGGTGGCCAGCAGGCCGACGACGCGGGCGCGGTACGGCAGGCCGGCCCCGGGCGGCGCCGTCACCGCGCCCGCCGTCACCGCGCCCGCCTCCGGTTGGGTGGGGTGGTGGACGACGACGCGCCGTGGGGTGGGAGCAGTGGTTCCGGAGGTCACGACACTCCCTTGGCCAAGGCCCGGACGATATCGGTCGCCGGCAACCAGGGTGCGGCCCCGGCCAGCGCGAGCAGGGCGGGGACGCAGCCGACGGCCAAGGCCTGGACACCGCGGAGGCCGGGCAGGCGGCGGGTGACCGACCGGTGCGGCGCCTCGCCGGCCGCGGTCTCGAGCAGGGCGCGGATCATCCCCAGGAACGCCAGCGCCAGGGCCAGCGCCGCGGCACCGGCCACCCACGGCAGTCCGGCGGCGAAGCCTCCCGCGATGATCAGCAACTCGCTGACGAAGAGCGGGGACGGCGGCAGCCCCGCCAGCGCGCCCAGGCTCAGCCCGAGCGTCACGCCCAGCCCGGGCCGGGTACGCCCGATCCCGCCGACCGCCCGCACGGCCGCCTGCGGCTCGTGCGCGAGCAGCGGCGTCACCGCGACGAAGCCGAGGGACTTCGCCAGGGCGTGCCCCACCACGTGGACGGCGACCCCGGCCAGCGCCAGCGGCGTCCCGAACCCCACGCCGAGCGCGATCACCCCCATGTGTTCCAGGCTCGAGTAGGCCAGCAATCGCTTCCACGCCAGGGGCCGGGACAGGAACGGGACGCAGGTGCCCATCGACGTCAACCCGAACCCGATCAGGACGCCGCGGGCGACGCCGGGGCCGACCACCGGTGCGACCCCCTGCGCGCACCGCCACGCGACCAGCAGCACGCCGGGCAGCAGCGCGGCCGACAGCAGGGCGGACACCGGCGCCGGCGCCTCGGAGTGGGCGTCAGGGAGCCAGTTGTGCACCGGCGCCCAGCCGATCTTCGCAGCGAGCCCGGCGACCAGAAGCACGTACGCGCAGGTCGCGGTCGACGCGTCGCCGGCGTACCGGGGCAACGCCCGCCAGGTCAGCGCCGCCAGCCCGCCACCGGGCACACCGGCAGCCAACATGGTCACGCCGAGCAGCGCGACACCGAGCCCGAGCGAGGTGAGGATGAGGTACTTCCAGCCCGCCTCCAGCGCCCGTGGGCGCCCGTTGAAGCCCACCAGCAGCGCCGACGCCGCGGTCGTGGCCTCGACGAGCAGCCACGCGGCACCCAGGTTCCCGGCGACCGGGACGGCGAGCAGGGTCGCCCAGAACGCGAACAGCACCAGGTAGTACGCCTGGTGCCGGCGCCGCTCGCCGACCAGCAGGCTGGCGCTGACCGCCAGGTGGGCGGGCGAGGCCAGCACCGCGACGAACCCGACGAAGCCGATGACGGCCAGCAGCAGGCCGCCCGCGGCGTCCAGCGCGATCCAGTCGCCGACGCGCGGCCTGGCCGGATGACCGAGGGCCAGGCCGGCCGTGGCCAGGGCCGACGCCGCCGTCAGGGCCGCCCCCAGCCGTGCCACCGCGGCCGTCCACCGGTGCGGCAACCACCACAGCGCGCAGGCGAAGACGGCTGGGACGACGACCGTCGCCTCCGCGAGCAGAACACGGTCGGGCATCAACACTCCTCGATCAGGATGCCGCGGCTGACGCATCCGCCACGGCATCGGTCAGCTCGCGGCGTCAATCACGCAGGGTCACCAGTGCCGACGTGTCGCCGGCACCGAACTCGGTGAAGATCCGCTCGTGGAAGACGCTCGCCACGACGGCGATCAGGGTCAGGTCGAAGGCGACGCCGAGCTCGATCAGCCAGGAGGTGCCGGGCAGCTGCAGCGCCGCCAGCGCCAGCCCGTTCTCGACCAGCACGATGCCGAGCACCTGGAACACCGTGGCCGCGGTGGTGGCCGCCACCAGCAGTCCGAAGGCGACCAGGGCGAGCACGACGCGTTCGGGGCCTCGGGAGGGCAGGCCGACGTGCGGCACCAGCCAGGTCAGGGCGAGCGCCAGCGCCACCGCGAGGGCGACGCGGCGCAAGGGGGCGCTGCCCTGCTGGACCGGCCTCGGGTCCCGGGTGCGGTGCGTGACGACCAGGAAGACCGTCGCCAGGGCCAGCGCCCGGACGGCGAGGGCGATCGCCGCCGCCAACTGCCCGCCGTCCCGGGCTCCGGCCAGCGCCGGCGCGACCAGCAGCAGCGCCTGCGCGGTGACCGCGCCGAGCGCGATCGTGCGGCGTTGCAGCGCCACCACGGCCAGGCCGAGGCCCACCAGGATCCAGCCCAGGACAGGGAAGCCGCTCATGGGTGCACCATTCTCGGGTCGGAGCCGCTCACGCCAGTCCCACCAGGCTCGCCGTCACGCCGAGACCGGCGATCAGCGCGCCCGCGGCGAGGAACCGGGGCACGCGGAGGATCCGCATCTTGGCGACCAGGGTCTCGGTGACGGCCAGCGCCGCGCACAGCCCGGCCAGCGCGACGGGCAGGGTGGCCAGCTGCGCCCAGGGCGCGGCCGGGTGCGGCACGAACAACTCGGCCGCGAGCACGAGCACGACCCAGTGCCGGGCCGCCGCGGCCCACTGCAGGTAGGCCAGGTCACGCCCGGCGTACTCCAGCAGCGGCCCCTCGTGGACCATGGTGAGTTCCAGGTGGGTGTCCGGATTGTCGACCGGCTGCCGGCCGGTCTCGGCGATCGTGACGATCCCGAACGCCGTGGCGCCCAGGGCCAGGACCGGGGTGGACCAGACACCGGGGCCCGCGGTGGCCCCTACCATCACGGCCAGGTCCGTGCTGGACGCCGTCAGCGCGACCACCGCGAGGCCCAGGACCAGGGTGATCTCCACGAAGACCGCGATCATCAGGTCGCGGCTGGCGCCCATCAGGGCGAACCCGTTGGCGGTGTCCCAGGCGGCAGCGGCCACGGCGAACCGGGCGAGGGCGAGCAGCCCGGCCAGGGCGAGGGCGTCGTGCCCAACCCCCAGGCCGGGCGCGGCCGCGGTGACCGGCACGAGCAGCAGGCAGGTACCCAGGGACGCCGCCGCGACCGCCGGGGCCAACCGGTACACCGCGCTGGCGCCGTCCACAGTCACCGCGCTCTTGCCCCACAGCCGGCGCAGTTCCCGGTAGGGCTGCAGCGGCGAGGGTCCCCGCCGGCCCTGCAGCCGGGCCTTGAGGTGCTGCACGAGCCCGGGCACCAGGGGCGCCAGCAGCAGACCGGACAGCTGTGCGGCGGCCGCCGCGGCCCCCGCGGGGATCGGGACGCCGCTCACCGCAGCACCCCCGACCGCGCCAGGCCCACCAGCCCGACCACCAGAGCGATCAGGTACCCGACGTAGGTGCCCAGGCTGCCGCTCTGCAGCCGGCGCACCCGGGCGGCGACCGCCAGGCTGCGCCGGGCGACGGGCCGGTACAGGTGCTCGTCGATGAGCGGGGGCACGCTCCCGGTGTACCTGACCTCCTGCACCACACCGGCGTGCACCCGGACGGCGATCCGCCGCCGCGGCCGGAGCACGCCCTCCAGCACCAGGCGTAGGGGTTTGGTGAACCCGGCGCTCGTCCACAGCAGTTCGGGACCGAGTTGCTGCCCGCACGCCCAGGACGGCGCCGGGGGCGCGCTGCGCCGTCCACGGGCCAGCAGCAGTGCGGCGGTGAGGGCGACCAGGACGGCGGTCAGACCGGGCGCGGGCAGGCCGCCCGACCCCGGCAGCGCCAGGGCCGGGCCGCCGCCGGGCAGACCGGTGCCGCCCGGAACGTACCGGGCGAGATGCTCGGCCGCCGCCGGGTGCGTCCAGGGCGCGAGCGCCGCCAGCGGGCGGAGCAGCACTCCGGGGACGACGCCGAGCACCACGCAGCCGGCCGCCAGCGCCACCATCGGCGCCACCATCGACACCGGCGCCTCCTGGACCGGGCGCCGCTGCCGGTCCGGTCCGAGGAGCACCAGGCCGACCACCTTGACGAAACACGTCACCGCGAGCCCGGCGGTCGCGGCGAGGGCCGCCAGCGCGAGGACGCCGGCGACGCCATCGGCGAGGGCGCCGCGCGCCGGGAGCCGCAGCAGCGACCGGAAGGTGAGCCACTCGGAGGCGAATCCGTTGAGCGGGGGCAGACCGGCGATGGCCATCGCCGCGACGGCGAAGCAGCTACCGGTCCACGGCATCCGACGCAGCAGGCCGCCGAGTCGGTCCAGGTTCAGCGTCCCGGTGGCGCGCTCGATCGCGCCCGCGCCGAGGAAGAGCAGCGCCTTGAACACCGCGTGGTTGAGGGTGTGCAACAGACAGGCGCCCAGCGCGACGGCCGCCCAGCCGTCGTCGCCGCGGGCGCGCAGGACCAGGCAGGCGCCGAGGCCGAGCAGGATGATGCCGACGTTCTCGATCGAGTGCAGGGCGAGCAGGCGCTTCAGCTCGTGCTGGAACAGCGCGTACACCACCCCGCCGAGCGCGGAGAGCGCCCCGACGGCCAGCACCAGCATGCCGAACCACGCCGGCAGCACCCCGACCCACTCGATCAGCACCCGGACCAAACCGTACAGGGCAACCTTGATCATAATCCCGCTCATCAGGGCGGAGACCGGTGCGGGGGCCATCGGGTGGGCCCGGGGCAGCCAGACGTGCAGGGGCATCACCCCTGCTTTCGTCCCCATCCCGAACAGGGCCGCCGATGCGACGACGAGCTGCAGGGCCGACCCGGTGACGGGCGGCGAGCCGTCGAGCGCCCCGGACCGGGCCGCGAGCAGCACGGCCACCCACGTCGCCACCCCGGCCAGGTGCGTGATCGCGAGGTAGGTGAAGACCGTGCGCCGGGCCGGCCGGTCGGCGTCCCGGCTCACCAGGATCACCGCCGCGGGCACCAGGCTCATCGCCTCCCAGCCCAGCAGGAACGTGAACGGGTCACGCGCGCACAGCACGAACGCGAGCACGAGCAGGAACAGGGCCGTCAGGGCGGCGACCGCGCGAGGAGAGCGGGTGCACGGCAGGTACCGGTGGGCGAAGGTCAGGGCGGCCACGGCGACCGTGCCGAGCGCGCCGAGGAAGAAGCCGGACAGCCCGTCCACGCCCCAGCGCAGCTCCAGCGCGAACCCGGCGGTCAGCCCTCGGCCGAACCCCTGGCCGAGGCCGCGCCCGGTCGCCAGGACCGCGAACCCGGCGACCGCCACGGCGACCGAACCGGCGGCCTGAACTGCCAGGGCCACGCCGAGCGACCGGCGCCCGCAGGCCAGGAGCCCACCGCCGCCGATCGCCACCAGACCCGCGCACAACACCGTGCCGAACACCGTGCACTCCCTGTTCGCCGGCATCCGTTCTCGCCGGGTGTCATACACTCTGCCACCGTCGAATCACGCTCAGTGGGGCATCAAGCGCTCACCGGGGTCGGGAGATCGGGGGATCCGTTCCCCCCCAGCCCGCTTCCCGGGCCTTCGGTCCCGCCCCCACCCCGCCGTGATCGTGCATGCAACCGTGATCAGACAAGGCGGAACCGTGCCGGCCCCCCGCACGGAGCCCGCCGGGCAGCGATCACGCCCTCGGGTGCGTCAGCCCTCCGGCGGCGCGGTGGGGTCGTCGGGGGCGGTCTGCCGGGCGGCCAGCACGCGCGCCACGTAGGCCCGCTCACGCTCGATCTTGGTGCCGACGAACAGGGCGGCCGCCCAGAGCCCGGTGAAGAGCAGCCCGATCCCGAACATCATCGGGACGACGAACCCGGTTCCGATCATCACCAGCTGCAGGGCCCATCCGACGGCGAGTCCGGCCCGGAACCGCGCCAGCCCGGCAGCCAGCAGGCAGGCCAGGGCCAGCCCACCCCCACCGCCCAGGGCCGGGCCGGGACCGATCCCGGACAGATCCTTGGCGACGAGCGTGGCGAAGAACAGCACGAACGCCTCGAGCACGAGCATGGTGGCGGCCAGGGTCCGCAGCGGCGAGCGCACGTCCCTCCTCCCCTACCGGGCTCCGAGCAGGGTCCGGGCGTCGGCGACCAGCGTGACCGAGCCCGTCACCAGGACGCCACTGCCCGGCCGGCCGTCCTCCTCGGCCAGCGTGACGGCGACGTCGATGGCCTCGTCCAGGCGCTGGGCGATCGTCACCCGGTGTTCGCCGAACACGTCCGACGCCGACTCGAGGAGATCCTCCGGCAGGGTGGAGCGCGGGGACGACGACCGGGTCACCACCACCTCGTCGAGGATCGGTTCCAGCGCCTCCAGGATGCCCACGTGGTCCTTGTCCGACAGGACGCCGACCACGCCCACCAGCTTGGTGAACGTGAACGCGTCCCGGACGCCCTCCGCCAGTGCGAGCGCACCGGCCGGGTTGTGCGCCGCGTCGACCAGGACGAGGGGGCTGCGGCGGACCACCTCCAGCCGCCCCGGCGAGTCGGCACCGGCGAAGCCCGCCCGCACGACGTCCGGGTCCAGCGGCACCACCGACCCGGAGGGATCGCCGCCCAGGAACACCTCCACCGCAGCCAGGGCCGCCGCCGCGTTGCCCGCTTGGTGGGGGCCGAACAGCGGCAGGAAGACACCGTCGTAGGACGCCCCCAGGCCGCCGAGGGTCAGGAGTTGGCCGCCGACCGCCACCTCCCGGTGGGCCACGCCGAAGTGCGCGTTCTCGCACGCGGCGCGGGCTCCCACCCGCGCCGCGTGCTGCAGCAGCACGTCGGCGGCCTCCGGCAGCTGCTCGGCGAGGACGGCGACGGCGCCGGGCTTGATGATGCCGGCCTTCTCCGCGGCGATGGTGGCGACGTCCCGGCCGAGGAAGCGCTCGTGGTCGACGGCGACCGGGGTGACGACGGCGACCTCGCCGTCCGCGACATTGGTGGCGTCCCAGGCGCCGCCCATCCCCACCTCGACGACCGCGACGTCGACCGGCGCGTCCGCGAAAGCCGCGTAGGCCATCGCCACCAGAACCTCGAAGTACGTCAGGCGCGGCGCGTCGGCCTCGTCGAGCCGGGCGTCCAGCACGTCCAGGTACGGCAGCACCTCCTGGTAGACCTCGACGAACCGGTCCGGTGCCAGCGGCTGGCCGTCGAGGCTGATCCGCTCCCGGACGTCGGTCAGGTGCGGGCTGGTGAACCGGCCCGTCCGGAGGCCGTGCTCCCGCAGCAGCCGCTCGATCATCCGGGTCGTCGAGGTCTTGCCGTTGGTGCCGGTGACGTGGACCACGCGGAACGCCTTCTGCGGGTCGCCCATCGACTCCACCAGGGCCCGGATGCGGT
>DATDMG010000274.1:0-15384 GCA_036518955.1 Kineosporiaceae bacterium | reverse complement strand
CCCACCGACGGTGGACTTCGACGATGTCCGGATCCTCGACTCCGACGGCATCCTGCACCTGGGCCAGATCCCCCGGTCCATGGTCGTGGTCGGCGCGGGAGTCATCGGCATCGAGTACGCGTCGATGTTCGCCGCCCTGGGAACGCGCGTGACGGTGGTGGAGTCACGGGACCGGATGCTGGACTTCTGCGACTCCGAGGTGGTGGAGGCGCTCAAGTTCCACCTGCGCGACCTGTCGGTGAGCTTCCGCTTCGGGGAGACCGTGGAGAGCGTGCAGGCCAACGAGCAGGGCACGGTGACGGCGCTGGCGAGCGGCAAGCGGATTCCCGCGGACACCGTGATGTACAGCGCCGGGCGGCAGGGCGCCACCGAGGGGCTGAACCTGGAGGCGGCCGGCCTGGAGACGGACCGGCGCGGCCGGATCGTCGTCGACAGCAACTACCGGACGAGGGTGCCGCACCTCTACGCGGTCGGCGACGTGATCGGGTTCCCGGCGCTCGCGGCGACGTCCATGGAGCAGGGCCGGCTGGCCGCTTACCACGCCTGCGACGAGCCGGCGAACAACCTCGTCGAGCTGCAGCCGATCGGCATCTACACGATCCCCGAGATCAGTTACTGCGGTCAGACCGAGGACCAGCTCACCCGGTCGTCGGTGCCGTACGAAGTCGGGATCTCCCGATACCGGGAACTCGCTCGAGGCCAGATCATCGGCGACAGCTACGGGATGCTCAAGCTGCTGGTGTCGACCCAGACCCGGCAGCTGCTCGGCGTCCACGTCTTCGGGTCGCACGCCACCGAGCTGGTGCACCTGGGGCAGGCGATCATGACATGCGGCGGCAGTGTCGACCACCTGGTCGACACTGTCTTCAACTACCCCACGCTGTCGGAGGCCTACAAGGTCGCCGCCCTGGACGCGGTGAACAAGATGCGCGCGGTCGCCCGGTTCGGCTCGATGCCAGGGATCCAGGAGCCGGCCCCCGAGCCGGCCATCACCCCTCGGGAACGAGCCCCGCAGCAGCGCTCGCACACCGCGACGTCCTCGACCGGCTCGTCCCGCGCCTAGCCCCGGCTCGGCGGACGGCGTACGTCCAGACCTCGCGCATCAGCTCGGTGCAGGTGGGTCCGGCCATCATCCGCTGGGTGAGCAGGATGCAGATCACCCCGCTCCGCGGGCAGAGGTGACCCGACGTCCCGGTGCCGGCAGCCACGTTCCGATCGGGTCGTCGAGCGCGATCACCCCCTCCTCGACGAGGACCATTGCCGCCGCGGCGACGACCGGCCTCGTCAGGGACGCAATCCGGACGATCGACTCCCGGGTCATCGGCCCGGTCCCCGCCACGTCCACCGCACCGACGGCCACCACCTCCGCGTCGCCCCGCCGGGCCACCAGAGCCGCCGCACCGGGGACCTCCCCCGCCGCCACGGACGTCGACAGCAGGCCGTGCAGATCCGCCATGCCCACCTCTCCTGGTCCTGGTCCGCACTCGGCGGCGGCCGGCGGCCGGCACCAGCGGTCGGCGACCGGCGGCCGCACCAGCGGTCGGCGACCGCTACCAGCGGTCGGAGTCCGGGACGACGTGCATCGCCGCCTCCTCCGCGCCCGCCGCCCCCGCGTCGATACCGACATCCCGTCCGACCAGGTCCTTCTCGGTGTCTTCCCCGAGGCCCTCGTCGGTGTCCACCAGGCGGCCGGCGCGCTGGTCGCCGACCTCGGCGGCGGCCCGGAATTCGTCCTCCTCGCGCTGGTCGCCGACCTCGTCGTCAACCGCCAGGGCGGGGTCGGGCTCCTCCTGGGCGAGGCGCTGGTCGAGGGTCTCCCCCTGGCGCTGCTCGGCGACCGTCGTCCCGAAGGCGTCCAGCTCCCGAGGACGCTCCGGCGGCGAGTAGCTGCGGTCCATCGCGTCGTCGCCGCCGTCGTCCGTGCCGAAGACCTGGTCCAGGTCGATCGCCGAGTCATTGTCGGAGAGTGGCTCGTTCTCGTACACGCCGTCGCTCACCCGACCGAGCGTGGCACCGCACGGCCCGGCCGGCGACTCGACACCCAGCCGCCCGTACCGGGGCCGACGGGCTGCCGCGCCGGGCACGTCGACCGGGGCACGTCAGCGGCCGGGCAGGACGCGGACGGCGCGGGCCTGCCGCGCCCGCTCGGCCAGCCCCGCGACGTCCGGATACCCGACCTCCTCGAGCACCAGTCCGTGCGGCGGAGCCACGGTCACCGCCGGGTCGCGCACCCCTCGGGCGAGGACCTGCGCCGGCCAACCGACCTCCCGGCGCCCCTCCCCCACCGGCAGGACCGCCCCGACCAGGGCCCGCACCATCGAGTGGCAGAAGGCGTCCGCCACCACCCGAGCGACCACGAGGTCCGCCGCATCCCGGTCCCAGGAGTACTCCAGCAGCGTGCGGACGGTGGTAGCGCCCTGGCGGCGTCGGCAGAACGCGGCGAAATCGTGCAGCCCGGTGAGCGCACGGGCCGCGGCGTCCATCCGGGCGGCGTCCAGCGGGCGCCCGTGCCGGAGGACGTCGTGCCGGCGCAACGGCGGCACTCCCGCCGGGTCGTCGCAGATCCGGTACGCGTAGCGGCGGTGGAGCGCGGAGAAGCGTGCGTCGAACCCGGGTGGGGCCGGCCCCGCCGCGCGGACCCGGACGTCGTCCGGCAGCACGCCCGCCAGGCGCCGCACCAGGGCCACCTCGGGAGGGACCCCGGACCGGCCGGGCAACGCCGCCCAGGCGTCCCGAGAAGCCTCCAGGTGGCACACCTGCCCGGTGGCGTGCACACCGGCATCCGTCCGGCCGGCGACGACCAGGCCGAGAGACTGCGGGTCCGTACGCAGCACCGCGCCCAGGGCCGCCGCGAGGGTCCCGGCGACCGTGCGCAGGCCCGGCTGGACAGCCCAGCCCGCGAAGCCGGTGCCGTCGTAGTCCAGGTCGAGCCTGATGCGCACGAAGCCGTCGTCCCCGGCACCCGTGCCGAGAGACCCGCTGCCCACCGGGCGCGCGGGCGGCTCCTCGGGCGCGGGAGCAGGGACGACGGCCTCGGCCATCCGGTGCTGCCGTGCGGGCGGCGGCTCAGGCCTCGTCGGAGGCCTTCGCTGCCGGAGCCACGGGCGACTCCCCACCGGCGGCCTCGCCGCCGGTGGAGTGGTCGGGGCCGTCAGCCGCCTCGTCGGTGGCCGCCGCGTCAGTGGCGGCCACGACAGCAGGCTCCGCCACGGCAGCCGCGGGAGCCGCGGTCTTGGCAGCGCTGCGGGTGGCGGCCTCGGCCTCCCGGATGGTGGCCTGCCGTGCCGTGAGCGGTTCGAGCACCAGCTCGATCACCGCCAGCGGCGCGTTGTCACCCTTGCGATTACCGATCTTGGTGATCCGGGTGTACCCACCCTGCCGCTCGGCCATCGCCGGAGCGATCTGCGTGAACAGCTCGTGGACGACGCCCTTGTCGCGGACGACGGTGAGCACCCGGCGCCGCGAGGCGAGATCGCCGCGCTTGGCGAAAGTGATCAGCCGCTCCGCCAGCGGGCGGACCCGCTTCGCCTTGGCCTCGGTGGTGGTGATCCGGCGGTGCGCGAAGAGCTGCGTGGCAAGGTTGGCCAGCAGCATCCGCTCGTGCGCCGGACCACCGCCGAGCCGCGGACCCTTGGTGGGGGTGGGCATGTCTGTCGTTCTCCTCGGTCAGTCCGCCGCGCCGGGCGCCCTCGCCCGGCGCGGCGGTGCGTGGTCAGAGCTGCTCGTCCTCGGCGTAGGACATGTCGTCGTCGGTGCCGAAGCTGTCGACGACCATTGCGGGATCGAACCCGGGCGGGCTGTCCTTCAGGGCCAGCCCCATGCCGTGCAGCTTCGCCTTGACCTCGTCGATCGACTTGGCGCCGAAGTTGCGGATGTCGAGCAGGTCCGCCTCGCTGCGGGCGACGAGCTCGCCAACGGTGTGGATCCCCTCGCGCTTCAGGCAGTTGTACGACCGGACCGTGAGGTCGAGCTCCTCGATCGGCAGCGCGAGGTCGGCTGCCAGCGCGGCGTCGGACGGCGACGGGCCCATGTCGATGCCCTCGGCCTCGATGTTCAGCTCCCGTGCCAGGCCGAACAGCTCGACCAGCGTCTTGCCGGCGCTCGCCATGGCATCCCGGGGCTGCGTCGACGGCTTGGTCTCGACGTCCACGATGAGCCGGTCGAAGTCGGTGCGCTGCTCGACACGGGTCGCCTCGACCTTGTACGTCACCTTGAGCACCGGCGAGTAGATCGAGTCGACCGGGATCCGGCCGATCTCCTGGTCACCGGTCTTGTTCTGGTTCGCCGAGACGTAACCGCGGCCACGCTCGACGGTGAGCTCCATCTCGAGCTTGCCCTTGCCGTTGAGGGTCGCGATGTGCAGGTCCGGGTTGTGGACCTCGACCCCGGCGGGCGGCGCGATGTCCGCGGCCGTCACCGTGCCCGGACCCTGCTTGCGCAGGTACATCACGACCGGCTCGTCGTGCTCGCTGGAGACGACCAGCTGCTTGATGTTCAGGATCAGCTCGGTGACGTCCTCCTTCACCCCCGGGACGGGGGTGAACTCGTGCAGGACGCCGTCGATCCGGATGCTGGTGACCGACGCGCCGGGGATGCTCGAGAGCAGCGTCCGCCGCAGCGAATTGCCCAGCGTGTATCCGAACCCGGGCTCCAGCGGCTCGATCACGAACCGGGAGCGGTGCTCGCCGACGACCTCCTCGGTCAGGGTCGGCCTCTGTGCGATGAGCACGTTCTTTCCCTTCTCAGGACATCCGCCATATGACGTCCTGGACCCCCCACCCCGGCATCCGTCCGCCGAGGTGGAGTCGTGCGCCTACTACGAGTCGAACTCGGCCGCTACTTCGAGTAGAGCTCGACGATCAGCTGTTCCTGCACCTGGGTGTCGATGACCGCGCGCGCCGGCAGCCCGTGGACGAGGATGCGCATCCGGTTCGGGATCACTTCGAGCCACGCCGGGACCGTACGGTCCCCGGCCTGGGCGCGGGCGACGACGAACGGCGTCAGCTCCAGGCTGCTCGGGCGCACCTCGATGATGTCGTTCTCGGTGACCCGATAGCTGGGGATGTCGACCTTCGTGCCGTTCACCGTGAAGTGGCCGTGCCGCACCAACTGGCGGGCCATGTCCCGGGACGCGGCCAGCCCCGCCCGGTACACCACGTTGTCCAGTCGCGACTCGAGGATCCGCAGCAGGTTCTCACCGGTCTTGCCGGTCTTGCGGTTGGCCTCCTCGTAGTAGCCGCGGAACTGCTTCTCGAGGACGCCGTAGATGCGGGCAGCCTTCTGCTTCTCCCGCTTCTGCAGCAGGTACTCGCTCTCCTTGGTGCGGGCCCGGCCGTGCTCGCCCGGAGGGTAGGGGCGGATCTCGATCGGGCACTTCGGGGAGTCGCACTTGGAGCCCTTCAGGAAGAGCTTCGTCTTCTCCCGGCGGCAGCGCTTGCAGTCAGCGCCGGTGTAACGCGCCATGGCTGGTCTTTCTCCTTAGGAAAGTCTTCATGCTCCGGTGCGCGTCCCGACCCGTCACAGTGCCGGGGACGACGCGGACGGCGTCGGCGAGGTCAGACGCGGCGACGCTTCGGCGGACGGCAACCGTTGTGCGGGGTCGGCGTCACGTCCTGGATCGAACCCACCTCGAGCCCGGTGGCCTGCAACGAGCGGATCGCGGTCTCCCGGCCCGATCCCGGGCCCTTGACGAAGACGTCGACCTTGCGCATGCCGTGCTCCTGGGCCCGGCGGGCGGCGGCCTCGGCTGCCATCTGCGCGGCGAAGGGGGTCGACTTGCGCGAGCCCTTGAAGCCGACCTGGCCGGCCGAGGCCCAAGAGATCACCGCTCCGGTAGGGTCGGTGATCGAGACGATGGTGTTGTTGAAGGTGCTCTTGATGTGCGCGTGGCCGTGGGAGACGTTCTTCTTCTCCTTGCGGCGCGGCTTGCGCGCCGCCGCCGACGTCTGGCGCTTCTGGGGTGGCATTCGGGAGAACTCCTGGAAGGTGAGGTCGTCGATCCGCTGGGTCCGCGAGGCGGGCGCTCGACGGGCGGACTACTACTTCTTGCCGGGCTTCTTCTTGCCGGCGACCGTGCGTTTCGGGCCCTTCCGGGTCCGCGCGTTCGTCTTCGTGCGCTGACCGCGGACCGGCAGCCCGCGCCGGTGCCGCAGACCCTGGTAGCAGCCGATCTCCATCTTGCGGCGGATGTCGGCGTTCACCTCACGGCGGAGGTCACCCTCGACCTTGAAGTTCGCCTCGATGTAGTCACGGAGCTTCACCAGCTCCTCGTCGCCGAGGTCGCGCACCCGCAGGTCCGGGCTGACCTGGGTGGCCGTCAGGGCCTCCTTGGCCCGGGTCCGGCCGATGCCGTAGATGTAGGTGAGCGCCACCTCGAGCCGCTTGTCCCGCGGGAGGTCGACGCCGACGAGGCGTGCCATCGTTCTCTCTTCTGTCGTCGCAGAGGTGTGGCGCAGCACCGCTCCCGGCGTTCACCGGGTCCCCGGCCTCTGTTCCGGGGGTGGCGTCCCGTGCGCGGCATGCCGGCACGGGGGTCGGGTACTGCTCTCGGGACTGCTCGTATCCTGTCCGTGCACTGGCGCAGGATGCGACGCGGGTCAGCCCTGGCGCTGCTTGTGACGCAGGTTCTCGCAGATCACCATGACCCGGCCGTGCCGACGGATCACCTTGCACTTGTCGCAGATCTTCTTGACGCTCGGCTTGACCTTCATCGGTCTCTTCCATCTTCGGACGCCATCCACTGCGGGACGCAGCGGGCCGCGTCGAGGGAGGGTGTCGGGCGGTTACTTGTAGCGGTAGACGATGCGACCTCGAGAGAGGTCGTAGGGGGAAAGCTCCACCACCACGCGGTCCTCCGGGAGGATCCTGATGTAGTGCTGGCGCATCTTGCCCGAGATGTGCGCGAGCACCTTGTGGCCGTTGGACAGCTCGACCCGGAACATGGCGTTCGGGAGAGCTTCGACCACGGTGCCCTCGATCTCGATGACCCCGTCCTTCTTCGGCATGTCCTCCGCAATCCTTCTGGCCGTGCACTACGGCCGCGTTGACCTTCCAGGCGCACGCGTGACGGCGTCCTGCTGTGACCAGACCAGCCGCGGGGCCACCCGGACGTGAATGCTCGTGAGCCGACAAGCGAGTCTACGCGAGGAGATGCCCGGCAAAGAAATCGAGGGCCGGGCGGGCTTGACGGATGGACGCCGACCGGCCCGCGACACCCCACGCCGACGGCGGGTGCGCGTCAGCCGGCCAGGGGGGCGAAGGGAGCGCCTACCGAGGCGAGGCCCTCCTCGCCACCGTCCCGCGCCGTCAGCACCCACAACCCGCCCTCGTGCAGAGCCACCGAGTGCTCCCAGTGCGCCGCCCGAGACCCGTCGACGGTGGAGACGGTCCACTGGTCCGGCAGCACCCGGGTGGCCGGGCTCCCGGCCGTGAGCATCGGCTCGATGGCCAGGCAGAGGCCGGAGCGCATCCGGCGGCCGGCGTCGCGGGTGCGGTAGTTGAGCACGTGCGGGTCCTGGTGCATCTCGGTGCCGATGCCGTGGCCGCCGTACTCCTCGACCAGCCCGTAGCGCCCGTCCACATGATCTTCGATGGCGCCGCCGATCGCGCCCAGCCGATGGCCCGGGGCGATCGCCCCGATCCCCCGCCACATCGCCTCGCGGGTCACCTCGATCAGGGCGCGATCGGCGGCCGCACCAGCCTCCTCCGGGCGCCCGCCCGGCTCGGCCACGATCGCGGTGAACGCCGCGTCGCCGTGCCAGCCGGCCAGGATCGCCCCGCAGTCGACGGACACCAGGTCGCCAGCGGCAACCACCCGGGCGCCGGGGATCCCGTGGACGATCTCCTCGTTGACCGAGATGCAGGTGGTCGCCGGATAGGGTGGGTGCCCATAGTTCAGGAAGGACGGCAACGCCCCGGCAGTCCGGATCACATCGTGCGCGATCTCGTCGAGTTCCTTGGTCGTCACCCCAGGACGCAACGCGGCGCGGACGGCGTCGAGCGCGTCCGCCACCACCAGGCCTGCCGCTCGCATCAGCCGCATCTGGTCGGTGGTCTTGTACTGGATGCGGTCCCGGCCCAGCACGCCCTAGCCCTCGAGCGCCTTGACCAGCCGGTCGGTCACGTCGTCGACCGGTCCCATCCCATCCACCCGCCGGATCAGGCCGTGCGCCTCGTACACCGCGACCAGCGGCGCGGTCTCCCGGGCGTACACCTCGAGCCGACGTCGGACGACCTCCTCCGTGTCGTCCGGGCGGCCCTCGATCTCGGCCCGCCTCAGCAGCCGCTGGACCACCTCCTCGGTATCGACAGTGAGCTCCACGACGGCGGACAGCGCGGACCGGCGCTCCGCCAGCATCGCGTCGAGGGTGTCGACCTGGGCCGTGGTCCGCGGGTAACCGTCCAGCAGGAACCCCGCCGCGGCGTCCGGCTCGCTCAGCCGGTCCCGGACCATGTCGTTGGTGACCTCGTCGGGGACGTACTCACCGGCGTCCATGTAGCGCTTCGCCAGCTGGCCAAGTTCGGTGCCCTTGGACACGTTCGACCGAAAGATGTCCCCGGTCGAGATGGCCGGGATCGACAGCCGCTCGGCGACGCGCTTGGCCTGCGTCCCCTTGCCCGCACCCGGTGGCCCGAGGAACACGAGTCTCATCGCAAGAACCCTTCGTAGTGCCTCTGCTGGAGCTGGGACTCGATCTGCTTGACGGTCTCCAGCCCGACGCCCACGACGATGAGGATCGACGTGCCGCCGAAGGGGAACTTACCGGTGTTGGCGTTCAGCAGGGCCAAGGCCACCAGTGGGATAAGCGATATCAAACCTAGGTACAGGGCACCCGGAAGCGTGATCCGGGTGAGCACGTAGTCCAGGTACTCCGACGTCGGCCGCCCCGCCCGGATGCCCGGGATGAACCCTCCGTACTTCTTCATGTTCTCGGCGACCTCGTCAGGGTTGAACGTGATCGACACGTAGAAGTACGTGAAGAAGATGATGAGCACGAAGTAGGCGATCATGTAGGCGGGGTGGTCACCACGGGTGAAGTTCGTGTTGATCCATTGCACCCACCCGGCGGTGCTCTTGGAGTTGAACTGCGCGATCAGCGCCGGGAGGTACAACAGCGACGAGGCGAAGATCACCGGGATGACACCGGCCATGTTCACCTTGATCGGGATGTACGTGCTGGTGCCGCCGTACTGCCGACGGCCGATCATCCGCTTGGCGTACTGCACCGGGATGCGGCGTTGGGACTGCTCCACGAACACGACGAGCGCCATGATCACAAGACCGAGCGCGATGACCAGGACCATCACGTCGTAGCTTCGCTCCTGTCCGATCGCCCAGATGGACGTCGGGAACCCGGCCGCGATCGAGGTGAAGATCAGCAGTGACATCCCGTTGCCGACCCCACGTTCGGTGACCAGCTCACCCAGCCACATGATCAGGCCGGTGCCGGCGGTCATCGTGATCACCATGAGCAGGGCCGTGACGACGCTGGTGTTGGGCACCAACGGCTTCGGGCAGGCCGTGCCGAAGAGGGTGCCGGAGCGGGTGATCGCGACCACCGTCGTGGACTGCAGGATCGCCAGCCCGATGGTGAGGTAACGGGTGTACTGGGTCAGCTTGGTCGTGCCGGTCTGCCCCTCCTCCTTCAGCGCCTCGAACCGTGGAATGACCACGGTGAGCAACTGGATGATGATGCTCGCGGTGATGTACGGCATGATCCCGAGAGCGAACACCGAGAGGTTGAGCAGCGCACCGCCGCTGAACAGGTTGATCAGGGCCAGCGCACCCGTCGTGTTCCCGGTGTTCAAGCACGCCTGGACGTTGCCGTAGCTCACGCCCGGGGTGGGGATGAACCCGCCGAGCCGGAACACAGCCATGATCGCAAGCGTGAAGAGGAGCTTGCGGCGCAGATCCGGCGTGCGGAACGCCCGGGCGAACGCGCTGAGCACGAAACCTCCTGCTCGCCGCCCGACCGGGGCGGCTCTTTCTCTCGACGGGCCCCGTTGTGGCGGCACCGCCCTGCGTCTGGACCCTAACATCCCCACCCACACCGCTGGGAATGGCAAGGGCCCGACCAGACCGTGGCCGGGCCCTTCCGCTCGCGGCGGTGCTCACAGCGTGGAGGTGCTACCTCCGGCCGCTGCGATCTTCTCCGCTGCCGATGTGGAGAACGCATGGACCGTCACCTGGAACGCCGCCGCGGCCTCCCCGGTGCCGAGGACCTTCACCGGCAACCCCTTGCGCACGGCCCCCCTGTCGACCAACAGCTCGACGGTGACCGGGCCCCCTTCGGGGAACAGCGCGGACAGCCTGTCCAGGTTCACCACCTGGTACGTCACCTTCGCCGGGTTGCGGAACCCGCGCAGCTTGGGCAGCCGCATGTGCAGAGGCATCTGACCGCCCTCGAACGCCTCCGACACCTGGTAGCGGGCCTTGGTGCCCTTGGTGCCGCGGCCCGCGGTCTTGCCCTTGCTCGCCTCACCACGTCCCACCCGGGTCTTCGCCGTGTGGGCGCCGGGGGCCGGCCGCAGGTGGTGCAGCTTCAGCGGGTGCTCCTTGTCGGATGCCATCTCAGTCCACCTCCTCCACCGTGACGAGATGCCGGACGGCGCGGACCATGCCCCGGATCTCGGGGCGGTCCTCCTTGACGACGACGTCGCCGATCCGCTTGAGCCCGAGGGTGCGCAGCGTGTCCCGCTGATTGCGCAGCCCGCCGATCTCCGACCTCGTCTGGGTCACCTTGAGCCGGGCCATCACGCACCCACTCCGGCCCGTGCCCTCAGCAGGGCCGCCGGTGCGACGTCCTCGAGGGGCAGCCCTCGGCGCGCGGCGACCGACTCCGGACGCTCCAGACCGCGCAGCGCGGCCACCGTGGCGTGCACGATGTTGATGGCGTTGTCCGAGCCGAGCGACTTGCTCAGCACGTCCGAGATACCGGCGCACTCGAGCACCGCGCGCACCGGCCCACCGGCGATGACGCCGGTACCGGGCGAAGCCGGCTTCAGCAGGACGACGCCCGCCGCTGCCTCACCCTGGATCGGGTGCGGGATGGTGCTGGCGATGCGCGGCACCTTGAAGAAGTGCTTCTTGGCCTCCTCGACGCCCTTGGCGATCGCCGCGGGCACCTCCTTGGCCTTGCCGTAACCGACGCCGACGGTGCCGTCGCCGTCGCCGACGACGACGAGCGCGGTGAAGCTGAACCGCCGGCCACCCTTGACCACCTTGGCCACGCGGTTGATCGTCACGACACGCTCGACGAACGCGGTCTTGTCGGCCCCGCCCTCCCGACCGTCACGCCGGTTGTCCCGGTCCCGACGGTCGCGGCGACCGGAGTTCTCGCCGGTGCCGCCGGCTCCGGAGCCACCGCCACCGCGGCGCTGGGGTCCCGCCATCAGTCGTTCCTTCTCTCGATCGAGTCAGTGAAGAGGCAGGTCACAGCGACAGCCCACCCTCTCGGGCTCCGTCAGCGACCGCCGCGACGCGGCCGTGGTAGCGGTTACCGCCGCGATCGAAGACGACCGTGGAGATCCCCGCCGCCTTCGCCCGCTGCGCGATCAGCTCGCCGACCCGCTTCGCCTTGGCCGTCTTGTCGCCGTCGAGGGCCCGCAGGTCGGCCTCCAGGCTCGAGGCCGAGACCAGGGTGTGGCCGAGCGTATCGTCCACCACCTGCGCCACCATGTGCCGGTTGGACCGGGTGACGACGAGCCGGGGACGCTCGGGCGTGCCGGTGACCTTCTTGCGCACCCGCAGGTGACGGCGGGTACGGGCAGCGTCCTTGCCCTTGCCGGCCCCCCCACCGCTGCGCTTGACACCGATGGTCACTTCTTGCCCGCCTTCCCGACCTTGCGACGGATCGTCTCGCCCGCGTACCGCACACCCTTGCCCTTGTACGGGTCGGGCTTGCGCAGCTTGCGCAGGTTCGCGGCGACCTCGCCGACCTGCTGCTTGTCGATGCCGGACACGCTGAAGCGGGTCGGCGCCTCGACGGTGAAGGTGACGCCCGTCGGGGGCTCCACCGTGATGGGGTGGCTGTAGCCGAGCGCGAACTCCAGGTTCGAGCCCTTCGCGGTGACGCGGTACCCGGTCCCCACGATCTCCAGCTTCTTCTCGTACCCCTGCGTGACGCCGACGACCATGTTGGCGATCAGCGTCCGGGTGAGCCCGTGCAGGGAGCGCGAGTAGCGCTCGTCGTCCGGCCGGGTGACCGTCAGGGTGGACCCCTCCTGGACGACCTCGATGGGCATGGCGACCGCGTGGGTCAGGGTGCCTTTGGGGCCTTTCACCGTGACGCTGCGGCCGTCGATGCTGACGTCCACTCCGCCCGGGACGGCGATGGGCAACCTTCCGATGCGCGACATGATCCTCCTCCGCCCCTCACCAGACGTAGGCGAGGACTTCCCCACCCACGCCCTTCTTGCTCGCCTGGCGATCGGTGAGAAGACCCGATGAGGTGGAGATGATCGCCACGCCGAGGCCACCCAGCACCCGCGGCAGGTTGGTCTTGTTCGCGTAGACCCGAAGCCCCGGCTTGCTGATCCGGCGGATGCCGGCGATCGAGCGCTCTCGGTTCGGCCCGTACTTGAGGGTGATCGTCAGCGTCTTGCCCACCTCGGCATCCGAGACGGCCCACGCGGCGATGTAGCCCTCCTGCTGGAGGATCTCCGCGATCCGGGCCTTGAGCTTGCTGTATGGCATGCTGACCGTGTCGTGGTACGCCGAGTTGGCGTTCCGCAGTCGCGTCAGCATGTCCGCGATCGGGTCGGTCATCGTCATCGGGCTTGCACGCCCTTCCTCACCGTGGTTTCGCCGGCCGGAGCGGCGCCGGCGACCTGCGGTGCAGTGGTGGTCTCGAAGCTGTCGAGGACGTCCTCGACGTCGATCAGGTCCAACGGAACATCCGGGTGAATCACCGGTGACTCGAACCGGACAGTCATGTGCCCGGTGTAGGGAAACTTGGAACGCAGCGGTACCAGCTCGAGCGTCGCCATCGCGTTACCCCCTCACCAACTGCTCTTCGTGACGCCCGGCAGCTCGCCCCGGTGCGCCATCTCGCGCAGACACACGCGGCACAGGCCGAACTTCTTGTAGACCGAGTGCGGACGCCCGCACCGCTGACAGCGGGTGTAGGCGCGGACGGCGAACTTCGGCTTGCGGTTGGCCTTGTTGATCAGTGCGGTCTTGGCCACGTCAGTTCTCCTTGAAGGGGAAGCCCAGGTGGCGAAGCAGCGCCCGGCCCTGGTCGTCGGTCGTCGCCGTGGTGACCACGGTGATGTCCATACCGCGCACGCGGTCGATCCGGTCCTGGTCGATCTCATGGAACATCGACTGCTCGGTCAGCCCGAAGGTGTAGTTGCCCCGCCCGTCGAACTGCTTCGGGGAGAGCCCACGGAAGTCCCGGATACGCGGCAACGCGACCGAGAGCAACCGGTCGACGAATTCCCACATCCGGTCGCCCCGAAGCGTCACATGCGCGCCGATCGGCATGCCCTCGCGCAGCTTGAACTGTGCGATCGACTTGCGGGCCTTGGTCACCTGCGGCTTCTGCCCGGTGATCGCGGCCAGGTCGCGGATCGCACCCTCGATGAGCTTGGAGTCACGGGCCGCCTCGCCGACGCCCATGTTCACGACGACCTTCACCAGGCCCGGCACCTGCATCACGTTGCCGAAGGAGAACTCTTTCCGCAGCGCCGGCTTGATCTCGTCACGGTACCGCTGCTTGAGGCGCGGCACCGCGGTGGTGGTCTCCAGAGTCTGCGTCATCTCAGATGTCCTTACCCGAACGCTTGGCGACGCGGATCCGCACGGTCTTGGTGCGGCCGTCCCGCTCGACCGTCTCGGTCCGGATCCCGACCCGGGTCGGCTTCTTCGTCTCCGGGTCCACCAACATGACGTTGCTGATGTGGATCGGAGCCTCCTGGGTGATGATCCCACCGGTCTTCGTACCGCGGCCGGACTGGCCCACCTTGGTGTGCTTCTTGATCCGGTTGATGCCCTCGACGAGCACCCGCTCGATATCGGGGTAGACCGCGATGACCTTGCCCGTCTTGCCCTTGTTCTCCTTGGGCCCGGTGATCACCTGGACGGTGTCGCCCTTCTTGATCCGGATCTTCGCCATCTCAGAGCACCTCCGGGGCCAGCGAGATGATCTTCATGAACTTCGTCTCGCGCAGCTCCCGGCCCACCGGGCCGAAGATGCGGGTACCGCGAGGATCCCCGTCATTCTTGAGGATCACGGCCGCGTTCTCGTCGAAGCGGATGTACGAGCCGTCCGGACGTCGACGCTCCTTCACGGTGCGGACGACGACCGCCTTCACCACGTCGCCCTTCTTGACGTTCCCGCCCGGGATCGCATCCTTGACGGTGGCCACGATGACGTCGCCGATACCGGCGTAGCGACGTCCCGAACCGCCGAGAACCCGGATGCAGAGGATCTCCTTGGCACCCGTGTTGTCGGCGACACGCAGTCGCGACTCCTGCTGGATCACTGTCGAACTCCTGTCGTCGCGTCGGTTCTCTGGTCAGAGCCTGACGGAACTGCCTTGCCCACCCTGGCCTTAGCTCCTACTTCGCCCGCTCGAGGACCTCGACCAGGCGCCAGCGCTTCGTCGCGGACAGCGGCCGGGTCTCCATGATCAGGACCAGGTCGCCGATTCCGGCGCTGTTCTGCTCGTCGTGCGCCTTCACCTTGCTCGTGCGCCGCATGACCTTGCCGTAGAGCGGGTGCTTGACCCGGTCCTCGACCTCGACCACCACGGTCTTGTCCATCTTGTCGCTGACCACGTAGCCACGGCGAGTCTTGCGGTAACCCCGCTCGACGGGCGGCGTGGACGTCGTCGACGTTTCGGTGCTCACGCTTGCGTTCTCCGTCATCGCGCTCACTCTCCAGGCCCGGAGGTGATGCCGAGCTCGCGCTCGCGCATCGTCGTGTAGATCCGGGCGATGTCGCGCCGGACGGCGCGTAGCCTCCCGTGGCTCTCCAGTTGCCCGGTGGCGGACTGGAAACGGAGGTTGAAGAGCTCCTCCTTGGCCTTGCGGAGCTCTTCGACGAGGCGCTCGTCGTCCATGCTCCGCAGCTGGGCGGGAGTCAGATCCTTGGATCCGACCGCCATCACGACTCACCACCCTCGCGCCGGACGATCCGGCACTTCATCGGCAGCTTGTGGATGGCGCGGGTGAGCGCGTCCTTCGCCACCTTCTCGTTGGGGAACGACAGCTCGAACATCACCCGACCAGGCTTGACGTTCGCAATCCACCACTCCGGCGAACCCTTGCCGGAGCCCATCCGGGTCTCGGCCGGCTTCTTGGTGAGCGGGCGGTCCGGGTAGATGTTGATCCACACCTTGCCACCACGGCGGATGTGCCGGGTGATGGCGATACGGGCGGAC
>DATDMG010000273.1:0-3808 GCA_036518955.1 Kineosporiaceae bacterium | reverse complement strand
GATGCCGGCCGCAGGCGGCGACGCCGCCGTACCCGCCGTCGATGCTGCCCCGGTGCCGGCTGTCGTCCCCGACGACGCCGCGCCAGTGTGTGCCATGGGTGGCTCCCCCGTCGTCGCGCGGATGTGGTCGCGATAGTGTCCCCTGCCGACGCCCCGGTTGCCACGTCTGATGGCCGCCGGACCGACGTCGCCCTGCGCGGTGGTGCCGGACACCTCATCACCCCAGCCACCCGTACTCAAGTCACCACACCGAGTAGCTTCCCCGGATGATCATGTGTCCAAGCAGCTCAGGGGGCACCTCGAAGAGCTGTGATCATGGCGTGGAGTTGGGCCGGATCCGCTACGGAGGCCGCCAACTCGACCACTTTCGTCCGGCTGGTGGCCCCCGTGACGAGACGCAGATCACGTCGTCGCAACCGGAGTGCGTCGGCCAGCGCCTGGAGCGCAGCCTCGGTGGCGCGCCCGTCGACGGCCGGCGCCGTCACGGCCACGACGAGCGCACCGTCGTGCACCCCGCCGACCCGGACGCGCGAGGCCCCGGGCCGGACCCTGATCGTCAACTTGATCGTCACCGCGGAAGCGCTCCTTCCGGGACTGTGAGCCGTCAAGCAGGGACGCTACGTGATCAGCAAACAGGACGACGGCCCAGCCTGACCTCGCTCCCGCACGAGGTCCGGCCGGGCCGCCGTCACGTCTCGAGCCGCTGCCGCGGCCCGAGACCTCAGTTCCGGTCGCCGAACGGGTACGACGGGCCCGCGGCGTCACCACCCTGGTCGGCAGCGTAGGCACCGCGCGTCGGCAGCGGGCCGCTGTTGTACGCCGGCTGCGAGGCGCCGATCGACGCCGGAGCGGGCGCAGCGCCGCGATTCGGCACCACCGCCGCCTTCGCGTCCAGCTCGCGCAGCTGGCCCTCCAGGTAGGACTTCAGCCGGCTGCGGTACTCCCGCTCGAAGGCACGCAGCTCGTCGATCTTGCGTTCGAGCAGCGACCGCTCCTGCTCCAGGGAGCCCAGGGTCTGGCGCTGCTTCTCCTCCGCCTCACGGACCAGGCGCGCGGCATGCTCGCGGGCGTCGCCCACGATCCGGTCCCGCTGCTGCTCGCCGTTGCGGACATACTCGTCGTGCAGCTTCTGAGCCAGCGCGAGCATGCCTGCGGCGGCCTCCGGGCCCTGCCCCACCACTTGGAGCTGCTGCACCGGAACCACCGGCTCGGACGCCATGACCGGCTGCGCCACGGTCATCGGCGGCTGCATCGGCTGCATGGACTGCATCGGCGGCTGCATCGGCTGCATCGGCATGGCCACCGGTTGCGGCATCGACATCGGGGCCGCCGGAACCGGAACCGGAGCGGGCGGCTCGTTCTCCCGGGCCACGCTGGCTCGGGACAACTCGCCCACCCGGCGCTCGCAGGCGCCGAGCTTCTGGCGCAGCTCCTCATTCTCCTCGGTCAGCCGCCGAAGCTCGTTGACGACCTCATCCAGGAAGTCGTCGACCTCATCCTGGTCGTAGCCTTCTCGGAACTTGGTCGCCTGGAAACGCTTGTTGACAACGTCCTCTGGCGTCAGGGCCATGTGGTCACCTCGCGGGAGAGACTTGGTGGGCAGATCGGCGTCGTCGTGTCACCGTATCGGATGCCGGTCCTTCTGGGTGCAACGAGTAGAGAGAGGCCCCGCCCAAGACGCACGGTGACCATACGCGACGGATCGTAGCGCAGGCGTCCCGCCGTGGAGAAAGCACCTGGGTGTCACACCCTCAGCACGTTGAGCAAGATGACGACGAGCAGGAACAGGACCATGAAGGCCAGATCGAGCTGAACCCCCCCGATCCGTAGCGGAGGGATGACGCGCCGCAACGCCTTCAAGGGCGGGTCGGTGGTGCTGTAGATCGCTTCGGCTGCGACGAGGACCACACCACGAGGTCGCCAGTCCCGCGAGAACATCTGCACCCAGTCAAAGATCATGCGCAAGATCAGGGCGAGGAAGAACAGGAAGACGACGAAGCCGAGGAGTCGTATCACGAACACGGCAGTCTCGATCCGATCCCTGGAAGGGGTGTTGACGGCCACCAGTGTGCTGGAAGCCGACGAATACCACGTCATCACAGCAACGTCACCCGGCGGTCGAATGGTTCCGCCCCTGGTGGCCGCAGAGGGGGGCCGACCCGGCGGGCTCCGGCTGCGAGCCCAGGCTACTGGCTGCTACTAGCTTTGATTGAAAAAGGTGCGCTCAGGCACCCGAACTTTGTCGGCGGGCGCCACTTCCACGTTGGCCGGCGACAGCAGGAACACCTTGTTCGTGATGCGCTCGATGGCCCCGTGCAGGCCGAAGATCAGTCCGGCCGCGAAGTCGATCAGCCGCTTGGCGTCCGCGTCGTCCAGATCGCTCAGGTTCATGATCACCGGTGTACCCGAACGGAACGCCTCCCCGATCGTCTTGGCCTCGTTGTAGGTCCGCGGGTGGATGGTCGTGATGCGGTGCAACTCGGCCGCAGCGGCCGGTGCCGGCATGACCCGTGCCACGTGGCCCCTCCCGATCGGTGTCACCGGAGCCCGGTGCTCCGGTTCCGGCTCCACGTCGTGACGCTCGACGTGACGCTCCGGGAGCCTGTCCCCCCGGAAGTCCCCGGCCTGCTCGTCGTCGACCAGGCCCTCATCCACGTCGTAGGCGTTGTAGCGCACGTCATCCTCGGCCAAGCCGAGGTAGACCATGGTCTTGCGCAGCGCGCCGCCCATCGGTGCTCCCTAGCGTTTCGGTCCCACAACCCCAGCTTCAAAGGACGCTACCTGAGGGGTGGGCGGGCACCGAGTACCGCAGTCCCGACACGCAGGTGTGTCGCACCATGTCGCAACGCGGCCTCCAGGTCGCCGCTCATCCCGGCCGAGATGATGCGGGCACCCGGATGCTCTCGAAGGAGCCGATCACGCAGCTGCGGCAACGGCTCGAAGGCTACCTCAGGATCGGCCCCGAGCGGGGCCACTGCCATCACTCCGTGCAGCTCCAGACCCGGTTCATCGACGATCGCCCGGGCCAGCGCGGGCACCGCGTCGATCGGCACGCCACCACGGGCGGGATCACCGTCCAGGCTCAGCTGCACCAGGCAGGCCAGCGAACGACCCGCCTCCCGGGCACCTCGCCCGAGCGCACGGACCAGCGACAGCCGGTCGACCGACTGGACGATGTCGGCGTACCGGGCGACGTGCCGCGCCTTGTTCGATTGCACCTGCCCGACGAAGTGCCAGCGCAGCCCGAGGCCGGCGCAGAGGTCGTGCTTGGGCCCGGCCTCCTGGTCCCGGTTCTCCCCGACGTCCCTCACCCCCAGCGAAGCCAACAACCGGACGTCGCTCGCCGGGTACGTCTTGGTCACCACCACGAGCGTGACCTCGTCCGGATCCCGCCCGGCGGACGCGCAGGCCGCCACGATCCGGTCGTGCACGCCGTCGAGGCCAGCGCGCAGTTCGTCCCGCCGTCGCGCACCCGCCTGCCCGACCGGGGGCGCGGCCGCGCCGCCGCATTCACTCATGGAGCCATCATGACGACGCCGGCGAAGCGGCCGGTGACCTGGGCCCGCCGGTAGGAGTACAGCGCCGGGTCCTCGATGGTGCAGCCGCCGACCGTGGTGATCGCGCCGACCCCGGCCGAACGGAGCACCGCGGCGCACCCGGCGCGCAGGTCCAGTGCCGCGGTGCCCCACGTGGTCCGGGCCCGGGCCTCGGGCAGGACGGCGCACACATCGTCCTGAAGGTCCTGGGGCACCTCGTAGCAACAGCCCCCGGCGCCGGGACCGAGGGCGGCGCGCACCCGGCCGGGGTG
>DATDMG010000272.1:0-4509 GCA_036518955.1 Kineosporiaceae bacterium | reverse complement strand
GAGGGCCGGCTCGCCCCGGCCGGCGTCCTGGACCTGGACCTGGAGGGCGCGACCGGCAGCGCGCCGCCGGAGGACCACCCGGACATCGTCGAGCTGCTGCAGTACGTCGAGCGAGGGCGGCTCTACCATGCCGACGGCCGGATGCGGCTGGTGTGCCTGGCCCGGATCGGCCGAGCGCCTCACCCCTTCCTGGTCGCGCTCACCGGGCGCCCGCTGTCGCTGCTGCGCGCCGTCCACGCGCCGTCCGGTGCGGGTGTCCCGGCGGGCACCGAGCACCTGGTCCGGACGCCCTGCCTCGCCCTGCCCACCGCGATGTCGCTGGAGCGGACCCCCGACGTCCGGCTCGAAGCGCTCTGACCGGTGGGCGGAGGCGCCCCGGACTGGGCCGGGGACTGGGACGTCGTGGTCGTGGGGGGTCGGCTGGCCGGTGTGCTCACCGCGCACGCCCTCGCCCCCTACGCGCCCCGGCTGCTGCTGCTCGAGCGCCGCCGGCCAGGCGTCCGCTGGCCGGCGGCGGTGACCTGGGACCGGCCGGGCAACCTGCTGTGGGCCGGCCTCGGCCTCACCGACACCGTGCTGGGGTGCGGCGCGCCGAAGGTGCGTGGGCACGTCCGGCGCACGTTGGGCCTGACCGTGCGGTGCGACTACCCCGAGGACGACGAGCACTGCTACCGGATGGGGGCGTCCCGCGAGGTGCTCGACGCCGCGCTGGCCGCGCGGGCGGCGTCCCACCCGAACGTGCGCCTGCTGCAGCCGGCCACGGCCGCCGGGGTGCTGACCGACGGCGGCCGGGTGACCGGCGTCCGCGTCGTCCACGACGGCGTCCAGGCCGACGTCCGGGCCTCGCTCGTGGTGTTCGCCGACGGGCGGGCCTCCCGGCACGTCGACGCGGTGGGCGCGGCGGCGCATACCGTGGTCCGGTCGGCGTGGACGACGTGGGTGGCGTCGTTCCGGGACCTGTCCCTACCGGCCGACCGGATCTGGTACACCCGGCTGCCGGGCAGCCTGCTGGTGACGACGCCGACCGGACCTGGCGAGTGGTGCGTGGCGGCAGCCCTGCACGGGGACCTCGTGCGGGCCAGGGGCGGGCACCCGGTGCGCCGCTACCGCGAGGTGGCGGCGGCGGATCCGCTCGTCGGGCCCGAGCTCGGCGCCGCACTGACGGAGGGCCGCGGGGGCGGGCGGGTGGTCGGCGCGGTGGCCGTGCCGATGCACGTCCGGCCCATGACCGGGCCTGGCTGGTGCCTGGTCGGGGACAGCGGCGTGCACCTGGATCCGATGACCGGGCGGGGCGCGCACGCGGTGCTGACGACCGTGACGCTGCTTCGCGACCGGGTCCGGGACCTGGGTGGGATCAGCGCGTCCGCCGCGGACTACGCCGGCCTGGGCCCGCGTCGGGACGCCCTGCTCCGGCACGACTGGAACCGCGCCCGGCGCGCCATCGCCGCCTACCAGCCCGGTCCGACGTCCATGGAGCGCGCGCTCCGTCTGGCGGCCGACGAGGAGGCGCTCCGTGCGCATGTCCGGGCGCGGATGGGGCTGGGCACCTGGAGCTACGCTTTGTAATCGATGCACCCCAATTCGGGGTATGAATGACGGAATGGCCCTTGTCGTCGCGCCTGTGAGCCTGCGGCCCGGTGGGTACCGATGGCCCGCTGCGGCGGCGCCGATTCGGAGCCGAGCCGGCAGCGATGCTAGGCTGGCCACGCCTTGGGGCTGTGGCGCAGTCCGGTAGCGCACCTCGTTCGCATCGAGGGGGCCAGGGGTTCAAATCCCCTCAGCTCCACCCAATGCACGACCCAAAGTAGCAGGTCAGGGGCCCTTCCCGCGAGATGCGGGGAGGGCCTTCTTGATCGTCCGTCCTGGATCCGTCCCGTGATCTCGGGTTGTGGAGCTCAATGGTGCCCATGGGCGCCCAGCGGAGTGCTGTGGACGGGCGTGACGCATGTCGCCACCTGGGGATGAAGGGTCAGGAGTTCGAACCTCCTCAGCTCCCCTCAGGGGGGCCTCAGGGGGCGCCGTCCGTTCCTGCGAGGTTCGCCAAACCCGACGCTTCGTGATCATCGGCGGGTAGTATCACGGAGTGATAGATCCAACTCATGGTGCAACGACCGCGGAGGTGTCGGCTCCGTCGCCTCACCCGAAAGGGGTCCCGCTGGCGGGCGCAGCCATCGCCGGCGTGGTGGTGGGAGGTGCCGTCGCGGGAATCGGGGCCGCGTTCGTCTCGGGGCGGAGCCTGATTGCCGTGATCGGCGCGGCGGGCGCGTTCTGCGTCGTGATCGTTGGGGGGATCGTCGGGTATCTCGTCCGCAACCGTCTCCTGACCAGCCGGACGTGGGGCCTGCTCGTCGCCGGTGCAGTGGTTGGCGGCGTCGGCGTGGGCATCGGCGCGCACTGGTACCTGCACCGCTCGGACACGCGACCTCCCGCGTCGGTCGCGTCCGGGTCTTTCACCTCACCGCCCAGTTGGGTCGGCGCTGCTACCGGAGCGGTTCGAACCTCGTCGGGCTGCGAGCGGGACATAGCCTTCGCACCCGCAACCGCCGTCGACCCACGGCGCCTTCGCTACGTCCTGGTCGTGATCTCGCTCGACGAGGACGGGGACCCCGAGACCTGGTACGTGCAGCGGAACTGGACGACGCCGTCGGGGTCGCCGACCCTGAACCTCACCGACATCCCGATCGGTAACGGCGCCGTCGACAAGGGAAAACGCTTCAAGGTCGGCGTCTACGCGGTACCGGCCGACACGCCAACCCCGTCGACCCATGGCACTCCCCAGCTTGGCTGGGTCCTCGCCAGCCCGGAGCTCACCTTGGTCCTCGACGCGAACGCTGCCCGCTGCTGACCTCAGGAGACCAGCGGACTGGGCGGCCGTGCTGGCGCATGCGTGTCCGGAGGGCGTGCTACCCGGCCGCCTGGCGCCTTCCGGTCGAGCCCATGACGATGCGGCCGGTGTCCATCGCGTGCCGGAGCCCCATCCGGAGCCGAGATTCGATCTTGTCGGTCTTGCGCCGATAGCCGAGCAGGTCCATGGCAGCGCGGAGCAGATCCGCTTCGGCCAGGCCCGCACTGCCGCGGGCTGCATGGCAGAGGGCGTTGGCGATCTCCTCCGGCGGGATCTCGTCGAAGTCTCGGTCGGTGCTGGTGCGGCTCTGCCGGAAGCCGGCCCAGGACGTGGGATCCCGGTGGCTCGGCCAGAGGAAGGAACCTCCCAGGGTGGTTCGGGTCCACCTCGGGTCAAGCAGTTCCAGGACGGCCGCGCGGCGTTCCTCATGGGTCTTGGCGAAGCCGAAGCTCTGAAGAGTGAGCCGGGCCAGACGCCGTTCCTCGATCGGTCCTTCCGCCGCGAGGATCTCGCTCAGCCGCTGGCGCACCGCGGCCTGCACCCGTTGGCTGACGCGGATGGCGTCGATGTCGGTGCGGTCGCCGATGAGGGACGGGTTGAACGACACGAAGGGTTCCGGACCGTCCTGCTCCGATGGAGCGGATGGTCCTATCGCGGGGGCGTCGGCTCTGCCCTGTGGCGGGTGGGGGTCGCATCATGGGCGTATCGGCTGGCGGCAGGCATCAGCTCCGGTTGACCCTCCGGTTGAGGCCGCGGCGGGTGAATCTCGGCGGGCGGTCGTTCAGGCGCCGTCTGGCGTAGAGGTTCGGACACCAACAAGGCGGGCCGGGGGGCGGCGGTACTGGTCAGCTGCTCGGCGTCGTCCGGAATCACGTCGTCCAGGGGCTCGGGGTGCGTCTCGACCAGGGAGTCGTCGACGTCGCCGGCTGCCTGTTCCGCCCGCTGGCGTGGTCGCCGGCTGCCTGTTCCGCCCGCTGGCGTGCCTCCTGGATGGCCGCCAGTCGGGCGGCTTCTCGGGCCGCCTCTTGCTCTGCGTCCTCGGTGGCCCCCTGGGCCACCGAGGCATCGATCCGGTCGAGCACGACCGCCGGATCGAGGAGCCAGGCGGGCAGCCAGAACCGGATCACCCGCGGCCAGTGCATGATGTCGCGCAGCAGGGCGGGGGCGCCGTCGCGGTCCGCGACGGTCGGGCGCGCCTTCCAGCGCGGCCCGCCCAGCATGACGGCGACCTGCCAGCGCGGTGCCCCGGTGGCGCGGACGGCGATGTCCACGGTGAAGTCGGACAGGCCCAGGTTCGTCGTGACGTCGTGGCCTCGGGCCCGGATGGCCTCGGCGACGGTTTCTCGTACCCGGTCGCGCCCGGACGCCCGCCGGGTGGCCAGGTCGGGGCTGGCCTCGACCCCGGCCGCCGCCATCTCGCAGTAGAGGCGCAGGTGGCGGGTGCCGACCGCCGAGGTGCGGTTCAGGTCGATGTCGTGCGGGTCGAAGGAGGCGAACAGGACCACCTGCCGGCGGGCGCGGGTGATGGCGCCGTTCAGGCGCCGTTCGCCCCCGGCCTGACTGAGCGGCCCGAAGTTCAAAGGCAGCAGGCCGGTGGCTGGATCGGTGGAGAAGGCCAGGGAGAAGCCGGCCTTCTGTGAGCCAGGAGCAGGCCGGCCAGCGCG
>DATDMG010000271.1:0-2631 GCA_036518955.1 Kineosporiaceae bacterium | reverse complement strand
GGGTCGTCAGGCGACCTGCCGGCTGCGGTTCACCACGTAGAGGACCGGTGGCCCTGCGGTCTGCGCGTCGGCGCGCGCGTAGTCGCCCGCGCGGTGAGCGTGCCCGGTGTGCAAGGAGCCGGCGCGCGAACCGGCCCAGTGGCGCGCGACCTCGAGCACCCGGGGGAGATCGTCCGTCTCGGCCTCCACGAGCCCGGCGTAGACCAGGGCGTCGACCAGACGAGCGGGCGGGGTGGCCGTCTGGCGGGGCTCGGGCGGACGCCCCGGCAGGATGTCGAGCGGCCGCGTGATCGGATCTCCCGGCGCGATGTCGATCACCTGCACCGGGGCGCCCGGTCCCGGCCTCGGCACCGGAATGCCACCGGTCGCGATCGGGGAGCGTGCCTGTGCGGGCACCAGGCGACCGAGCGCGACCGCGGGCAACGGTGCCACGGCCTGGTCACCGACGGCCTGGTCACCGACGGCCTGGTCACCGACGGCCGGCGCGGCAGCGGCCGGCGCGGCAGCGGCCGCCGCGGCGGTGGCCCGGACGTCGGTGAGCTCGCCCAGGGCGGAGGAGAGCCGCTCCCGCGCCGCGTCACGCTGGGCCCGGACGTCGTCCAGATCGGCCCGGAGCGCGCTGAGCTGGCGCTGCACCTCGTGCAGGTCCCGGCTGAACCCGCGTACCTCGTCCCGGTAGCGGGCCCGCTCCCGACGGAGCCGGAGGCGGACGCTGCGCGTCTGGAACCGCTCGACGACGAGACCGAAAGCCCCCGCCACGGCACCGCACGCCGCGACGTCCTCGCGCCCCGTGAGGTACCCGCCGCCGGCGAGCCCCAGCGCGGCGAACAGGGAGGTGGTCGGGGTACAGGCGACGACCGCGCGGAACGCCGTGGGCGCCCACCCGCCCTCGCCGAGCTGGGAATCGTGACGACCTGACACGGCGCACACCCTAGGGGGCGAACGCCACGGCACGGGGGGATCGCCACGCCGTGAACGGCGTGTCCGGTCAGGACGCGCACGATCGCCCTCGCCGAACGTGCGGCCGTCCGCCCCACCGGACGGCGGGCGCGCCTGGCGCAGATCCGCCGTCCGGCGCACCCCGGGCGGGTCGTCAGGCGGCGCCGCGCTCGTCGTCGGAGTCCTCGCCGTCGTGCGGGGGCCGGCGGCACCAGGTTTGGACGACGAACCCGGCACCCGACAGACCGCTCGCCGCCAGCGCCGAGAGAAGGGCGATCATGAACCGGGTACGGCGCTCCCCCACGAGGTCGGGCAGCACCACCGCCGCCTGAGCCAGGTACCAGCCCACCAGGGCGCCCCCGGCATAGGCGGCAGCCTTGGCCAGGACGGCGATCCGCGCGGCCACCAGCGGGTCGAGCGGCCGCTCCCGCCGGCCCGCCACCCAGCGCCGGACCTCCAGGCCGGTCACCAGAACGGCGACCGAGAGCAGGGCGATCGCCACGGCCGCCGTCCACGGCGCCGGGAGTGCGGCCGCGCCGGAAGCCTGCCGCGCGTCCAGGACCGCCCACGCCGTCAGCGCCACCGCCGCGAGCACCAGGAGGACGCCGCGGAGGCGGGCGGGCGTCATCGGGGGACCACCAGCGGGGCCACCGCGGCCGGCCGGACGTCCTTGCGATCGGCCGCCTTGCGCAACAGCCGCTTCACCGGCAGCGGCTCACCGTCCGCCGCGGGCAGGGTCGCCCGGGGGTCGAGTTCCAGCCAGGGCGCCAGCACGAAGGCGCGCACGGCGGCGCGCGGGTGCGGCACGACCAACTGGCTGCTCGACGCGACGAGGTCCTGGTAGGCGATCAGATCGACGTCCAGCGTTCGCGGGCCCCAGCGCTCTCCCCGCCGCCGTCCGAGGTCGTTCTCGATCTGCTGGCAGACCGCCAGGAGGTCGAGCGGCGCCAGCACCGTGTCCGCGAGCACGACAGCGTTCAGGTAGTCAGGCTGCTCCGGCCCACCCACCGGGGCGGTCTCGATGATCGAAGAGACAGCCACGACGCGCACCCCCTCGTACCCGGCCAGCGCATCGACGGCAGCCTGCAGAGCCGCACGCCGGTCACCGAGGTTCGCACCGAGCGCGAGCACCACGCGCGCCGGGACGTGCGGCGGCTCGGTCAGTACCGAGGGCACCCTCACCCGTTCACTCCTTGATCACACCTTACGCCCCGTCCCGGCTCCGCCGAATGGTGACACTCACGTCGGCGAACCGCTCGGAGATCGGGGCGAGTGGTTTGTGCACGGTGACCTCCACGACCCGGACCCGCTCATCGGCGAGAGCGATCGCCGCGAGCCGGGCCGCGAGCGTTTCGATCAAATCGACCGGGTCGCCCCGGACCGCGCCGGCCAGCGCCTCGGCCAGCTCCCCGTAGTGCACCGTCCGGGTGAGGTCGTCCCGCGCCGCGGCGTCCCGGGTGTCCAGGTGCAGGACGACGTCCACCACGAAGTCCTGCCCCTCGCGCCGCTCGTGCTCGAACACCCCGTGGTGGCCGCGCACCGTCAGCCCGGTGAGCTGGATCCGGTCCAGCACCCGACCGGTGGGATCGGTCGCCCTCGACGGGTCCGGACGCAGGTTCACCGGATCGCCCCCCGTGGCGGCCGGGCCATCACCGGGGCCGGGGCCGCCGGGGCCGCCGGGGCCGGGGCCGC
>DATDMG010000270.1:0-18881 GCA_036518955.1 Kineosporiaceae bacterium | reverse complement strand
AGGGCCCCCGCAAGGATCCACGGGGACGTGTGGATCCCGACCCGTCGGCTACTGCCGCGCCGGGCTCCACCGGGTGCCCGCCGCCGAGTCGCTCTCTGTGATCGTGTCCTCACGATGCATGGTTGCGGGGCTGCAGGTCGTTGCTGGAGGCCACACGCGCGGTCGCGGCTGCGGGACCGCCCGGGTCGCGGCTCGACTGGCTCACTGAGCGCGATCCGCCTCGGGCCCCCACGGCGGGACCACCCGGCTCCGCCGGTTACGGGGCGGGGACTGCCGACCGTGCTTCCTGGCTGGTCGGTCCGGGACGTGCTGGCTCATTGCTCGGCGGCGTTGGGGATGCTACGCCGCCGCCGCGATGGACGCCGCGGGCGGGCGTCTGGATGGGCTGGCCCTCGGCGAGTGGGTGCATGGCGGCGACGTCCGGGATGCGCTGGCGCGCCCGGACGCCTGGTCCTCGGCCGGTGTGGACGACGCCCTCGTGTTGCTGGCCGAACGCAGTGTGGCCCGTGACGTCCCGGTAACCCGAGTCAGGCTGACGGCGCCGGCCGGGAGGCGAGAGCTCAGACTGGGACCGGTGAACGGCGAGCCGGCCGCTTGGCTGGAGACCGATCCCGCCACCCTGATCCGGATGTGCGCCGGACGCAGTCCGGACCCGGGCCGCTACCGCCTCGAAGGAGCCACCACGTCGGACCTCCTGATGTTCGGCTGATCGTCGAGCCGACACCGCGAAGCGACGCAGGAGCGGACCTCGGTCCGAGCGTCGCACCACCCCAGCACCATCCCCTTGGCCCAGCACCATCCCCTTGGCTCTGTGCTTGAGGCAACACGTGGAATTGTCGTGATGACATCTCGACGAGGCTTGCTCCCAGCTGGCGGACACGGCATCGATGCCCACCGGGCGCAGCTTGGCTCGCCGTCGTCTCGAGAGCGGCGAGATGTCGGTCCAGGTCAAGGGCTGGTTGGTGACGACGATGCGCACGCGACGCGCTGACCGGCACCGGCGTGTTTCCCTGCGGCCCGGCCCACGTCAGGCCGGGTGCCCCGGACGGTCAGGAGGACCCGGGCCCCTTGCCGGTGGCGTTCTAGTGATCATATCGATGCTGGTCGGTGCCCAACGACACCTCCTCCCGGGAGCCACCGGGTAGCTGCACCCGGATCGACGTCTACCAGGACGCGGGATACGTCCCGCTCGAGGAGGCCGACACCCCGAAGGGCAGGGGGCGCTGCTGCGAGATCGTCCATCCGCCCGCCCTGCTGCGCCGGTTCGTCGAGATCCATGCGCCGGCTGATCGACCCGCGCGATCGGTCGGACGGCGCTCCGATAGGACCGGCGTGCTACTGCTCCCCCGGCACGGGGGAGCGCCTGATGGCCGGGACGACCAACAGGGTCAGGTCCAGCACGTCGTCGGGGTAGGGGGCCAGGCGCTGCGCCAGCACGGAGGGCAGGTAGAGCAGGGTGGCCGTGGCGCGTGGGAAATGATCGGACCCGATGGTCATGCCGATGCTGCTGAGCACCGACTCCTCCTCGGCCACCCGGCCGACGAGCCGTGTCACCTCGTGGAGGGTCTGCTTGGTCCAGGGGCAGATGGCCACGCCCAGGTCCTGGCCGTACTCGTCGGCCAGCGCGGCGCGGACGGCGGAGCCGGCCTCGGTGGTCGCGACCACCGCCAGCGGGTGCCCGGTCGCGGCCCCCACCGGCACCAGCAAAGTGCCGGCGGTGACCAGGTCGCGCTCGGCCTGCGACGTCGTCGACGGGCCCAGCGGGGGCCGCAGCGGCGGGTTGCGGAAGAAGTCGTCGTACAGGGCTTTGGGCGACACCAGGGGCCCGGATTGCCTGTCGGGGATCGGCGAGACGGGGTCCTCGCGGTCCAGGTCCAGGAGGCCGGCGTCCGTCGGGTCGGGCTCGACGGCACCGACCTGAAGGCGCCGGCCGCTCCAGGTACCGGTCACCACGACCCGGCGGCGGTGCAGGGCCGTCGCCGCGCCGGGATCGGGCAGGCGCAGGTCCACCCTGGGCATGACGGCTTCCACCTCGCCGTGCTCGGTGAGCACCCTCGCCTTATCAGGTGCCACGCACCAACCGTCGCGGGACCGAAGCAGCGTCCCTCCGGTCAGGACCGCGTCCCCGTCGCCCACCACCAGACCTGCCCAGCCAGAAGGACGACCGCTCATCCTCCCGCCCCCTTCCTACGAGACCACCGGCGGGATGCGCCCGAAAGATCATGGTCTCGTGCCACCGCGGCGCCAGCAAGCCCAGGGCGTGCGGATCAGGGGATGTTCCGGCACATCACGTCGGGAGCTCCTCCGGGAGCGCCGAACAACAGCCTCATCGACTCGCGTCGCAGAGCGCGTGAGCGCGGACCCCGCACGTCGTGGACCATCGGCTACCGACCGCGACGGATGATGTCATCCTGGCGCACGCGTTGGCTCGTGATCAGGTGATCGTGTCGGCGGACACCGATTTCACGATCATGCTCGCCGTCTCGGGCGCGAGGAGCCCATCGTTGATCCTGCTGCGATCCACAGACACCCTGACGCCCGCGGAACGGCGGTCTCATCCTCGCGAACCTGCCTACCGTGATCGAAGATGCCGACGCGGGAGCCGTCGTATCCCTCTCCACGATCCATCATCGGGTTCGACCGCTCCCGATGCGGTGAGTGTCGGCCGTGACGGCACCGTGGGCACCGAAGATCTCCCCTTGGGAGCCCATGTGGCGGTCTGCACGAGGCAGCGGGGTCGCCGCTGAGAAGGTCTAGCGGACGACGCGGTTGCAGACGGGGCAGATCCGGGTGCTACGTGCCCGCAACGAGCCGGGTGATCATCTCGATGGCCGTCTCGACGCCGGATCTGGTCTGCCGGGACAGCACGACGCCGAGCCCGAGGTGCGTGGCCGGGATACCGAGCTGCACCGCGTCGGGTGGCCTGACGCCGACCGCCCCGGCCAGTCGGAGCAGTCCCGCGGGAGTGGCGTGATGGGTCACGGTCGTCCCGCCGTCCGCGGGATCGACCCGCCGCACGGTGACCTCGGTGCAGCCCGGGTCGGCGTCGACGAACACCGCCCGGGCGCACCTGGCGAGATCGACGACGAGTTCGGGCACCAACTGGCACAGCGACCGGACGCCGACCCCCGCCAGCCCGAGGGCTTCCACCCGGTCCGCCACCACCCGGCCGGCAGCGTCGTCGCGGTGCAGGTCACTGCCGATCCCGATGACCAGCAGGTCGACCTGGTCAGCGGGCACGACGGCTCACCCCCGGCAGGTGCGGGACAGCTCGACGCCGTCGCTGTCCCGCACGACCACTTCCAAGGGCATCGATCCGGCCGCGTGCGTGGAGCAGCTCAGGCAGGGGTCGAAGGCCCGGACGCCGGCCTCGAGCCGGTTCAGCACGGACTCCGGGGGATTCGGGCCGGTGACGTACTCCCTGGCGAGCTGCAACAGGGTGGCGTTCATCGCCAGCGCGTTCTGCCCGGTGGCGATGATCAGGTTGACGTCGGTGACCAGGCCGTTCTCGTCCACCTCGTACTCGTGGAACAGGGTTCCGCGCGGCGCCTCGGAGACTCCCACGCCACGCCGGCGGCTGACCGACGCCTCCGCCCGCACGTTCGAGTCGAGCAGCCGCGGGTCGTCGAGCAGGCGCTCCATCAGCTCGAGGCAGGCGATCACCTCGATCAGCCGGGCGTGGTGGTAGTGGAACGAGGACAGCGGCACGGGCCCGGCCAGCGAGCGCAGCTCGGCCAGTGCCTCGTCGGCGGCCGGGGTGCCCATCCGCTGGCACAGGTTGACCCGCGCCAGCGCACCGACCCGGTACATGCCGTGGGCCAGCGGCTGCCCGTCGGAGACGAACGGCTTGATGTACGGGGCCTTGAGGTAGGAGTCGGGGACGGCGGCCTCGCCGATCCAGTCGCGGTAGTGGAAGGGGTCGAGGTTGTCGATCACGGTTGCGCCCCGGGAGTCGATCACCTTGAGATGACCCTTGTGGTGCTGGTGCTCCCAGGTGCCGTCCCGGTTGGCCAGGCCGAGGAAGAGGCTGGGGAACTCGCCGAAGGAGCGGATCTCACGGTCGAACCGCTCGGCGATGTACAGGTACAGCTTCAGGCTCTCCTCGGCCGCCTGCCGGGCCTCGGGCAGGGCGGCCCTGATCGAGTCCCGGGTGGCGGGCGGCATCGGCTGGGCGATCCCGCCGGGGACGATTCCGGGGGAGTGCACCCGGCGGCCCGCCACGGCTTCGATCACGGACTGGCCGAACGCCCGCAGCCGGATCCCGCGTCGGGCGACCTCGGGTTCCGCGGCCATCAGGCCGAAGATGTTCCGCAGCCCCGGCGCGGCGTCCATGCCCAGCAGCAGGTCCGGGCCGCTGAGGTGGAAGAAGCTCAGCGCGTGGCTCTGCGTCAACTGGCCGAGGTTCGCCAGGGCGCGCAGCATCCGGGCCGGGCGGGGCGGCGTCACGCCCATGATCCCGTCGACGGCGCGGGCGGAGGCCAGCAGGTGGCTGACGGGGCAGATGCCGCACACCCGCGCGGTGAGGCTGGGCATCTCCCACACCGGCCGGCCGCGGCAGAACTCCTCGAACCCGCGGAACTCGGTGACGTGCAGCCGGGCGTCCTCGACGCTGCCGTCGTCCGACAGCCGGATCGTGATCTTCGCGTGACCCTCGATCCGGGTGACCGGTTCGATCCTGACGGTCTGGCTCATCCTGGTGTCTGCTCCTCAGCCGAACCGCATGTCAGCGGTGCTTCGCGCCTGGGTCCCGTCGATCAGCGCCAGCACGGCGGCGGTGATCCGGGCAGCGGACGGCGGGCACCCGGGCAGGCAGAGATCGACGTCGATCACCTGCTGCAGGGGCAGCACCTTCGGCAGCAAGGCCGGCACGTCCTGGCGGGGGATCCCAGGGTCCCGGTCGACCTTGTCGACGTAGACCCGCTGCAGGATCGTCCTCGGGTCCCCGAGCGGGTTGCGCATGGCGGTGACGTTCCCCGTCACCGCACAGTCCCCGAAGGCGACCACCGTCCTGCTCCGCGCCCGGACGACGTGGGCCAACTCCAGGTTCTCCTCGTTGGCGATCGCCCCCTCGACCAGGGCGACATCGACGTCCTCGGGGTACTCCTTGAAGTCGGCCAGGGGGCTGTAGACCACCTCGACGCGCTGGGCGAGGTCGAACAGGAACTCGTCCTGATCGAGGAAGGACATGTGGCAGCCGGAGCAGCCCCCGAGCCACACGGTCGCCAGCCGGACCTTGCCTGCCGCTGGCGCCGTGCCTGCCGCTGGCGCCGTCCGGGAGTCGCCCGTCATCCTTCGTCCTCCTCGGCGGGGAGCCATTCCTGGTCGCGGCGCGCCGAGACCAGCCAGGAGATCACCGACGCGTTGCCGCGCGGTTCCCGCACCGGTGCGCCGCGCTGCGACAGCGCTCCGGTGGGGCAGACCCAGACGCACTTGCCGCACTGGGTGCAGGAGTGGGAGTCGCCCCAGGGCTTCCCCAATCCGGTCACCGGGAAGGCGTCCCGGCCCCGCGACGCGATGTCCCAGATGTGGGCGCCCTCGATCTCGTCGCAGGTGCGCACGCACAGGGTGCACATGATGCAGCGGTTGGGGTCGTACACGAACCGCGGATGGCTCGCGTCGACCGTCCGGGCGGGCGCCTGGTAGTCGAGCCGGACGTGGTCCATCCCCGCGTCGACCGCCGTGTCCTGCAGGTCGCAGTGGCCGTTCGCGACGCACACCGCGCAGACGTGGTTCCCCTCGGCGAACATCAGCTCGAGGAGCATCCGGCGGTGCTGACGCAGTCGCGGGGTGTCGGTCGCGACGACCATGTCCTCCTGCACGAGGGTGGCGCAGGCCGGCGACAGCCCACGGGAGCCGGACACCTCCACCACGCACAGCCGGCAGGCGCCCCAGGTGGACAGGCCCTCCAGGTAGCACAGGGAAGGGATCCGGATCTCGTTCCGGCGCGCGACCTGGAGCACGGTCTCACCCTCATGGGCCTTGATCGACTGCCCGTCCACGGTCAACTCGATCGTCGGCCGCCGCTTACGCACGCGGAGCCTCCTCCAGGAGTGCTTCGTACTCGGGCCGGAAGTACTGCAAGGTGCTGGCGACCGGGTTCGGGGCGCTGCGACCGAGCCCGCACAGGCTGGTCTCACGAACCACGGTGCACAGTTCGGCGAGCAGGTTCAGGTCGTGCCGCCGGCCCTCGCCGCGGCAGATCCGATCGAGCAGGCCGTGCAGTTGCACCGTGCCGGCTCGACACGGCACGCACTTGCCGCAGGACTCGTCCATGCAGAACTGCATGAAGTACCGGGCGACCTCGGGCATGCTCGACGACTCGTCCATCACGATCAGGCCGCCGGACCCCATGATTGACCCGAGTTCCTGCAGGCTCTCGTAGTCCACCGGGGTGTCGATGTTCCGGGCCGGGATGCAGCCCCCCGAGGGGCCACCGGTCTGCGCCGCCTTGAACGCCTTTCCGCCGGGGACGCCCCCGGCCATCTCTTCGATGATCTCGCGGAGGCTGATCCCCATCGGCACCTCGATCAGGCCGGTGTTGACCACGTCGCCGGCGACCGCGAAGACCTTGGTGCCGGGGCTGGACGCGGTGCCCATGCCGCGGAACCATTCCGCGCCCTTCATCAGGATCGCCGGGATGTTGGCGAGCGTCTCGACGTTGTTGATCATCGAGGGGCGGCCGAACAGGCCGCTCTCGGTCGGGTACGGCGGGCGCAACCGTGGCATGCCCCGCCGGCCCTCGATGGACGCGATCAACGCCGTCTCCTCGCCGCACACGAACGCGCCCGCCCCGATCCGCACCTCGATCGACAGGCTGAAATCGGTCGCCAGCACGTTCTTGCCGATCAACCGGTGACGTCGGGCCGCCCGCAGGGCCTGTTCCAGGCGCTGCACCGCCCGCGGGTACTCGGCCCGCACGTAGATGTAGCCGCGCTGGGCGCCGGTCGCGAAGGCGGCGACCGCCATGCCCTCGATCACCCGGTGGGGGTCGTCCTCCATCACGGTCCGGTCCATGAACGCCCCGGGATCGCCCTCGTCGCCGTTGGCGATGACGTACTTCTCCGGCGCCTGTGACGCCGCCAGCAACGCCCACTTGCTGCCCACCGGGTACCCGGCCCCGCCGCGGCCACGCAGCCCGGAAGCCTTGACCTCGGCCAGGACGCCGGCGGGCGTCATCGTGGTGACGGCCTTCTCCAGGGCGCGGTACCCGCCCTCCGCGATGTAGTCCTCGATCCGGTCCGGATCGATCCGGCCGGCGTTGGCCAGCACCACCCGGCGCTGCCGGGCGAAGAACGGCATCTGCTCATCCAGCACCAGGTCGGTCGCCGGCTCGTCGCCGACCAGGTGCTTGGTGACGATGCGGGCGCCCTCGGCCGTGCCCACGGTGCCGTACAGGGTGCGCTCCGCGCCGCGGGGCTCCACCCGGACCAGGGGTCCTCTGCTGCACAGGCCGAGGCAACCGGTCGGGACGATCTGGCAATCGTGGCCCAGCCCCGCGTCGTCCACCGCTGCCGTGATGGCCTCGCGCGTCCTGGCCGCACCCGCGGACAGGCACGCCGTGGACGAGCAGACCTTCACGCGCCAGGGGAAGACGCTGCGCCCCTCGCGTTCGGCGTGGGCGACCTCGTGCAGGTCTATCGGATCGGCCATGTCACACCTGCTCCACGGCTGCCAGGGCGGCGCGGACGGCGGCGAGCGCCGAGGCGGCGTCCTGGTGGGAGTGCACCTCGCCGTCCAGGACGACCATCGGAGCCAGCCCGCAGGAACCCAGGCATCGGGTGGTGCCGAGAGTGAGGGACCGGCCGGGCGTGGTCTGCCCCGGGACGATCCCGAACTCCTCGGACAGGGCCGTGACGATGGCCTCGGCACCCTTGACGAAGCAGGCGGTCCCGGTGCACACGGTGCACGAATGGTCGCCGGGAGGGTCGAGGTTGAACAGGTGATAGAAGGTCGCGACCCCGAACACCCTGCTCTCCGGCAGGCGCAGGGCCTCGGCCACGTGCCGGAGCACGTCTTCGGAGAGGTATCCGAAGACCTCCTGCGCCACGTGCAAGGTCTGGATCAGCTGATCCTGCTCATAGCCGACCCGCCGGAGGTAGCGGTTCACGAGAGCGAGTCGCTCGTCGCCCGGCTCGCCCGGCCTGGTCGCGATCGATCCCTGGGAGGCGTTCATCGGCTCGATCGTCCCGTGTCCGGGCCGCGATTCCCGGGGCCTAGGTCACGGTTCCGGTGAGATCAAGGCGTCGTGCACGGTGGTGTCGCGGCGATAGACGTCCGTGCTGAGGTACGTCAACCCGGAGTCGACGAGCACCGTGGCGACCCGGGCAGAGGGCCCGAGCCGTCGTGCCGTCCGGCGCTCTGCTCCCAGATCGGCTCGCCCACGGGGTGGTAGCCGGTGGCGGAGGCGACCGCGCGGTGGGCGGTCGTGCCGATGAGTGCCAACTTGCTGAAGGCAATTGTTGGCGTGTGCTGAGCTATTCCATCCGGCCCATGAGCGGAAAGCAGGAGGACATGCTGCATCAATCGCCGTCGACATAAGCTGTGATCCCCGAGTTCGCGACCTGCTCGCTGGGGATCGCGGCCGCCCCCATGCCGATGCATTGACGATCACGAAGCCGGCGAAGGGGGCATGGCGGATGCCGCAGCCGACCTAGGAACGCCCTCGTGCCAACAAGTCGCAACGATCCTTGTGGAAGCGTCAAGGACATAGCATTCGCGGGCGGAGACGTGGGCAGCGTCATGCGTCACCGCGCCGTCCGGCCTGAACGCATGCCTGAAGCAACGCGCGCTTCTGCCGCGTCGCGTGCGGTCGTCGAGAGGTTCGCCGATGGCGCTCTGTCGCGGAAAGCGGGGACGGGAGCATCGGGCTCAGTCATGGTCATCGCGTGGGGTGGCCTTGGGATGGAGTACTGCTGGCGCGGCACGGTCAGACTGAGTGGAACGTGCAGGGGCGGCGGCAGGGCAGTTGGACTCGCCGCTGACGCGCGTCGGTGTGGATCAGGCGCGCCGGTCCGCGGCCGCGCTGGCCGGCAGGGGCGTGGACGGGATCTTCTCCAGTCCTCTGGCCCGATGTCTGCGGACCGCGGCTATCGTCGGCGACCACCTCCGTGTGCCGGTGGCGGTGGTCGAGGCGCTCGCCGAGGTGGACCACGGGGCCTTCGCCGGTCTGACGGACCGGGAGATCCCCTGCTCGGCCTGGACCTCGACCACGCACTGGCGGTCGACCATCCGCAGACGATCGTCTACGCCGTCCATCCCACGCCGCGTCGTGGCCCTGGACGGTGTGGCCGAGTATCGGACCGGGTACTTCGCCGAGCGTGAGGTGCCGGCCATCCTCGCGGTGCTTGCCGGTCAGGGCGCTCTCGGGTTGGTCGTGGTCGACGGGTATGTCCACCTGGACCCCGGCGGTCGTGCCGGCCTGGGCGCTCACCTGTACCGCGTGATCGCGGTTCCGGTGATCGGGGTCGCCAAGACCCCGTTCCGGTCCGCGACACACGCGGTCCAGGTCCGCCGCGGGACGGCGACCCGGCCGCTGTACGTCACGGCCATCGGTGTGGACCCCGACCAGGCCGCAGCCATCATCCGGGGGATGGCCGGGACCTACCGCATCCCGGACGCGCTCCGCTGGGTCGACGCCCTGTCCCGCACCGCCGCACCCCGCCTCGATGAAGAACTCTGAAGTGCCCCACGGCCTGTGGGACGAAACACCCGCAGATGCCGCCGTGATTGCAGCTGAAGCGCGGCGAGTGCGTCGCTCTCAGTGACTGCTCCTTGCGGTGGACGGGTCGAGTGCTCCTCGCTCGTGCCGATGAGCGAGCGCAGCTTCGCCCCACCCTTGGCATCCGCGCTGTCCAGCTAGTGACCTGGAGGGGGTGCGCGCGGAGTTGCCGCACTTCACCCTCGGTGCCCTACGCCATGCGCGCCCGCCGGCCAGAGCATCGGCCAGGTGTGGAACGCGGCGGTGACGACGTCCGGCGGCACGGTGACCGCGACGAACCTGTCGTGGAACGGCGCCCTGGCACCGCGCGCCACCACGACGTTCGGCCTGCTCGGCGCGGGCAGCGCCGCGGTGCCGACGCCGACCTGCACCGCCTCCTGATGCCGGAGGGGCCGCCGGTGGCGGTGTGTGTGGTTATCAGTGATTTGCCAGCCGGGAAGCCCTTGACAGGGGTAGCATCCTGGCCGCCCGTCGCCGGGAGTCGGGATCACCCGGCGGGCGGGGACACCACGGCTCGGGGGAGCACGATGACGCGGCTTGGAGTACGCGCGGACCGCTACCTCGCGGTCGCACTGGCCGGGAGCCTCCTGGCGGTGTTCGTCGTGATGCTGCGCGCCTCGCACCCCGCCGAGCCGGTCACGCTTCCCGCGGCGTTGCCCCTGCCGCAGGCAGCGGCGTCGCAGCCCGCCTTCGCGCCGGCGGATCCGGCCGGGGCGCCGCTCCCGTCGCCGTCCGCCACGTCGCCGGACTGCGTCCCGGCGCCGCCGTGGGTCGTCGGGGCCCCCGACCGTACGAGCACGCCGGCACCCGGCGTCATGGTCCGGAGCTGGCATGGCGCCGGTCACGACCGGGAGCCGCTGCGCGTCGTGGCGGTCGAGGTCGCGACGGCGCGGGCCCACCTGTCGGTCGCCGTCCCGGCCCGGTTCGGTCTGGTCCTCGACACCCCGGAGCTGACCCGGCGCGCCCGCGCCGTCCTGGGCCTGAACGGTGACTACTTCGACCCCGGCCCGGCGGGCGCGGTCCCGCGCGGTGTCGAGGTGCGGCACGGTGCCGTCCTGTTCGCGCCGGCGGGCCGCACCAACGGCGTCGGTGTCGACCAGAACGGCGGCGTGCATGCCGGATCCCTGCACGTGGACGGCGCGGTGCTGGCCACGGTCGGGGGGAGCACCCGGCAGCTGCAGGTCACGTCGGTGAACACCGGTCACCCGGCGGATCGCGGGATCGCGGTCGAGACCGCCTTCGGGGCCGCCCAGCCGCGCCGCGCCACCTGGTACGTCCGGGTGCACCGCGGCGTCGCCGTGAGCAGTTCGGTGCGCGATCTCGGCGCTCCGACCGGTGACGACGTGCTGCTGATGGCGCCGGCCGCGGAACGCGCCGCGCTCGCCTGGATCACCACCGGGGCCCGCGTCCGGATCACCACCAGCGTGCGTACGGACGACGGCACGGCCCTCGCTGAGGCGCTGGGCAGCAGCACGCCCATCCTGGCGGGCTCCGCGCCCCTCGTGACCTGCGTCGGGACGTTCGGCACCGGAGCGCGCCCCCGCTCGGTCCTGGCCTGGAACGCCCGGCGCGCCAAGCTGTGGTTGATCACCGTGAACTGCCTCGCACCGGGTACGTCGGGCGCCGGCGTGCTGGGCGTGACCTACTACGCGACCGCCGACATCGCCCGCCGCCTCGGTGCCAGTGACGCCGTCCTGCTCGACGGCGGCCACTCCACCACGCTCGCCATCCGCGGCGACGCGACCCGCTCCGACGCGCCGCCCGCGGCGCCCATGCGGCCGGTCACGAACGCCTTCGTCGTCGTCCCGGCCTGACGCCCGACCCCCGCTGATCGGGTGAGCAGCCGGGCCGGGGCGGCGACCAGCGCTAGCACGGCCCCGTACCAGAGCACGAAGGCGAGCGCGGTGAGGGCCACGGCGAGGTAGCCGACGGCCGCCCACTCCGCGGGCGCCAGCGCGTAGGCCCCATCGCCCGCGGTCCCGGCGCTGGTGCCCGCCGCGGCCCGGGGCCGAACGGCACCCGACCCGCCGTAGCGGACCCCGCCGTAGCGGACCGTCCCGGTGGCTCGCCGGCGGGATGGACGATGCCACGGGCCTGCTGCGCCGCGGCGACCCGGGACGCGCGGCGCGAAGGCCGGAAAGCGCGTTGGTGGCGGCCTCCGGGCGCGGGCATGATGCCCGGATGCGATCTGTGCCGGCGTTCCTGGCCGTGGCGGCGGCCGTCACCCTCAACCCCGGGCCCGGCGTTGGCGCTCCTTCTCCAGGTCGCTGCGACGCACGGGCGGCGCGTCGCGCTGGCCAACATCGTCTTCGGCGCCCACCTCCCGCTGGCACCGCAACCACTGACACTGCCCGGCGTCGCCGTCCCAGTACTGGCCGCCCCTGCGCCGCTCGCGCTGGCCTGGAAGCTGATGTGGCTGGCCACCGACCGCTACCCCCAGGGCAAGGACCTGTACGACGCCGCCCTCCTGGCCGAGCACTGCCGCGTCGACCAGACACTCGTCCAGAACCTGCTGCGACCCGAACTCGGTGCCGAGGCCGACACCTTTGACGCCGCGGCCGTTCTGGACCGGGACATCGACTGGGAAACTTCCTCGACGAGGACCCGACCGTGACCGGCACCAGCGACCACTGGCTCGGGCGCCTGGCCCTCGCCCTCGACCAAGCCTGGGCCTGACACCTCCACCGTCATCGGCACAGCTGGCCGCCTCCCACGGCTGACAGTGAGCTGGCGTGGGCCCCCGGCCCGGGGAACCGACGCGGCCCGGCTCCCACGGGGCGCAGCACTCCACCGACACCTGGTCGACACCCGACGCGCCCCGCGATGACCCCTCGTCACCGGCGCCCGCTTGCCCCGGGGAACCGCACTCATCTGCGCTCCGAGTTGTTTGCGGTCCGCCTCGACTGTTCACCGACCGTCGCCGCGCCTGCGGGCGTGACCAGACTTGGCTGCGCTCGACGGCACGCCCTGAGTGAGCTGTGGTCAGCGGGCCAGCTTGGCCACGGCTGAGCGCCCATAGGGAAGGCCCACGTTCGTGAAGGCGTTCTTGGCGTCAAGGATCTTTGTGTCCCAGAGCGACCGGTTGGCCAGCAGGGCCTGAAGGAAGGCGCGCTGTGAGGCGTCAAGTCTTGCGGGCGGCGGGGTCGGGACCCCTAGCAGGGAGGTGGTGGCGGGAAAGGCTGCGCGCAGGAGGGGTCCCCAGTCGTCGTCCGCGGTGTAGGGGTGGGCGACCTCGGCCACCGCCAAGGCGGCGGGCAGCAGGTCAGCGAACGGGACGTCGCGGGCCAGGAGTTCCTGGAGCAGGGTGAAGCGGACCTGGGAGGGGATGAGGGGTGGCCGTTCGCCGAACCAGGTGTCCGTCTCGCGGACGTGTGTCAAGGCTGAGACGAGCAGCGGGGTGGAGCGGTCGTCGCCGGGGCAGCGCAGAGCGGCCATGGCTTGGACGGCAGGGTCAGGGTCGCCCAGCCAGGGTGCGGTGTCGGCTCCGAGCTGGCCGAGAGCCAGCAGGAGGCCTGCGCGCTCGTCGCGGCCCTGCGCTTGCTCCAGCCGGGCTTGCAGCCGCTGAACAGTGCGGGCTGTGAGGGGGGTCGCCGCTGGCAGCATGCCCCACTGGGCCAGCGCACCGGCGGCCTCCATCCGGACGGCCAGCTCGGCGTGGTCCAGCAGGGGCAGGAGCAGGTGTACCAGCTCGGGGGCGCTGTCGCGCAGGTCCGCGAGCGCGGCGTTGGACAGGGCGTCGAGCACCGGGGAGTCCCATGCCTGTTCGTCGTCGGCGTCGAGCAGGGCGCACCACGCGTCGAGTTCCTGGCTGGTCGGCTGAGGCAGATCAAGGTCGGGCTCGTACCAGCCTGCTGACTCGGCTGCCTCGCTGAGCCAGCGAACGACGGACGCCAGGACGGGCCGTCCGTGTGGCGTGTGGCGCCGCAGGGCTGGGGCGTCGAGGAGGCTGCCGATCACGCGAACTGCGGCCGGCGTCGCCGGGTACACGGTGCCCTGGTGCAGCACGGCGCTGAACAGGTGCTCCACCGCAGCGTGCTGCGCCTGCGGGTCGTCGCCCATCAGCGCTTGCAGGTGCCCCGGGGTGTCGGTGGCGAGGCCGTACGCGTGCGGAAGGTGATCCCACGGCAGGCCTGCCCTGAGCGTGCCTTCGGGCATGTCGTTGTTCTCCTCAGGAGGCTGACCGGCTGGTGCCGAGCGCGGTCCGGGTGTCGGATCTGATCTGGAGGTCGGCGGTGATGCTGCGCCAGCCTCCGTAGGTCGACAGCCGCAGTGGGTGTTCGAGCAGGGCGTGCAGTGAGGGGCGGGCCGGTTCTGGCGCGCCGTGCCGTGCGAGGCAGGCGACTGCGCGGTGCAGCGCGGGCAGCGTCGCGCCGCTGGGCTGGGGCTGCAGGCCGTGCAAGATCTGGTCCATCGGCTGGGCATCGATGCACCACAGCGCGTGCTGGGCCTCGAGACGCACCCAGTGGTCGCGGTGCTCGGCCAGCTGGCGCAGCGCTGACGCGGTGGGCCTCGCGACGGGGCCAAGGTCTGCGAGCAGCCGGGCGACGGCCGCGGCGTCGTCGTCCTCGGCGAGCGCGGCGGTGAGAACACGCAGAGCCAGGCCGGGGTCCCCGGTGACGCCGTGGTGGGCTGCTGCGGCGTGGATCGCGATGTGGGCGTCCGGCGATGTGGTGGCGATCTTGACCAGGCTCTCGGCGGAGGAGGCAGCGGAGGGCCCGATCGCTGCCAGGGCTTGGGCGGCGTAGCCGGCGGACGGGGTGTTCAGCAGGAGGGTCAGGTGCCCGGTGGCGTCCTCGGCGCCGGGGCCCCAGGCAGCGACCACTTCGGCGTAGGCGCGCTGGGTGTGGTAGCCGGATTCCGGGGTCAGGTGCTGCAGCAGCAGCGGGGTGAGGCTGGCCGCCGAGCGCCCGAGCGGGGCCAGGACTTCGTTGATCGAGGGCAGGCGGACGATGGGGCTCAGCCCGCGCGGGAAGTGTTCTGTGAGCAGCCCGTAGGGGGAGTCGCCGTCGTGGAGGACCTGACGCAGATAGGGCAGGCACCGGGGATCGCCCATGCGGGCCAGCCCCCAGGCGGCAAGTGCGGCGAGGGGGACGTTGCGGCGGAGTCCGGCGCTGGTGCGGTCACCGGTGAGGGCCGCGAGACGGGTGGCGGCGTGCACGTCTTCGCTGAGCAGGGGGGCGAGGGCTGCGATCATGGTCGCGGCCAGGGCCCGGACGGAGGGCGAGGAATCCTCCAGACGGTCCAGCATGGTGCTGGCCAGGACGTCCTGGCCCTGGGTGCTGCTGGTCAGGAGTTCCGCGCACGCCTGGGCGGCGCCTTCGCGCAGGCCGTCGTCGTGGCGCTGGGTCAGTTCCCGGATCAGGCCTTGCTGGCTGCTGGGGGAGTCGGCCAGCCGCTCGCTGATCCAGCGCAGGACGCCGGTCCAGGTGGCGTCGGTGCCGTCTGATGCTGCGAGCACCGACAGGTCGAACTCGGTGACCAGGCCGGCGAGACGCTCGACGTCCGGGGGCGTTCGCGGGGAGGGCTCGTACCGGGGTGCCAGTTCGGCGAGCAGACGGACCGAGGGAGAAGCGTCGGCTCGGGAAACGTCGTCCAGCCATGGGTCGGCGGCGCCCGGAGGCTGCAGGGATCCTGCCTCGGCGATCCCGGCGATCACGAGCATCTGCCGGGCGCGGACGGCGGGATCGGGCTCGAGGGGATGCCTGGCCTGAATCCGTGCAGCTACCTGTGCGGCGGTGCCGGGGTCCGTGGCGACGGTCTGGGCGGCGAGGATCCGCACGCCGGGGTCGGGGTCATCCATCAGGGTCAGCAGGCGCTTGACCTGACCCTGCCAGGCGGTAGGCCACTCGGAGGCCAGCCATCTCGCATCAACGTCTGGTGCGGTGGCGGCGATGGCGCAGATGAGGTCAAGAATCCCGAGGCGGATCGTGCGGGGCGCGGTGAAGGCCGCCTCGACCAGAAACGGCAGTGCCGCGGCCGCGGCCGGGCACACCGCTCCTCCCTGATGGAAGAGGACCTCCTCCAGGTCCGCGAGGGCGTCCAGCCCTGTTTCCTGTCCGGACAGTCTCCCGAGCAGCACTGGGACCGTGGTGGGGTCCCCGTTCATGGCGCCGAGTGACGCCCACGGCACCTGATCGATTCCGGTGAACACGCGCCGACGATAGACCGTAACCACAGAAAGGAGCTGGGGTTGAACCGACTCGAGAGCGTTCATCAACCAGGCGTGTCACGTAGGAAACGTTGTGTCATCAAACGGGTGCGGAGATCTGCATGTGCGGGGAGACGTGAACGGTAACGTTCAGTAAGGTCGGGGGAGATCGTGTGGGAGGGGGTCGGCCGTGCTGCCGTCGCTGGTCGCGCAGGAGTTGCGACGCACGCTGACCGACTTCCTGGGGACGACGTTCGCGCTGACCGATGATGACGTGCGGGCAGAGCTGGCGCGGTTCCTGCTGGATCCGGAGCGGAAGATCTTCCGTGGCCCGTTCGTCCGGGTGAGGTTGCCGTTCCGTCCGGCGGGGGAGGTGTAGCGAGGGTCGTTGGAGTGGCGCCGGGCGGGTTCGCGCCGCATGAGCACCAGGCGCGGGCGTTCGAGCGGCTGGATTCGCGGGCCGGCCGTCCGTTGCCGGCGATCGTGACGACCGGCACCGGGTCGGGCAAGACGGAGTCGTTCCTGCTGCCGGTGCCGGACCACTGCCGCCGTGAGTTCCACACCTACGACGGTGCTCAGGGCACGGACGTCGCGATGCTGTTGCAGCGCCTCGGCTCCACGCTCGGGGTGGGCCCGGCCGGGTCGCCCGCTGGGCGACATCACGCCGGTCGCGACGTCCGCGACACTCGGGGACGGCGCTACCGGGCGAGCGGCGTTGCTCGACTTCGCGGCCGAGGTGTTCGGCGAGGCCCTGGACGAGGACGCCGTCATCGGAGAGTCCCGGGTGACGGCGGAGGAGTGGGTCGCCGCCGAGCCCGCTCCACCCGTGGGTGTGCGCGGGGTCGGCGCCCCTGGTGGCGCTGCGGGGCGGCCCGGGACTGAAAACCTGTGGCAGACCAGGAGCCAGTGCCCGACTATCCAAGCCATGGTGTCGCAGATGATCGTAGAGGTCGACCCCTACGGCAGCTGGCCGGAGTGGATGTACGTCGTCATCCACCGCCCCACTGGAGTTCGGTATGAGCATCAGTACGGCGGCACCGCTTGTCTCCACGCCCGGCCCGAAGGCTACCTCGTTCCGGTTCAAGCCCCTCTCTCCAAGAGCGACCTGGACGACATCTTTCTCAACCAACTGAGGGGAGCAGGCACCGGAAGCCGCTACCGCGAGCATCCGACGATCAGTCCGATACTCGAACGCCTGACGCGCGCCGTCGAACAGATCGGCATCTACATGTCGCCAAACGGCCTGGCACCGATCGGCGACGGTGAACCGCAAGCACTCCGCATCGACCCTGATCGCGTGTCCGAGATCGATGAAGCCTGGGTTCCAGTACTCACCCCCGACGGTCCTGGCGTCCTGATCTGGCCGAACTCAGACTGACCTACCGGACCTGACCGCCCACCACGCGCAGGCGCAGGCGTACCCGCACCCAGATCAGCGATGCAACCGAGGCCGAGCTCAGTGCCAAGCACGCTCAGTCACGGATGCGCTGCTGCCGGACGCGGGACTCGCGGCAGATGTGCGCGTTGCCTCGAGCGCAGGTCTCGACCCAGGAGTGCATTGGGAGGTCCCGCCGGAGTGGATCGGAGGTGTTCCGTGGTTCGCCAGGTGCGCTCGTCCATGGCGGACGGCGCCGACGACGCCGGTCGTGAACATCGAGCAGACACCAGCGTCCCCCCCTCGCCGCCCGAGGGCCGGGCGGCGAGGGGGCCGGGGGGACTGGTTGGTGGTTCGGCATTCCTGAACGCGACACTGCTCGCATGAACGAAGAGCACCCAGCGCAGGGCACTGGTGTCTCGGCATCCCAGCCGGGGCTGATGGGAGGGCCTGTCTCGCGCCGTCCGCGATGGGTGATCAACTTGCTTGTCCTGCCCGGGATTCTCGCCTCCGCGATCGTCGGCGCAATCGTGGTGCCCTGGTACATCGTGTACGGCAGCTGGCCGAGGCAGGATTTTGAACTCGACGGGCTCGGGTACCAGGCCATCGGGCTGGGGATCGGCGTCGGTGTCTGGCTGATCGCCTGGACTGTGACCTTCTTCGGGCCACGGGCGGTGTGGATCGCCATCCTTGCCGTCAGCCTGCTGGCACCGGCTCTCGTGGTCAACGTCAAGACCTTCCGCGCCGCCAGGGAGCGAGTGTGCGAGATCCGCAGCAGCAACGGCCACGACGAGCGCCTGCACGACGTCCCTTGGCCGCTGGCGCTGGACTGTGCTTACAGACCTGGGGTCACAGGGTGCGGTTCCCCCGCGGGGTGTGTTGCGACGGAGAGCCTGGCGCCGAGACGCAGAGCGACGACTCCCCAGTAGGCGGGCTTGCACTGGGCTTGCACGGACGTACGCGGGCACTCATCGGTCGGGACCTCGGCCGGTTCCATTCGGTACCGGAGCGATGGCAGGTCGAGACGCCGGAGGTCGGTCGTGGTCATGACGGTAGGCATCGGCGCGGATCTCGCCCGCCGCGTGCGCGTCGATGACGCGACGGGCGGGGCCGGCCGGCGTGATGCGCCTCGTGCTCGCCTCGTGGCCCACTCACTGAACGCACGCCCGGTCCTACACCGCAACCCGATCACATAGAGTGACCAGCTGGCCGACCCCCGAAGCCGAACATCGCGGCATGTGAGGATGCATTGATGCGGGCGCAGAGATCCGTCCAGTAAGGTGCCGTCCTTGGCCGACGTGGCGAAGGTGCTAGGGGTTGGGGCTGGTGGCGTTCGACGTCTCGGTGGTCGAGCTGCCGGTTGACCCGCGATCGATCGGAGCAGGGTATGGGTCCGCGCTGATCCAGGTACCGGGCACGTCGAAGCTCGTCCTCAGCCTTCCGTCCAAGGGTTCTCGGTCCGCATGGTGCCTGGTGGACCTTGACGAGGACCCGGGGACTTGACCCCGGATCATGGACACGCTGATTCCAGCACGGTGCTGGGGAAGCGAGATGATCTGTCACATGGCCCGCAAGACCTACTCCGATGAGTTCCGCCGGCAGGCCGTCGATCTGTTCGAGTCCACTCCGGGTGCCACGCT
>DATDMG010000269.1:0-7219 GCA_036518955.1 Kineosporiaceae bacterium | reverse complement strand
AGCGCGGACATGCTCACCTGCCCGCCGACCGGGCCCTACGCGAGCAGCAGGTCGGCGAGCGCGCCGACGTCGGGCAGCCGGGCGTGGTCGAAGTCGGCGTGCAGGTCGTAGGGGTCCAGTTGGACGGCGGGCATCCCGGCTGCGGTGGCCCCGTGGACGTCAGCGTGGACGGTGTCGCCGACGTACAGCGTGCGCGCCGCGGTGGTGCCGAGTGCCTCCAGCGCGGGTCGGAAGATCGCCGGGTCGGGTTTGGCGACCCCGACGCGCTCGGAGTCGACCACGATGGTGACGCTGGGCAGCGGTCCAGGGCCGACCTGGCAGATACCGAAGTGTCGCAGCTGCTCCTCGGCGGTGCCGTTGTTGTTGCTCACCACGGCGACGGGCATTCCCGACGCGATGATCCGGTGGAAGCCTTGGACGTTCTCGGCGAGCACGTGCCGCCAGACGTTCTTGACCTCGGTCCCGGAGATCGCGGTGATCATCGATTGGACGGCCTCATCCAGCCGGTGCTCGGGCACACCCAGGCTCCGCAGGTAGCCCCGCTCCCAGTACGCCCACGTCCGGCGGTCGTGCTCGCGCACCGATCCTGCGTCCGTGAGCAGGTCGGACATCGCGCGGATGGCGACGTGGTGGGCGCGGTGATACGGCTGCGGAGCCTCGGGGAGAGCGAACCCCGCGGGGCCCATGAGCGCCCGGACGGCCTCGTGGTGGCGGATGGTGAAGACCCCACCGATGTCGAAGGTCACCGCATCGATCACCGACCGGTCGAGAACAGGAGTCGCCAGGGCAGCCGGCCGGTCTTCGATCATCCGATCACGATAGGGTAATCGCCTTGGCGCACCACGGGTCGAAAGGCGGTCAGCGGGCAGACCCTGGCGTGAGTCAGTCGGGTGCGGAGCCGTCGCGGGCGAACCGCTGCCGGTACCGGTTGAGCAGGACGGCGAGATCCTCCGGCGGCAGGCCACCGGCACCCGGCAGGAACGCGGCGCCCGGCCTGTCGTCCGTGCCCTTCCAGGCGACGTGACCCGCGACGCGCAGCGAGCCGGGGACGGCGCGGAACGCCCCGCAGGCGTCCCACTCCCCGGACAGCGTGCGCCCGACGGGCGGGCGGTAGGTGAAGCCGTCGGCCTCCAGCATGAGGTGGCCAGCCTGGCGTACCACCGCCAGGAGCAGCACCAGCGGGATCACCCCGAGCGCGATCAGGACGCCGCCCACCACCGCGGAGCCGACCGCGGACACGACCACACCCAGGGCGACGAGGACCACCCACGGGACGGCGGCGCGCGCCAGGACGGGGGACCGGTCGTTGTGCAGCACCTGAGCCTTCAGATCGCAGGTCGCCGCCCAGATCGAGCTGTCCCGCAGTTCGGTCACGGTCACCCACGCCTCTCGCTGCTGCCGTCGACAGGAGCGTAGCCCGACGGCACGGAGGGGAGTGGCGTGAGCCGGTGCGGTCGGTGGAGGAGTTGATGGCGCCCCACGTCCACGCCGTGACCCGAGCCGTCCGCGGGATTCCGGAAATTGATATGGCCTCAAGCGACTTCTTCGGCGGAGGTAGGACCTCCGTGACCCGGGTCTGGCTGTATCCAGACCCGCCACCTTTCGGACAGCGGAAAGGCACCTCGGAGTGGGTTATGGTTCTTCTGCGCGCCGACTCGACCGAGCGCCGGTGGGGCACCGTGCCACCGACGATCCTCAGGTCACGACCGACGAGGAAGGAAATACCTCCCCCATGTCTCTGAAGAGCCTCCCCGCCGGGAAATCAGTCATCGCGGCCCTCGCCGCCGCCGGAGCGATCGCCGCCACCGGACTGGCCGTCCAGCAGAACGCCGTGGCCGCGACCAACGGGCAGTCCATCGAGTTCTGCACCAACGCGGACGCGCGGTGGGTCAAGGCGAGCGGAAAGAACCCGGACGGCGTAGATATAGCCCTGACGGTCAATATGATGGCGAACCGCGACTCGCGCGGTTGCGTCCCCTACGACCCCAACGTGCGGTGGAAGGGCCAGGTCCACCTCACCTGGACCAGCGAAATCGAGAGAAATGAGACCGACTGCCACGTTCCAGTGGAGAGCGAGAAGGACTTCGTCACGTGCTTCGACTACGACCGTAAGCAGCCCGACCTGGGGTGGGGACTCGCCCGCTCCTGAAATCCGCTAGATAATCAGGTATTCTGAGGTATGCGAGGACCGGGCGGCCGGAGGCCGAGCTGACATTGACGGATACTGAACGGGCGCAACTGGTTTCGTGGTCGCGGCGGGCGAAGTCGTCGCAGGCGCTGGCCTTGCGCCCGAAGGTCGTGCTGGCGTGCGCTGACAGGGTGGACAACAAGACCGTGGCTGCCCAGTTGGGCTGCAATCCCGTCACCGTCGGCACGTGGCGCTCGAGGTTCTGAGTGCCGGCTGGATGGACTGGCCGACGAGGACCGCCCCGGCCGGCCGGCGTCCATCACTCTGGATCAGGTTGAGGACGTGGTGGTGGCCACGCTGGAGTCCACGCCGAAGCCGAAGAGATTCTGGACTCCCGCAAACGATATTTCCAGCGGATTTCAGGCGGGGGACACCGGCTAGATCCCCACCTCGACCCGTCGACCGGCGGCCTCTGCCAGGTGACCTACTCCGTGACCAACCGGTGGAGCGGCGGGTTCGGCACGAACGTGACGATCACCGGCTCGAACCGGGTGCCGACCGCGTCCAGCCTCAACGGTGCGGCCTGCAGCTGATCCCGCCGTGACCTGACCGCACGGGGAGACGTGAGTTCCATGATAGAAGGAGTTGAAGGGTCGTGAAGCACAGATCGGCGCTGGTATCCGCCGTGGTCGCCGCGGTCACCTTTCTGGTGACCGGAGGCCTGATATTCAGCGGCGGGATGGCGTCTGCCGTCGGAACGGGCGCCCTGCCGTCGACGGCCGGGTGCGGCAAAGCGCCTGCACTGTCCGACGGTAGACATACGATTCAGAGCGGCGGGCAGAACCGCAGTTACATTCTGCGGCTCCCGACCAACTACGACCGCAACCACGCATACCGTTTGATCTTCTCGTTTCACTGGATCGGCGGTACTGCCGAACAGGTCGACAACGGCAGTACCAGCGGTATCGACTGGTCCTACTACGGGCTCAGAGTTGACAAGTACGGCAAGAGCAACACGATCTTCGTCGCGCCCCAGGGCCTCAACAACGGTTGGGGGAACTTCGGAGGTCAGGACCTGACCTTCGTCGACGACATGGTCAAGCAGGTCGAGGCCGGTCTGTGCGTCGACACCACGCAGTTGTTCGCCTCGGGCTTCAGCTACGGTGGCGCGATGACTTATGCCATCGCCTGTGCACGGGCCACCACGTTCCGCGGGGTCGTGGTGTACTCCGGTGGGGTCCTCAGCGGATGCCAGGGCGGTACCCAGCCCATCGCCTACTTCGGGATCCACGGGCTGCGGGACGGAACGCTATCGATCCCGGGAGGGCGGTCGATGCGCGACCGGTTCGTCCAGAACAATGGCTGCACGCGGCAGGACCCGCCGAAGCCGGCCGAGGGCAGCCTCACCCACGTCGTCACCTGGTACAAGGGGTGCAAGCCGGGCTATCCGGTGGTGTGGGGTGCCTTCGACGGACCGCACGCCCCCAATGCGGTGGACGGATCTGCTGACCCGTACGCGCCCGGCGCGAAGTCCTGGACCCAGGCGGAAGTGTGGAAGTTCGTCACCTCGCTCAACTAGCCCGTCGCTGACGACCGCCTCGTCGACCACACAGCCGCCGACGAGTGCGTCGCCCGGACCCCGGCGCCCGGTAGTGCGTGCAGCGCGAGCTACCGGGCTGTTGGGTCCTGGCGGGGTGGGCTTCCAGGGCAAGGTGACGGTCACGGCCGTCGTGTTCGGGGTCGTCAGCTTCGTCGTCGCGATGTTGACGTGGACGGACGTCGGGGAGGGCTCGTCCGTCGGTGACTGGGTCCGGCGCGGGGGCTCGCGCCGCGCTGGCCACCGTCGGCGGCGGGATCGGTTCCCCGCCGTCTCGACCGCTCCGGTTCAGGGCTTGAGGACGACCTTCTCGCAGTTCTCCTGCTTGTGCTTGAAGACGTCGTATCCGCGTGGCGCCTCCTGCAGCGGCAGCCGGTGTGTGATCACGCGGGTGGGATCGATCTCGCCGCGTTCGATCCGTTGCAGGAGCGGCTTCATGTAGCGCTGGACGTGGCACTGGCCGGTCTTGAGCGTCAGCGCGCGGTTCATCCACGCTCCGGCGGGGAACTTGTCGATGAAGCCGCCGTAGACGCCGATCACGGAGACGATCCCGCCGCTACGGCAGGCCATGACGGCTTCTCGTAGCGCGTGGGGCCGGTCGGTCTCGGACCGGACGGCCTGCTTGATCCGGTCATAGCCGTGGATGAGCGCGCTGCCGTGGGTGGCCTCGAGGCCGACCGCGTCGATGCACTTGTCCGGACCGCGACCGCCGGTGAGCTCCTTGAGTCGATCCAGGACCGGCTCCTCGTCGAAGTTGATGGTCGTGTAGCCCTGGTCCGTCGCCATCTGCAGCCGGTACGGCTCCTTGTCGATGGCGATGATCTGGGCGGCACCGAGAACCCTTGCGCCGTCCATCGCGAACTGGCCCACGGGGCCGGCACCCCAGACGGCGACGACGTCCGTGGGCTGGATCTCGGCCATGTCCGCGCCCATGTAGCCCGTGGGCAGGATGTCGGACAGGAACAGCACCTGCTCGTCGCTGAGGTCGGACTCGATCCTGAGCGGGTTCACGTCCGCGAAAGGCACCCGGGCGTACTCGGCCTGGCCGCCGGCGAAGCCGCCGGTGAGGTGGGAATAGCCGAAGATGCCGGCGACCGGGTGGCCGAACGTCTTCTCGGCGATCCCCGCGTTGGGGTTGGTGTTCTCGCAGCACGAGTAGAGCTGCGCCGTGCAGGCGCTGCAGGCGCCGCAGGCGATCGGGAACGGGACGACGACCCGGTCGCCGATCCTCAGCTTCGCCGGGTCGACGTCAGGCCCGACCTCGACCACCTGGCCCATGAACTCATGGCCCATGACGTCGCCGTCCTGCATCGTCGGGACGTACCCGTCGAGCAGGTGCAGGTCGGACCCGCAGATCGCGGTCGAGGTGATCTTGATGATCGCGTCGCGCCGGTTGAGGATTCCCGGGTCCGGGACGTCGCGGACCTCGACCTCGTTGCGTCCTGCCCAGCATGTGGCCTTCATGACGGGGCGACCTCCTTGCGCTCCTCGGGGCTGAGTGGTTGCGCGGGTCGCTGCGGGAACTCCGCCCGTGCCTTCTTGCCGTACGGTGCGCCGTCCGAGCGCACCACCTCACCGGTCTCCAGGACCTGCTTGAGCCGGCGCAGGTCGTCGTCCAGTTGCTGGTTCGGTTCCTCGCCGAAGTACTTGGCGACTGCCTTGCCCAGCTCACCGCCGGGAAGGTGGTAGGCCATGACGACGTGCACCTCGGTACTCACGCCGTCCGGGGCCGGTACGAAGAAGACCTTCCCCTGGTTGGGGACGTCGGTCTCCCCGACCGAGCGCCAGCCGATCTTCTCGTCCGGCACGTCCTCGTCGGTGTCGGCGTCCCACTCGACGGTCCTGCCGAACGGAGCAGTCGCGGTCCAGTGGGTGCGCCCGCCCCCTGTGGAGCGAACGTCATCCAGGTGCGCCATGAACGTGGACAGGTTCTCGAACCGGTGCCAGAACGCGTAGACCTCCGATCGCGGTCTGCGAATCGTGGTCGTGGCCGTGAGGTCCATGACGTCTCCAGGGGACGACGGGCGAGCGAACGGGAGCGTCGCGACGCTGCGTGCCGCGGCCTTCCCCCCGTTACCCACGTCCAACCCGGGATACACCCTGGACGCCTACCTGACCTTGGGTTGGCGAGGCGGTTGGTCCAGGACGTCGCGGAGGTGCTCGACCGGCCTGGCAGGACCGCGCTTGTCGCGGCTGTCGGGGCCTGGTTCGAGGCTGCCGTGCCGGCGTCGGCGTCGCCCGGCCCTGGCCGGGCCTTGCCCTACGAGCGGCGACGGTGGAGGCGGTCCGGATCTGGCGAGCGCAGGGCATCCGGATCCTCACCAGCCGCAAGAGCCAGTACTGTGGCGTCGCGCTGGACCACTTCGCCAGCGCCGAGCGCGGGTACGCCAGAGCGGACCGGATCAGCGACGTGAGCGCCGTCATCGTCCAGGCGCAGACGGAGCATCGGCACTACCCGACCCCTGCTGACCCCCCGCTGATGGCCTCCACGTGCGATCGGCCCTCTACGTGGGATCGGGTGTGGTCGGCCGGGGCGGGGCGAGGATGCCGGGGATCAGGCCCCGGCGGGCGAGTTCGGCCTGGATCTCGGTGGGCAGGGTGCGGGCGTCGTACGGCAGCCCGTCGATCGAGACCAGCCACGCGGTGGGATGGGACGCCAGGCGTGAGGGTAGGCAGAACTCGGTGTCGAAGTGGTCCAGGCCCAGCAGGTCCATCACCACCCGGCCCTTGTTCGCCATCGTCGTCTGCTTGACCCCCAGCAGCCGGGCCAGGCTCTCGGTCGGCAGGTGCGGGGTCTGGGAGGGGTCGGACAGGAAGTTCACCCGGCCCAACGTGTAGACCACCGCCGACGCCCAGATCCGCCGGTCCCCGCGCAGCAGCGGCGAGGGACGCTTGCGGGCCAGCTTCGCGGTCAGCGCGACGCTCAGCCGCGCGTACTCGCCGTCCAGATGCTCGCGGCAGAACGCATCGGCGATCCCCGCGACCTGTTCGAACACCGGCCGCACGGCTACCGGCACCCGATAGTCCTCACCCCGGATCGTCACTGTCACAGACCTGGCATCGGCGTGGCCGGCGGGCGGGTCTTCGAGATGCGCGCGGCCTTGCCCTTGGTTAGGGCCCGCCGCAGCTGTCCGGCCAGCGCCCGGTCGTCCAGGTGGTCCACCATCAGGCGCAGCACCTCCCGGGTGTGCGGGTGGTCCAGGCCGACCGCCATCGCCACCGCGCCGGGTGCGGCCAGCAGGTCGGTGATGCCGGTGACGTCGACCAGGTCGGCGAACACGTCATCGTCGTCCAGGCCGGTGGACAGCAGGTCGACAGCCATCCACAGCAAGTGCCCCGGCTCGGGCCGCGCGGTCCGGGCGATCGCCAGACCCAGCGCTACCGGAACGGCCAGCCACGGGTCCTGCCGCCACTGCGCGATCATGGATCCGGCCGTCTCCGCGGTGAGCGCGATCACGACGGGCAGCACCGCACGGCGTGGCGGGCCGTCGTCG
>DATDMG010000268.1:0-2019 GCA_036518955.1 Kineosporiaceae bacterium | reverse complement strand
CCGCGACCAGGTCGCGAGCCTGCAGGCCGGTCCCGAGCATCCGGCTGCAGACCTCTTCCTCGGCGAGAGCGGCCGCCACCACGTGCAGCGGCAGGCTGTGCAGGTCGCCCTCGGCGCACGCCAGCAGCACCGGGATGACGTTCCGTGGCCGGTACAGGGTGGCCGTGACCCCGCGCATCGCGGCCATGACCGCCTCCGAGAAGGCGTGCTCGACGTCCACGCCCTCCCCGGTGGCCCGCCAGCGCTCTCCCAGCCCCTGCAGCACGGGCGCGATCAGCGAGTCCCAGACCCCGACGACGCCGTAGGCCGCGATCGCCTCCCTCAGGAGCCGGGCGAGTTGGGCGGTGTCCAGCGCCATCGCGGCCCGGGCGAGCCCCCGGGCCCGCGGGCTCCCGGCCGGCAGTGAGAGCACGCGACCGCCGCCGGCGCGGCCGACCACCGCCGTGGGGGCCGGCCCCAGGCACAGGTCACCGGCCCCGAGCCCCTCGGCCGGCGACACCGGGCGCGGCACTGCCGGGAGTGGGTCGGTGAACCAGAGCGCCGACCCCCGGCCCGGCTCGCTCGTCCCCGTCGGGACGACGGCGGGATAGGGCCGGGCGGGCGCCCTCGGCGCCGTCGGCCCGGTGGCCGGCGACCCGGCCGCGAGCGGGGAGAGCGCGGCGGGCGACCCGGTACCCGCGGGCGGACCTCCGAGGCCGCCCAACTCGGCCAGCCACGCCAGCCCGGCTGCGTCCCGGTGGCCGCCGAGGTCGGGCCCGTCGTCCAGGTGCAGCACGTCGTCGTCCCGGGCCCGGGTGGCGTCGTCGTCCGGGTCGGCCGGCCGGGCACCGGCCGGATCCACGGCCCGCCGCCTGTCGGGCTCGCGCGACTCGGGGGCGGCGACCCTGTGGACCGAGCCCGCCGCCGGGACCGCGACGTCCACCGGGACCGCCGCCCCGGCGGCACCGATCGGGTGGCTGAGCGCGATCTGGGCCGCCTCCGCCGGGGGGACCCCCTCGAGCGTCAGCGCCCGCATCACGGTCAGCCGATGCAGGTCGTCGGGCCCGTACCGGCGGTGCGAACCGGCGGTGTGCGCGGACGGCCCCAGCCCGTACCGGCGGTCCCAGGTGCGCAGCGTCGAGGGGGCCACCCCTAGCCGGCGAGCCACCGCGGCCACCGTCAGCACCGGCCGGGCTGCAGCCCCAGGGCTGGGCTCCGGCTCCGGGGTCATGGCCCGATTGTCTGCGGAGCCCGGACCGGATGCCACTCCAAGCCGGGAGCAAAACCGTTGCATGGGACGTTCAACCCGGTGACCTGACCGCAAGGGGTGGCACGAAGCGGTCCAGCAGCTGAAGCGGAACCCAGCGGCTGAGCTGCGATGGCGCGATACCGCACCATCGTGGCATTCATATTGAACAACTTGTGACGCGAAAAGCTTGAACCATTTCCGCAACGCTTGCTAGGGTCGATGACGCCAGCACGGCATGGTCGGAGATCCACGGCGACGGTGAAGGGTGACACTTGATGGCAGAGATCTCTCGACTCCCCGGACCGGTGGCCGACCTGTGGGAGTGGCAGCTCTTGGGGGCCTGCCGGGACGCCGATCCCACCCTGTTCTTCCACCCGGAGGGTGAGCGCGGGCCAGCCCGCCGCAATCGAGACGCAGCAGCCCAGGCGATCTGCGCGGGCTGCCCGGTGATGGTGGCGTGCCGCGAGCACGCGCTCGCCGTCCGGGAACCGTACGGCGTCTGGGGCGGCCTCACCGAGGACGACCGGGAGGCCGTGTACAGCACGGAGCGCCGCCGGGCGGTCGCCAGCTGACCTGCGGAGCGGCCGGGCCCGCCCCCACGGGTGCACCCCCGGCCCCCGCGGCCGGTCCGGCGCCCCGTCCGAACCGGCGGCGTCGCCGTGGACCACGGCCGTACACCACACGAAGGGCCCGATCCGTTCGGATCGGGCCCTTCGTCATGCCGGTGTACGGCTCAGTGACCGTGACCGTGGCCGTGGCCGTGGCCACCGGCCGCCGGCTCCGGCTCCTTC
>DATDMG010000267.1:0-3499 GCA_036518955.1 Kineosporiaceae bacterium | reverse complement strand
AGCGCGGGTCGTCCTGGGGGAGGGACAACAGCACGTGCTGCAGGCGCAGGTCCCCGTGGGCGACGAACCGTCCCACACGGACCGCCACAGCGGCCACGGCGAAGCGGGTGTCGTCGCTCATCCCTAGCGAGCGGTCCTCCAGCAGCTCGATGGCGCGGCGGTAGGCCGTCACGATGGCGGCGGTCGCTTCGAACACGGCGAATGCGCCGAGCACGGCCTCGTTGAGACTCACCCAGGTGTCGAGGGCGATGTCGAGAGCTCGGCCAGCATAAGTGACGGCGTCGTCACGATCACCGTCTCGATCCTCCTGCGGACCGGCGGGCCGGCGGCTGCGCAAGTTTAGGACCCGCGCGAGCGCCAGCAGCCAGTCCGGGACTCCCGCATACGCCCCAACTGCATCAATGATGCACAAATGATGTTAGGCACCTATAGTCCTGTCACCGAGGTCTTGCTCACCGTGATCCCGTTCGCGTACTGGCAGTGCACGTGATCATCCGCAAGGGCAATGCCATCCGGGGGTGGGCCTGCGGAGGATCGGGGGTGGTCGTGAACGAGAGCCGGCCGGGCGATGGGGAGGTCGGGTCGATCCCGGGAGGGATCATCGGCTGCTGCCGTACCTCGCGGATCCTCCAGGGTGAGTACGGCAGGACGGTCCGCGTGGCGCGCGAGCGCCTGCCTGTGCCCTCCGGTCCGGATCGGCCGTAGGCCCAGTTCTCTGCTGACCGGCTCGCGTGAATGGGGGTTTCCACACACCGCGGGTCGCTGGCTAGTCGATCTACAGGGGGTACGTGGTCGTGCAGGAGGCATGCAGACGCCGCCCGGGAGTGGTCCCTGCCATCGCCGCCGTGGTGCTCGTCTTCGGCTCGGGGTGTGGCGGAACCGGATCGCCACCACCAGCAAGAAGTGACCCGGCACCGACGTCCGCCGCTTCCACAACATCTGCGACGCCCAGCCCCGAGGCCAAGGTAGCGGCGGCGTCCGAGGCTGCCGTGACGGCGTACCTGGGGTACATCCGGGCCTACGCTGCGGCGTCCCAGATCCCTGATCCCGACTTCCCGGACCTGTTCCGCTATGTGAACCAGCCGCTATTGAGCCGTACCCGGCACGCCCTGCAGTTGCTGAAGAACAACGGCGAGCTCCAGGTCGGCGCGCAGACAGCCACAGTCACCGGGACAACCGTCGATCTGGCGGGGACTCAGCCCTCAGTGAGCATCCGCGCCTGCCTGGACTACAGCGCCTTGAGTTTGGTCTACAAGTCCAACCATTCTCCGGTGCCGCACAGCCAGATCAAGAACCCGAAGGTCTCGGCCATCGTGACGGTGTGGCTGTTCGTCAACGGGCAGTGGATGGTGAGCGACACCCGAGACGGGACCGACCCGTGCTGACGAGCCTTCGCAGCCTGGGGTTGGTGTGCGTCGCGGCGTCCGTGCTCTTGTGCTCCACGATCAGCGCGGCCGATGCGGACGCCGGATGCGATACGAGCACGGCGCCTTGGTGCAGCGTCGACACGCCTGGCACCGGCGCCCCGCCCGCTGGTGGCGGACATGCGGGAGGCGCTCCCGGGGGCTGCCGCTGGGCTGGGCGACCCGTGCCGTGCGCGGACAGTGCCTTCGGGACGTACGTCGGCAATGGCTGCTACTGGGCGCCCGACAATCCCCAACCCGTCCAAGCCATGCCGTCGGCTGATGGTCCGTCGAAGAAGGTCTGGGGCGTGAAGTCTTGCTACACCGCTCCGGGCAGCGGCGCGGTGACACAACTGATCGCGTGGAGGGAGAACGGCGCTCCCCCCATGACGGCGGTGCAGGTCGCGCAGCGTGCGTTGGCGAAGCTGCATCTGTCGGGGGCGCAGATCGTCGTGGCTCCACAAGCAAGTGGGGCCGGGGCGGTGGGGTTGCCGGTGTGGCTGTCGACAGCGGTGACCACCGGGACGTGGGGACCGCAACAGGCGAGCGACACCGAAGGCCGGATCACGGTGTCGATCAATGCGCGGGCGTCACGGATCGTCTGGCGCATGGGCGACGGGGGCAGTGTGTCGTGCGCGAACCCGGGGACGGCGTACGAGCCGCGGTTCGGGATGGCGGCGTCGCCGACGTGTGGGTACGTGTACGCGGCGCCGTCGAGCACGCTGGCGCATCCGCACGCCCGCTACACGATCACCGCCACGACGTACTGGACGGTGACCTGGGCGGGGGACGGGCAGAACGGGGGGATGACCCCGACCAGTCAAGCGCAGACCAGCGTCGAGATCGGGGAGGTCCAGGTGGTGAGCCAGTGACGGCCCAGGTAGGCGCGGCGACCAGTCGCATCGGGCGGGGGCGAGCGGCCGGCGACGCAGACGCCGCCGCAGGTGGGCGGCCGCTGCCGGTGGGCATGCTGCCACGCCGACGCCGCTGGGGGATGGCCAGCCTCGGTGTGCTGCTGGTGGTGGTCGGCGCGGTGGTTGCCTTCCTCCTGGTGGACATGGTGGGGGTGACCCACCCGTATCTGGCCGTGGCGCGGGAGGTGCCGTACGGCGCGACGATCGGTCCGGAGGATCTGGTCGTGGTGCAGTTGAACGCGCCGGCTGGGCTGCGCCTGATACCGGCGGACCAGCAGGCTCAGGTGATCGGCCGGCAGGCGGCTACCCAGCTGTTCGCGGGCACCCCGCTGACGTTGGCGGACGTCGCCGATCGCGGTGTCCCGGCACCGGGGCAGCAGGTGGTGGGAATGCAGTTGAAGCCGGGACAGGTTCCCGCTCGGGCGTTGCGTGTTGGCGAGCCGGTGGTTCTGGTGGTGGTTCCGCCCAGCAGCGTGGTGGGCGTTCCCGATGCGCAGGGCGGTACCGGCTTGTCGACGATCACGGCGACCGTGGCGGGTGCCGAGCAAACCGCGACCGACGGGAGCGTCCGGGTCGACGTCGCGGTGGCGGCCGTCAGCGGGCCGAGGGTGGCGTCGATGGCGGTGGCCGGGCGGATCGTGCTGGTCGCCACCGGCGGAGGGAGGTGACCGACGGGTGCTGATCGCCATGTGCTCGGCAAAGGGGTCGCCCGGGGTCACCGTGAGGTGCCCCGAAGCTTCCGGACTTGGGACCCAATAGGGTTGCCCAAGGAAAGGAGTCGGGTTCGTGTCGAAGAAGCGGTCGAGCTTCACCAGTGAGTTCAAGGACGAGATGGTGAAGCTGTATCTGGAGCAGCGGTCCAGGAGGTCTCTGGCCGAGGTAGCTCGTGACAATCAGGTAGGTGCCGAGACTTTGCGTAACTGGGTCAAGGCGTACGAGAAGGCGCACCCTCAGGATGAGGAGCCGTTGACGGTTTCGGAGCGGGCACGGTTGCGTGAGCTGGAGCGCGAGGCGCGCGAGCTGAAGTTGGAGAAGGAATTTTTGGGAAAAGCCGCGGCCTACTTCGCGAAGGAACGCCGGTGATGGCTCGCTATGAGTTCATCGACGCGGAGAAGGCTACGTTGAACAGTGACGGCACGCGACGGTATTCGATCAAGCAGATGTGCAAGTGGCTAGAAGTGT
>DATDMG010000266.1:0-4067 GCA_036518955.1 Kineosporiaceae bacterium | reverse complement strand
GAGCACCGGGCAGTGCATGGACGTCCGCAACGGCTCTCGCGACGACCATGCCGTCGTACAGCAGTGGCCGTGCAACGGCACGCTCGCTCAGCAGTGGCAGTTCGAGTACATCGGGTGAGAGCGCGCCGCGCCGCCCATCAAGCAGAACTGGCGCATGGCTTGGCTGATCACTGACCCCATTCCAGCTCGCAGCATTGGTGATCAGCGACAGTTGATCATCAGTGTCTGGACGGCGTTGGCCAGGGTCGTGGCGTCGGCGGGGCGGAGCGGATCTTGCGGAGGATGCGCCAGTTCTTCAGCTCTGCGTCGGCCCGCTCGCCGGGGGCGCGCAGCGTGGAATGGGCGCGGTTGACGGCCTTCATCCCCTCCGACAGCGGCCGGAAGGTGAACTTGCCGGTGGCGCGGTCATGGTGGGAACGCCGGTACGGGACACGAACCGCCGGCCCGGCGCCGTAGTAGGCGGTGTCGCCGTAGGCGGTGACCCCGGCCTGGGTCAGCGCGCAGGGGATGCCGTGGTCCGCAGCGGCGCGGGCCTCATGCCTGGCGCCGGGCACCGCGGGCGAGGCCCAGCTCAGCCGGCCCGGGTAGTTGTCACGTCAAGTTGAGATGGGTTGTTCTCAACGGGTTGGGGTGGGTTGATCCAGACCTGGTTCGGCAGCCGGGGTGCTCGTGGACGGCGGTTGAAGCGTTCGGGGTGGGCTGCGTGGGCCTGGTCCAGGGTGGTCTGGCGCAGAGCCTGGACGTGGCCGGCCGTGCCGAAGTGGACCCAGACGGCCGTGTGCAGGCCGATCCCCTGTTGATCGCGGCGACGTGGACGGTGGCTTCGTAGCGGACGGCGAGCTTGTCGTACCTGGTGGCGACGGCGCGGTTCTGCTTGAGCAGGTTGATGCCGCACTCAACGGCGTGTCGCTGCCGGTAGGCGACCGGGTCGAAGGCCGGCGGCCGGCCGCCGCGGGAGCCTCTGGCCCGGCGGTGAGCCAGCTGGTCGGCCTTGTTGGGGATGACCGCCTGGATGCCGCGTCGGCGCAGGTAGGCCCGATTGGCGCGGCTGGAGTATGCCTTGTCGGCCAGGACCCGGTCCGGGCGGCAGCGGGGACGGCCGGGACCGGGTCGACGCACGCGGATGCGGCCCAGCACGGTGGTGAACTGCGGGCTGTCCCCGCGCTGACCTGCGGTCAGCACGATCGACAGCGGGCGACGTCCCTGCTCGCAGCCCAGGTGAATCTTGGTGGTCAACCCGCCCCGGGAACGGCCCAGCGCGTGGTCGGCCGGTTCGTCACCGGGTGGTTCCTTCTGCGCCGCGGGGTCCTTGCGGGCTCCGGCGGCATGCTGATGGGCACGGTTGATCGTGGAGTCCACCGACACATCCCACGTGATCAGGTCCTTGGCCTCGGCCAGTCCTTGCAGGTCGGACAGGATGCGGGCCCAGGTCCCGTTGCGCTGCCAGGCCCGGAACAGGCCATAAACCCGCTGCCAGGACCCGTACCGGGCTGGTACGTCCCGCCACGGGGCACCGGTGCGGGTCCGCCACCGGATCCCGTCGATCAACTGACGCTTGGTCCACTTCCCTGGGCACCCCGGCTTCTTCCCCTTGGGCAGCAACGGTTCCAGGATCCGCCACTGCCAGTCGGTGAGGTCCTTCCGAGCGCCCGCGGGTACGCTGCTGCCCACGAGGTCTCCGGGTAGACGGTCTTCTTCGTCGTTGATCCATCTACCGGAGACCTCGCCTCTTGGCGGGGACCGACACGCCCGCAAGACGAACCCGGGCGATCATTTATGAAACAGGCCCTAGGTGCTCATCGACGTGTTGAGGTTCTTGCCAGGACGCCTCCTGGTGGCGTCGATCGAGGTGTGGGAGGCCGGACGCGCTGCATAGGTCCACGTCGCTGGGGCGACCCAACTCAACACGATCTTCAAGTACCTACCCGAGATCACCGCCACCCGAGCCCTGCCCCACGCCGAGGCACCAGCTCCAACGAGCTGAGCGCCAGATCGCCACCCCATCGACCGCGCCAGCGGCTCTACCGGACTTTTCCGGCCGATGGTCCTCGCGGGCTCAGCCATACCGACGCTCAACCACACCGACGCTCCCGCCTGCGGGATTTGGCTGATCCGGGTCATGGCGGAGACCGGACGACCATGAGGTCTCCAAGAGTCTGGCCCTCATGAGACGTTGGGCGCGTCGGTCATGAACCCTTGAGGGAGAGCGATGAGCAGGGAAGCCGGGGGCGACCGGTTCGGGCCGGGGGTGCGGGGGCGGCGGGGCAGGGCGTTGTCGTTTCTGCGGCGTTCTCGTGGTCGTTCCCTTCTCGGCGTGATGGTGGTCGTGGGGGCGCTGGTGGGCCTGCCGCCGGCTCCGAGCAGGGCACTGGGGGGACACAGTGTCCCGGCCGCCATGGCTATGGGTCAGGTGCGTATCTTCGGCAACGGGGGGTTCCTCGGCGGCGGGACGCTGGTGGACCGCAACTGGGTACTCACGACGGAGCACCTGATCGACGATCTCCTGAATCCTGGCGCCTATACGATCCGGGTCGGCGTCACGAACAACCACGACGACGCGATCGACGCGGCCGGTCTCCGGCGGATCGACAGGATCGCGTACAACCCGCAATTCGGCGTGGTCATGCTGCATTTCGCTGACCCTGTTCCGGAGGGTACCCAGGTCCTCGAGCTCACCACCGCGGCACCTGACCGCTGGGATCCGCTCTATCTGTTCGGGTGGGGAGACAGCCAGAACCCCGGGACCACCCTGAGGGTGGAGGATACGGTGGCCTACGATCCGGTCGCCACGGAGAACGGTAACGCGATGCGCACCAGCATCGCTGGTTTCTCCAACTCCTTTCCGCTGGGCATCGCTCCCCTGGTGGTTCCCGTCGATACTCAGAGGGGAGACGCGGGCGGCGGCCTCATATCACGTGACGGGAGATTGTTTGGAATCCATACGCTGACCGGCAGCTATTACCGCACCAACGAGACCGGGAACTTTCGCGGAGACGAGTTGACGGCGGGTTATGAGCAGCCTGTGTGGCGGTATCGGCAGTGGGTCTTGGATACCATCAATGGTGCGGGTCCGTCCAACCCGCCCCCTGATGCTGGCGGGCCGCCGCGGCGGCGTCTGGGTGGTGAGCGGGTGGGTGGCCGCCCGCCGATGACGCTGCCTCCGCAGTCGGGTCCGTGCGCGGCGGTCACGGCGCCGTGTGCGGGGCGGGGTCCGGGGTGGAAGCTGGGGGTTCTGCTGGGGGCGGGCAATTACCGGGGGACTGCTCTGGTCCGGTGCGCGAGTTCCGGGAGCGAGGCGTGTTCGTTCCAGGGTGTAGCGCCGGCGGCCGGGGTGAGTGCGCGGCTGGGTCTGGGGCCGGTGTCCGCGCCGCTGTCGCCGGGTACCCGGCAGGTGATGGTCTGGTGCCGGACCACCACCGCCTTTCCCGATGCGGGGTCACCGGCCCGGCCGGTGCTGCGGGTCAGCTTCACCAACGCCGACCCCGCCGACACCCCCGCCGGGTACGGATGGTGGGACGTCACGCCCGACCAGGTGGGCACCGGCACCGGCCAGACCCCGCTCGACCCCGGCCCGCTCCAGCCCTGCTGACGCTCCAGCCGTGCTGGTGAGGTGCCCCGAAGCTTCCGGACTTGGGATCCAATAGGGTTGCCCAAGGAAAGGAGTCGGGTTCGTGTCGAGGAAGCGGTCGAGTTTCACCAGTGAGTTCAAGGACGAGATGGTGAAGCTGTATCTGGAGCAGCGGTCCAGGAGGTCTCTGGCCGAGGTGGCTCGTGACAATCAGGTAGGTGCCGAGACTTTGCGTAACTGGGTCAAGGCGTACGAGAAGGCGCACCCTCAGGATGAGGAGCCGTTGACGGTTTCGGAGCGGGCACGGTTGCGTGAGCTGGAGCGCGAGGTGCGCGAGCTGAAGTTGGAGAAGGAATTCTTGGGAAAAGCCGCGGCCTACTTCGCGAAGGAACGCCGGTGATGGCTCGCTATGAGTTCATCGACGCGGAGAAGGCTACGTTGAACAGTGACGGCACGCGACGGTATTCGATCAAGCAGATGTGCAAGTGGCTAGAAGTGT
>DATDMG010000265.1:0-6157 GCA_036518955.1 Kineosporiaceae bacterium | reverse complement strand
GGCGCTGCTCACCTCGATCCCCTCGGTGAGCGACCGACCGCCGACGACCACCTGGAGCGGCACGACGGTCAGCCCGCTGCCCTCGAGCAGCGAGGCGGGCAGGTACGCGGTGGAGTCAGTGACGACGGCTACGCGCTGGTGCATGGCTGGGCAGGGTACCGGGCCGGACTCCGGACGGTCATCCGGCCACGCGGTGCCGACAGGTCACGAGGGCACCACGTTCACCAGCCTCGGTGGTCGCAGCACCACGGTACGGACCCCTTTGCCACCCAATGCCTTCTGCACCGCCTCGCTGGCCAGCGCCAGCTCGCGCAGCGCGCCCTCGGAGATGCCCGGCGGCACCTCCAGCCGATCCCGGACCTTGCCCGCCACCTGGACGACGCAGGTCACCGTCTCCTCGACCAGCAGCGCCTCGTCGACCACCGGCCAGCCTGCCAGCGCCACGCTCGGAGCGTGACCCAGCCGCGCCCACACGTCCTCGGCGGTGTACGGCGCGAAGAGCGACAGCAGGATCGCGACCGCCTCGGCAGCTTCCCGTACGGCCGGGTCGGCGCCACCGGTGGGGCGCGCGTCGATGGCCTTGCGGGTGGCGTTCACCAGCTCCATCAGCCGGGCCACGACCACGTTGAACCGGAACCCCTCGACCAGCCCCGCGCACTCGTGCAGGGTTCGATGGGTGATCGCCCGCAGGGCTGCATCACCGCCGCGGGGGTCGACGCCGACCGGAGAGGTGACGTCGCCGGCCAGCCGCCAGGCCCGGGCCAGGAACCGCGCGGAGCCGGACGGTGAGACCTCTGCCCAGTCGATGTCGTCCTCCGGCGGACCGGCGAACGCCATCGTCAGCCGGACGGCGTCGACGCCGTGTTCCTCCAGCTGCTCCGACAGGCGGACCAGGTTGCCCCGGGACTTGCTCATCGCCGACCCGTTCATCAGGACCATGCCCTGGTTCAGCAGGGCCGAGAACGGCTCGACGAAGTCGAGCAGGCCCAGGTCGTGGAGCACCTTGGTGAAGAATCGGGCGTACAACAGGTGCAGGATGGCGTGCGTCACCCCGCCCACGTACTGCCCCACCGGCAACCAGGCGCGCACCTGCTCCACGTCGAACGGGACGTCGTCCCGGTCGGGGGACACGTACCGCAGGAAGTACCAGCTGGAGTCGACGAACGTGTCCATCGTGTCGGTGTCGCGCCGGGCCGGTCCGGAGCACTTGGGGCAGGTCACGTTGACCCAGTCGGTGGCGGCGCCCAGCGGGGACGTGCCCTTCGGTGTCAGGTCCAGGTCGGCCGCGGGTGGCAGCTCGACCGGCAGCTCGTCGTCAGGGACCGGCACCTCGCCGCAGGCCTCGCAGTGAATGATCGGGATCGGCGTACCCCAATACCGCTGTCGGGAGATCAGCCAGTCCCGCAGCCGGTAGTTCGTCGCCGCCCGACCCAGGCCCGTGGCCGACAGCTCTTCGACGATCTTGGCGACGGCCTCGGCCTTGCGCAGCCCGTTCAGCGAACCGGAGTTCACCAGCACGCCATCGCCGGCGGTGGCGACCCCCGACGAGGCCGGGTCCGGCAGCGGGGCGCCGTCCTCGCCCCGGACGTCGACGACGACCTGGACCGGCAGGCCGAACGCCCGCGCGAAGTCCAGGTCGCGCTGGTCGTGCGCGGGCACCGCCATGATCGCGCCGTGCCCGTAGTCGGCCAGCACGTAGTCGGCCGCGTAGACCGGCAGCTTGGCGCCGTTGACCGGGTTGATCGCGTACCGCTCCAGGAACACGCCCGTCTTGGGCCGCTCCGTGCTCAGCCGGTCGATCTCGCTGACCGCCCTGACCTGCTCCAGGTAGCCGGCGAACGCCTGCTGCACGGCCGGCGGCGAGCCGGCGGCCAGCTCGGCGGCCAGCTCGGAGTCGGCCGCGACCACGAAGAAGGTCGCTCCGTACAGGGTGTCGGGACGCGTGGTGAACACCGTCACCGGCTCGTCCCGGCCCTCGATCTCGAAGAAGACGTCGGCTCCGGACGAGCGGCCGATCCAGTTGCGCTGCATCGTCAGCACCTTGTCGGGCCAACGACCCTCCAGCTGGGCCATGTCGCCCAGCAGCCGGTCGGCGTACTCCGTGATCCGCAGGTACCACTGGGTCAGCTTCTTCTTGGTGACCGGAGTGTCGCAGCGCTCGCACAGTCCGTTCACGACCTGCTCGTTGGCCAGCACGGTCTGGTCGTTTGGGCACCAGTTCACCAGGCTCGGCTTCCGGTAGGCCAGGCCCCGCTCGTAGAAACGCAGGAACAGCCACTGGTTCCACCGGTAGTACGTCGGGTCGCAGGTCGCCAGCACCCGGTCCCAGTCGAACGAACACGCATAGCGGCGCATCGAGGCACGTTGCTGGGCGATGTTGTCGTAGGTCCAGCCGCGCGGGTCCAGCCCGCGCTTGATCGCCGCGTTCTCGGCAGGCAACCCGAAGGCGTCCCAGCCGATCGGGTGCAGCACGTTGTAGCCGCGCTGGATCCAGTACCGGGCGACGACGTCCCCCAGCGCGTACGCCTCGGCGTGACCCATGTGCAGGTCGCCGGAGGGGTACGGAAACATGTCCAGGACGTACTTGCGGGGTCGCGGGTCGTCGGGCCGCCCGCTGCGGAAGGGGGCCAACTCGTCCCAGACGGGCAGCCAGCGGTCCTGGATGGCCCGGACGTCGTAGCGCTCGGCCCCGGCCACCTCCGGGCCGGCCGCCACGTTCGCGCCGTCACCGGCTCGGGCGGACCCGGCGCCGTCCGGCGCGTCGCGGTGCACATCGGAGGTCTGCGTCATCGTCGTTCCTGTTCGTAGTGCTGCTCGTGGACGCCGTGCCCGGGCGGCCGGGACGACCGACCGGTGGATCAAACGACGAAGGCCCCCGCGCACGAGGGCCAGCCGCGCCGACTCGCCGGCATCCGGCGATCTGAGGTCAGCGCGGCCCGGTAAGCAGCAGCGGCTTCCGCACGGCACCAGGGTAGCCGACCCGGGGCGCAGGCCGCTCCGGCTGCCCCGCACGTGGCCCGTGCCGGCCCCGGACAGCGGGCCACCCGGCCACCGTCACGCCCCCAGCACGAACCCGGCCCCAACACGGACCCGGCCCCCAACACGGAGCCGGCCGCCAACACGGAGCCGGCCGCCAGCAGCGCTCCCGACGCCAGCAGCGTCGCGACCTGCGGCGCCCGCTCGCCTCAGTGCTCGTTCGCGACGGGCGGGGACGCCGGCGGCCGCTTGGGCGGCCGGCTGCGACGTTCCTGGCTCGGCTGTTCCATCGCCGGCTGCCCGGCCGCGGCTGCCCGGGCACGACTCTGCCGGCGGAGCGAGCGGCGCAGCCGCATGTCCTCCTCGGCCCGGTGCAGCAGGGAGTCGACGTTCCCCTCGTCCCACGGCACCAGCGTGGCCGAGCCGATGCTGACCCGGCCGTCCCAGACGTGCCGCGGAACCGGGGGGCTCTCCGCCAGGTGGTGGCGCACCCGCCGTTCCATCTCCAGCGGCGACGTCCCGGTACCGGGGCCGATCACGACGAACTGGTCCCCGGACCACCGGCACACGACGTCCGTGGACCGGACGGACGCCTGCAGCGCCCCGCACACGGCCGCCAACACGTCGTCGCCGGTCGAGCGCCCGAGCATGTCGTTGACCGACCGGAAGCCGTCCAGGTCGATGAAGAGGCAGTGCACGGCCTCGCCCTGGCGGCGGGCGTGCTCGATCATCGGCAGGGCCGTCAGTTCCAGGCCACGGCGGTTCGTGACGCCGGTGAGCGAATCGGTCACCGCCTGCTGCTTCGCCGAGCGGACGGCGTCGTCCAGCGCGCCCTCCATCCCGCGGTGAGCGCGATGCAGGACGGCGAGCGCACCGGCCACGCCGGTCAGGAGCACCCCCAGCAGCGCCCAGTCGGACGCCGACGCCCGGACCGACCCGTCGACGGCTCCCACCGCGACCCATCCTCCCCAGCCGAGCGCCGCCGCACCGGCCCCCGCCACCGCCACCGGCCGGCTGCGCAGCGACACCGCGGCGATCACGGCCAGGACGACGTCGGCCCCCGCCCACGGCGTGCCCGCCTCGACGGCTCGCGCGCCCGACAGCAGCCCGGCGAGGGCGATCGCGACCAGGGCACCCCCGCCGGCCACGCTCGGGGGCGGAGCGACGGCCGGGACGAGCGACACCACCACCGCGGTGAACACCGAAGCGGCGAACCCGACGTCCAGCAGGGCGAAGATCATCCCGGTCGGGTGCGGTCCGAGCCCGACGAGGGCGGCCGCGGCGTGGGTCGAGGCCAGCACGACCAGCAGCCACGGCAGGAGGCGGTCGTCGGTGACCGGCCGGTGACCGGGGATCTCGTCGCTCACCTTCTCCCTCTCGGCTCGCGCGGCCGGCAGCTTGACCGGACACGGCACACCCGATCGGAGGGATCGGCCTCCGGTGCCCGGCCTCCGGATGCCCGGCCTCCGGTGCCGGCGACACCGGACCACGGTGCCCGGTGTGCGCGAGTCGGGGCCTCCGTCCGACGCACGCACACCGGGCGGTCCGGCACCCCGGAGGGATTCCCCCGGGCCGGGAAGCCGGCTCCGGGGGGAGGTGGACACCGCGACGGACCGTTCGGTCGGCCGCGGTGGCTCGAGGGGTGCCGCCCACGGGCATGGCTCGACACGTCAGGTGCCGGCCAGGTCACCCGCCGAGCAGGTGGGTGGCGATCCGGGACCTTGGGTAGGCCCGGCGGGCGGTCGGGGCCGGTCCGACCACCCGCCGGCCCGTCAGACGGCCCTCCGCTGGGCCGGTATGTAGAGCACCGGACGGCGTGCCAGCCGGTAGAGAGCCCGACCGCCACCGGCCGGCGCCACCTCGACGTCCCCGACGCAACGGACGTGGCCGCTCAGCACCAAGCGGTTGAGCAGGGCCTGCAGGTCTGGCTCGGGCAGGTCGACCGCCACCCCGAGGGCGAACAGCGTCATGCCCTGATCTCCGACAGCAGCGAGTGCCGACAGCACCGCTTTTCGCCCTCGGCCGTTCCCGCGAACCCGCATGGCAGCGCCTCCCGCGTGAGGGGCGGTTGCCGGACCGAGGGGGGCGCGACCCGGCAACCGCCGTCCTAAGGAGCATCGATCGCGGTCGCGACGCCGCAGCGGCGACCTGCGAGCGACCTCTAGCTCCCGATTGGCTCTGGTAGTTCATGTCCACCGTCAATGCTTCGCCAGTGCGAATGGCTCTGGCATATGCACGTGCATGGGACGATAGCACCATTGCACGAGCAGATGCACGTGCATCTGCTCGCCCAAACGACAACCCTTCGGTAGCCGCGGGTTGCCGACCAACTACTGCGCACCCGCAAGTGGGTCTCATGGCAGACTCGGTGACGACAGCCGACTCGGAGGACACGTGACGACCCCAAACCTGGGCGGCCCGACCGTCCGGCGCATCTTGGTCGGGGCGCAGATGCGTCGCCTGCGGGAGGCCGCGGACATCTCCCGCGAGGACGCCGCCTACGTCATCCGCGGGTCGGGATCGAAGATCAGCCGCCTCGAGCTGGGCAAGGTGTCCTTCAAGGAGCGCGACATCGTCGATCTGCTCACCCACTACGGGGTGACCGACGAGGGGCAGCGCCAGGCGATCGTCAACCTGGCCCGGGACGCCAACGCGCCCGGGTGGTGGCACAACTACGACGACGTCCTGCCGCAGTGGTTCGAGACGTACGTGGGCCTGGAAGAGGCCGCCTCCCTGATCCGCACCTACGAGGTGCAGTTCATCCCCGGCCTCCTGCAGACCGAGGACTACGCCCGCGCCGTCACCATCGCGGGCCGGCCGGACCTGCCGAGCGAAGAGGTCGAGCGGCGCGTCAAGCTACGGATGCACCGCCAGCACGTCCTGGACCGACCGATGGGCACCCCCCGACTGTGGGCGGTCGTCGACGAGGCGGCGCTGCGGCGTCCGATCGGCGGCAGCCGGGTCATGCGCACCCAGCTGGAGCACCTGCTCGCCATGCGTCACAAGCACAACGTCACCGTGCAGATCATGCCGTTCCGGTTCGGTGGGCACGCGGCCGAGGGCGGGGCGTTCAGCATCCTGCGGTTCCCCGAGCCGGACCTGCCCGACGTCGTCTACGTCGAGCAACTCGCCAGCGCGCTCTACCTGGACAAGCGCGAGCAGGTGGACCGCTACGGGCAGA
>DATDMG010000264.1:0-2407 GCA_036518955.1 Kineosporiaceae bacterium | reverse complement strand
CCGCGACCCAGATCTCTCGTACATCGGCGCATGACGGGTCAGCGAGAGGTGTCCAGGAATCTAGTTTCCTATTGGTAACGATCGGCAAGATCTCCAGATGTTGCCTTAGGTGTGTTTCGAGGCGGTGCTGGGTCGCCGGGCTACCTAGGCGACAAGGAGTGGCGGCCCGGGTGGCGGAGGGTCACGGTTCGGTCCACTGACTGCCGGGGTGCGGTCCCGCACGGTAGCTTTCGCTCGCGTCCGTCAGGACGGGTGGGGCTCGGGGAGGTCGGCGCCGTGAAGATCAGCCGTGGAGGCCGCGGGTCGGCGCTCGTGGTCACCGGGGTTCTCATGAGCGTGCTCCCAGTAGGGACGGCGGCGCTGACGGCGGGGCCGGCCGGGGCGGTGGCGGCGGTGGCTGGGCACTCGACCACGGTCGCGAAGGTCACCCGAACCCCGTTCCCCGGCAAGGGCCCTCGGGCGATCCTCAACCTCTCCGCGGCGGCCGCCGCCAAGGCGTCCACCGTGCACGTGAGGAGCCGCTTCACGGTGGGCGGTGGGTCCGGCAGCAGCGAGTGGACGGCGGGAGTCGCTGCCGGCACCGGCGTGACCCACACCATTTACGGAGGCACCTACCGGGTGATTCGGGTCGGGTCAAGGGCCAATGCCACGTAGCCTAAAGTGATCATGGTGTTGTGCCGGTTTGTCGGTGTGCTCGGCGTGGCGTGGTGACAGGTACCGGCAGAGTGGGTTTGATCACGGCTCGTGAGTGAGGGTGTGACGCTTCGTCCGGGTCTGAGCGATCAGGTGAGTCTGGGTGTGCTGGTCACTGCGGTCCCGCGGGATGCGATCGATCCGGTGGTGCAGGGGCTGGGCAAGGCGGCCCAGCGGTCTGACGGCAAGCTGCCCCCGCATGTGACGGCGTACCTGACGATGGGGTTGTGGTTGTTCCCGGACGACCCGTACGAGGAGGTTGCGACCAAGGTCACCGGTGGGCTGGACCGGTTCGGGTGCTGGGATGCGTCCTGGAGTGTGCCCTCGGCCAGCGGGATCACCCAGGCCCGTAAGCGGCTGGGCTCGCAGGTGATGCGCGAGGTGTTCGAGGCCGTGGCCGAGCCGGTGGCCACACCGCGGACGCGGGGGGTCTGGCTGGGTGAGCGTCGGCTGGTCGCGATCGACGGGTTCGACGTGGATGTGCCGGACACCGGCGAGAACGCCGCCGAGTTCGGGTACGCCGGGTCGGGTGATAACCGGTCGGCCTACCCCAAGGTGCGGGTGGTGGCGTTGACCGAGTGCGGGACGCACGCGTTCTTGGCGGGTGAGGTCGCCGGGTACGGCACAGGTGAGAAGACCTTGGCCCGCAGACTGTACCCCCGCTTGCACGGCGATGAGATCCTCACTGCGGACCGCAACTTCTACTCCTTCGAGGACTGGGCGCTGGCTGCGGGGACCGGAGCGGACCTGCTGTGGCGTGCCCCGACCGGGCTGAGCCTGCCGGTGGTGCGGATCCTTACCGACGGCAGCTACCTGACCGTACTGATCAAGCCCAGTGTGCGCGGCAAGCGCCGCGAGCAGATCCTTGCCGCCGTGACCGGCGGCGCCGATCCCGCCGACCCCGACGCAATCCCGCAGGCCTGGGACGACGAGGGCCACCAGCTGGCCTTCCTGGCCCGGGTGGTGGAGTACGACGTGCCCGACCGTGACGGCAACGGCAGCGGCGAACTGATCGTCCTGCTGACCACGCTCACCGACCCCGATGACGCCCGTGCCGACGACCTGGCCGATGCCTACCATCAACGGTGGGAACAGGAAACCGGGCAGGACCAGCTGAAAACCCACCTACGCGGGCCCGGCAAGATCCTGCGGTCCCGGCTACCCGACCTGGTACGCCAGGAAATCTGGGCCTGGCTGACCGTGCACTACGCCCTGTCGGTCCTGGCCACCCGGGCTGCTGAAGCCGCCGACGTCGACCCCGACCGGATCAGTTTCAGCCGTCTGCTGCGCATCGTCCGCCGTACCGCCACCGGTACCGCGGCGTTTCCCCCCTGAGGACTGGCAGACCGCCCTAGCCAAGATCCACCGGGAGATCACCCGCAAGCTGAACCCCCACCGCCGTCACCGCACCTGCCCTCGCGCCATCAAGCGAGCCCGGCACAACAGCTACCGAGTCAAGAAGCGCGACGAACCAGCCAGCATCCGCCACGACGGACCCGCCACCATCCGATTCCACTCACTCAACCCCCGCGCAGCATGATCACCTTACGCTTAATGGCATTGGACCGGGATGGGCGGACACGTGCTCTCGGAAGTTGACCCGGTGCGGTGGGGCCCGCCGGGTGCGCATCATCTGAAGGGCCGGATCCGACCCTGACGGATTTCGGAGAGTCCGACTTCGGACAGCCGGCAGCCGTCCCTGCGCCTTGACCCT
>DATDMG010000263.1:0-17622 GCA_036518955.1 Kineosporiaceae bacterium | reverse complement strand
CGGCCGGCCGCTCGGAGAACAGCGGCAGCCAGGCACGCGCGTCGACGTCGTCGATGTTCAGCCAGTACTGGAAGAACGCGTAGGGGCTGGTGAGCTCCGGGTCGAGCCACACCGTGGCGCCCTCGGTCTTGCCGATCTTCGTGCCGGCGGCGGTGGTGATCAGCGGGGTGGCCAGCGCGTGCGCGGCCACGCCGTCCGTCCGCCGGACCAGGTCGACCCCCGCGGTGATGTTCCCCCACTGGTCCGAGCCGCCGCTCTGCAGCGTGCAGCCGTGCCGCAGGTAGAGCTCGCGGAAGTCGTTGGCCTGCAGGATCTGGTAGCTGAACTCGGTGTAGCTGATGCCGACGTCGGAGTTCAGCCGGGCCGACACCGCCTCCTTGGCCAGCATCCGGTTGACCCGGAAGTGCTTGCCGAGCTCGCGCAGGAAGTCGATCGCCGACAGCGGCGCCGTCCAGTCGAGGTTGTTCACCATCCGGGCGGCGTGCGGTCCGGTGAAGTCGAGGAACCGCTCGCACTGGGCCCGCAGAAGCTCCACCCAACCGGCCACCGTGTCCCGGTCGTTGAGCACGCGCTCCCCCGACATCCGTGGGTCACCGATCAGACCGGTCGCCCCACCCACGAGGGCCAACGGATCGTTGCCCGCCTCCTGCAGGCGCCGCATCGTCAGCAGCTGCACCAGGTTGCCCATGTGCAGGCTCGGAGCGGTGGGGTCGAACCCGCAATAGAACGTGACCGGACCGCCACCCAGCGCCGCGCGCAGCGCGTCCTCGTCGGTGGACAGGGCGATCAGCCCTCGCCAGTGCAGCTCGTCGAGCAGATCGACTCGCGTCTCGGTCACGTTCAGGATGTCCTCTCGCTCCGCCGGCTCCCCCGACCGTCCGCCGGCCCGGTCACGGGGACAGCCTGCCATCTGCCGCAGCTGCTCGACGACGGGGAAGCGCGGGCCGATAGGCGGAGACCGTCGGGTCACCGGCGACCCAGAACCGCCACGGGAACGCGGTCACGTCTCCGCCCGCGCCGCGGACGCCGACCCGCGGGCCAACATGGACGTCGGGCAGCGGCCCCGGGTCGGCGGGCTCGAGCCAGATCGGTGCGTCCGGGGAGCACAGGTCGGTGCCGTCGTGGCGCCGGTCCAGGCCCAGGGCGGCGGCCAGCCGGGCCGGGCCGCGCGCCAGCTCGACGTCCGTGCGCGCCGCGGGGCGGCGCTGCCGCGCCAGATCCGCGCCGCGCTCGACCGCACCGGCGCGCAGCAGGACCGCCGACGCCTCACCGTCCGGGCCGCACACCACGTTGGCGCACCAGTGCATCCCGTAGGTGAAGTAGACGTACAGGTGGCCCGCGGGGCCGAACATGATCCGGCTGCGCGGGGTCGGCCCCCGGTAGGCGTGGGATCCCGGATCGCGCGGGCCGGCATAGGCCTCGACCTCGGTGAGCCGGACGGCGACGGGCCCGGCGGCGTCCCGGTGCACCAGACGCGCGCCCAGCAGGCCCGCGGCGACCCGGACGGCGTCCTGCTCCAGGGCGGCGCGCGCCAGGCGCGCAGGGGCGAGCACGCCCCCACCCTGCCATGCCGAGGCGGTGCTCCGGTCGCCGGGCCGCTCCGCGCTCTCCCCGTTACCCGGAGGCTGCGGTCAGCCACCGCCCACGACCGTGGGCCCCTGGCCGTGGGCCCCTGACAAGGGCAAGGGCTGCCGCCGGCTGCGGATCACCCGGGCCTGATCGCGTCGCTGGGCCGGCGTGACGAAACCGTGATCGTCTGGGCGACAACCCGGGCGACGACGTCCCGCGTCCCCACCGGGGACGCTCCATCGGCGGCGGAGGTCGCCGGGCGTGCCCGGTAAGGGGAGGTCATGCGCAGACAACACCTCGTGGCGATCCTGCTGGCCGCGTTCGCCGTACCGGTCACCACGGTGGTCGTCACGGCCGCGGGTGTCGGGCTCGGCGCGGCGGCCGGCCCGCGCACCGCCGTCGAGGTCGCCGCGGCCTCGGAGCCGGCGTCGGCCCAGGCCACGCCCACTGCCGGGTGGCAGTGCCGCACCGGGACGGCGCCGGTCACCGCGAACCTCGTCAGCAGCGGCACCGTGTGCGGCCGCTTCGACGGAACCGCCTGGCGCGGCAAGGCCACCGTGACCCTGACCGCCCAGGGCGCCCCCGTCAGCGGCCAACTGGGGCTCGGCGCCAACCGCCTCCCCGAACTGCCGGCCGGGGTGGCGAACACGCCGTTCACGGTGCAGCCGGGCCACAGTCTGACGCTCGCGGTCGAATCATCCGAAGCGGTCGATCCCCAGGACACGGGCGTGTTCTGGTCCGTCTCCCCGTACCTGTCGCCCGAACCCGGGTCCGGCTTCCTCCTCGCGGGCGTGCTGACCTCACCACTGATCACCCGGCATCCCCGGCCGGTGGAGGACCTCGGCGGGAGCGGCGCAGGCGACTGGGCATGCAGCGTCGCGGACGTGTCCGGGGAGGTCGTCCGCGGCCAGGCCACGCTCTGCGTGCGGCAGCAACGCGGATGGGTCGAATCGCGGGGCACCCTCACCTACACCGCGCAGCGCGACACCAGCTACGCCGCCCGGCTGGTCGTCGACGGCATCGACGCCACCCGGGCCGAGCAGATCCTGGCCGCCAGCCCGAGCCGGTCCGCCACGGTCACCCTGCCCGCGACGCGCAGCCGGGTACTGACCCGGGACGACACCGCGCAGATGACCCTGACCGTCGTGGAGGGCGCCGCCCCACTGGTCACCCAGCGTTCGCAGACGATCGCACTCGGCTGAGCCACGCGGCGCCCGGGGGGACGACCGCGCCAGCGGCGACCGGAACGGACCTCAACCGGCGGACGCCGCCCGGTGCGCCACCGGCGTCACCGGGCGCTGCGCCCAGCCGCGCAGCGCACCGAGCCGGTCGGTGAGCCGATCCCGCTGCTCGGTGACGCGGACGGGCGCGGTGCCCCCGCGCCCGTCCCGCGACGCCAGCGACCCCGCGACGTCCAGGACGGCGCGGACGGCGGGCGTCAGGTGCGGGGAGATCGCCGCCAGACCGGCGTCGTCCAGGTCGTGCAGGCCGACCCCGCGCCGCTCGCACTCGCGCACGCACGCCCCCGCGATCTCGTGCGCCTCCCGGAACGGCACGCCCTGACGCACCAGCCACTCCGCGACGTCCGTGGCGAGGGAGAATCCGGCCGGAGCGAGAGCGGCCATCCGCTCGGTGTCGAACGTCACGGTGGCCATCATCCCGGTGAAGGCAGCCAGCACGCTCAGCAGCTGGTCGACGGAGTCGATGACCGGCTCCTTGTCCTCCTGCAGGTCCCGGTTGTACGCCAGCGGCAGGCCCTTGAGCGTGGCGAGGAGCCCGGCCAGGTTCCCGACGAGCCGGCCCGCCTTGCCCCGGGCCAGCTCGGCGACGTCCGGGTTCTTCTTCTGCGGCATGATCGACGACCCGGTCGCGTAGGCGTCGTGGAGCCGGGCGAAGCCGAACTCCGCCGTCGTCCAGATCACGATCTCCTCGGCGATCCGGGACACGTCCACCGCCGCCATGGCCAGCACGAAAGCCAGCTCGGCCACCACGTCCCGGGCGGAGGTGCCGTCGAGCGAGTTGTCCGACGAGGTGCTGAAGCCGAGCTCACGGGCGACCGCCTCGGGGTCCAGCCCCAGCGACGATCCGGCGAGCGCGCCCGAACCGTAGGGCGACTCGTCCGCGCGGCGGTCCCAGTCCACCAACCGGTGGACGTCGCGGGCCAGAGCCTGCGCGTGCGCCTGCAGGTGGTGCGCCAGCAGCACCGGCTGGGCGTGCTGGAAGTGAGTGCGTCCGGGCAGTGCCGCCATCGGGTGCGTGGCGGCCTGGGCCACCAGGACGTCCGCGAGGTCGAGGAGGGCGTGGGCGATCTGGCGGGCACGGTCGCGCAGGTACATCCGGTAGAGGGTCGCCACCTGGTCGTTGCGCGAACGACCCGCACGCAGCCGGCCGCCCAGGTCCGGGCCGACCCGCTCGATGAGTCCGCGCTCGAGAGCGGTGTGGACGTCCTCGTCGGCGGGCGTCGGGGTGAACGTCCCGGCGACCACGTCGGCCTCGAGCGCGTCCAGCCCGACGAGCAGACCGGCGAGCTGATCCGCGGTGAGCAGGCCGGCCGCCGCGAGGACCCGGGCGTGGGCGCGCGATCCGGCCAGGTCGTAGGGCGCGAGCACCCAGTCGAAGTGCACGGACGACGACAGCCGCTCCAGCGCCGCGGCCGGGCCGCCCTCGAAGCGGCCGCCCCACAGCTTCAGCGGGGTCCCCGTGGTCGTGCTCATCGCCTCTCCTGCTCCTGCGCTGGGGTCCGAGGTTGCATGATCACTGCCTCGTGCATGATCACGGTGGAAGGGACTGGCGGGCGCCGGCGGCCAGGGCGAGGAACCGGGCCGCCAGCTCCGGAGCGCCGTCCGGGGCGCGGGCGATCACCAGGACCGTGTCGTCGCCGGCGACCGTGCCCAGGACGGCCGGCATCACCGATCGGTCGACCGCCAGGGCCAGGAGCTGGGCCGCGCCGGGCGGCGTCCGGAGCACCACCAGGTTCGCCGATGCCTCGGCGGTCACCAGGAGCTCCTCGCACAGGCGCGCCAGCCGGGCGTCGAGCAGCTCCTGCTCCATCCCGCCGTGCGGCGTCCGGTCGCCGCCCTCACCCGGGACAGCGTAGACCAGCCCGCCGTCCGGGTGGCGGACCTTGACCGCGCCGAGCTCGACGAGGTCCCGGGAGAGCGTCGCCTGGGTGACCGCGACGCGCTCGGCGGCGAGCAGCTCGGCCAGCTCCACCTGGGAACGCACGGCGTGCCGACGCAGCAGGTCGACGATCTGCCGGTGCCGGGCGGCCTTCGTCGGCGCGACCCGGGCCGGGGTGCCGGCCCGCTCGCTCATCGGGTCCGCCGATCGCGCGCGCTGCTCATCGGCGCTCCAGGAGCCACGCCAGCAACGCCTTCTGCGCGTGCAGCCGGTTCTCCGCCTCGTCCCACACCGCGGACTGCGGGCCGTCGATGACCGAGGCGGAGATCTCCTTGCCCCGGTACGCGGGCAGGCAGTGCAGCACGATCGCGCCCGGGGCCGCCCGGTCGAGCGCCGCGTCGTCCAGGGCGAACGGCACGAACGGGCGGGTCCGCTCGGCGGCCTCGGTCTCCTGGCCCATCGAGATCCAGGTGTCCGTGGCGAGGACGTCGGCGCCGTCGACGGCGGCGACCGGGTCGTGGGTGACCGTGACGGACCCTGCGGTGGACGCCGCCCGCCGCGCCGCGGCGTCGACCACGGCCGGATCGGGGAGGTAGCCCTCGGGCGTGCCCACCCGCACGTGCATCCCGGCGTTCGCCCCGGCGAGCAGGTACGAGTGGGCCATGTTGTTGGCACCGTCCCCGAGGTAGCTCAGAGTCAGCCCGGCGAGCCTGCCGGTGCGTTCCCGGACCGTCTGCAGGTCGGCGAGCAACTGGCAGGGGTGGAAGAGGTCGGTCAGCGCGTTGATCACGGGGACCCCGGCGGCCGCCGCCATCGCCTCCACCCGGTCCTGCCCGAAGGTGCGCCAGACGATGGCGCTCAGCTGGCGGCCGAGCACCCGGGCGGTGTCCTCGACCGACTCGCCGCGGCCCAGCTGGCTGCTGCCCGCGTCGATGACCAGCGGGTACCCCCCCAGCTCGGCGATCCCGACGCTGAACGAGACCCGGGTCCGGGTCGAGGACTTGTCGAAGATCACCGCGACCGACTGCGGGCCGGCCAGGGGACGCGCGGCGAACCGGTCCTTCTTCACGGCGTCCGCGAGGTCGAGGACCTCGATCAGCTCGGCCGGGGACAGGTCGTCGTCCCGGAGGAAGTGCCTGGTCATGCTCCCGCTCCTAGGACGCGGTCGAGGGCCGTCGGGAGCGCCTCGACGAACTGGTCCGCCTGCTCGGCGGTGAGGATCAGAGGTGGCGCCAGCCGCAGCACGTCCGGCGCCGCCGCGTTGACGATGATGCCGTCGTCCAGCAGCACGTCCCGGACGCCGGCCGCGACCGGCGAGGCGAGCACCACGCCCAGCAGCAGCCCCTCGCCCCGGACGTCGACGACGTGCGGGTGCGCGGCGGCCCGCAGCGCCGCGGCCAGCCGGGCCCCCACGGTCGCCGCGTTCCGCAGCAGGCCGTCCCGCTCGATCACGTGCAACGTCGCGAGCGCCGCCGCGGCGGCGACCGGGTTGCCGCCGAACGTGGAACCGTGGTCGCCCGGACCGAGCAGCGCGGCGACCTCGCCGTGCGCGATCACCGCGCCGATCGGGATGCCGCCACCGAGCCCCTTGGCCAGGGTGACGACGTCCGGCCGGATCCCGGCGCCGTGACGCGGGTGCCGGTGGGCGAACCAGGCGCCGGTGCGGCCCATCCCGCTCTGCACCTCGTCGAGGATCAGCAGGGCCCCCGCCGCGGCAGTGATCTCCCGGGCCCGGGCCAGGTAGCCGGCCGGCGGCGCCACGGCGCCCGCCTCGCCCTGGATCGGTTCGAGCACCACGGCCGCGGTGCGTTCGCCGACCACGGCGGCCAGCGCCTCGTCGTCCCCGTACGGCACGTGGACGACGTCGCCCGGCAGCGGCTCGAACGGGTGCCGGTAGGCGGGCTTGTGGGTGAGCGCGAGCGCGCCCATGGTGCGACCGTGGAAGCCGCCCTCGGCGGCGACCATGCCAGCGCGCCCGGTCCGGCGCGCGATCTTGAAGGCGGCCTCGTTGGCCTCGGTTCCCGAGTTGCACAGGAACACGCGGGAGCCGGCCGGCGCGTCGGAGATCTCCAGCAGCCGCTCGGCGAGCACCACCTGCGGTGCGCTGGCGAAGACGTTCGACACGTGGCCGAGCGTGGCCAGCTGCGCCGTGATCGCGCTCACCAGGAAGGGGTGCGCGTGGCCCAGCACGTTCACCGCGATCCCGGCGAGCAGGTCGAGGTAGCGCCTGCCGTCGGCGTCCCAGACGTAGCAACCCTCGCCGCGCACGAGCAGCCGCTGGGGGGTGCCGAACGTGTTCATCAGGGCCCCGGCGTACCGATCCAGCCAGGCCGCCCCCGATCCCCCGCCCGGCCCGGCGGCCGGCGCGGCCGCGGGCGGGATCCGCACGTCCGTCATCCCGGTTCCCTCTCACTGATCTCGTCAGGCAGCACCATCGTGCCGACGCCCTCGGGGGTGAAGACCTCCAGGAGCACGCTGTGCGCCACCCGACCGTCGATCACGGTCGCCTGCGGGACGCCGCCACGCACCGCCCGCAGGCACGCCTCCATCTTCGGGACCATCCCCGACTCCAGCCTCGGCAGCAGCGCCTCCAGCGCCCCCGCGCGGATCTCCGGCAGTAGTGACGACCGGTCCGGCCAGTCGGCGTAGACGCCTTCGACGTCGGTCAGGACGACGAGCTTGGCGGCTCCGAGCGCGACCGCCAGGGCTGCTGCCGCGGTGTCCGCGTTGACGTTGAGCACCTGCCCGTCGCCGTCCGGGGCAACCGTCGAGACGACCGGGATCCGGCCGGCCTCGACCAGATCGAGGACGGCGGCCGGGTCCACCTCGACGACGTCGCCGACCAGCCCGACGTCCACCAGTTCGCCGTCGACCAGCGCGCCTCGCCGCTGCGCCCGGAACAGGCCGGCGTCCTCTCCGGACAGGCCGACACCGCGCGCGCCGGACGCGTTGATCAGCCCGACGAGCTCCCGGCCGACCTGCCCGACGAGGACCATCCGGACGATGTCCATCGTCTCCGCGGTGGTGACCCGCAGGCCACCACGGAACTCGGTGGGGATGCCGACCCGGGCCAGCATCGACGAGATCTGCGGACCCCCGCCGTGGACGACGACCGGCTTCAGCCCCGCCGACCGCAGGAACACGATGTCCCGGGCGAAGGCGGACCGCAACGCTGCGTCGATCATCGCGTTGCCACCGTACTTGACCACGACGACCGCACCCGCGAACCGCTGCAGCCAGGGCAGCGCCTCGATCAGCACGCGGGCCTTGTCCTGGGCGGTGAGCGACGGGTCGGACACCGGCGCCCGCGGCCGGGGGGCGGGGGCACCCGGCTCGGTGCCGGGGTCGCGCGGCCCGGTGACGGGAACGCTCGGCGACCGAGCGGTGAGATCGCTCATGCCGGGTACGCGCTGTTCTGGTGGACGTCGGCGTGGGTGAGATCGTCGGTCCGGCCGGCCGCCCCGGCGGCCGCGCCCCCGCCCGCCCGGAAACCCTTCGGCACCGTGACGCTCACTGCTCCGCCCGCCCGCCCGGGCCGCCGGGCCCGGCCGCCCCCCGCGCATTCGCCGGCAACGATTCGCCGGCCTCCTCCCGGACGTCCACCTGCCAGGGGTCGTCGCGGTGCTCCGCCGCGTCGACCACCTGGTATCCCGCGGCCCGCCACACGGACGACGCCGCCGCGGCCCGGGACGCCTCGATCAGTACCCAGTCCGTGTCGTAGGTGGACAGCGTGAGCACCGGGATCCCGGCGTCCGCGAGCGGCTTGAGCAGTCCGACCAGGATGCCGACCTGGGAGAAGTCGAGCTGCTCATCGACGTAGACGCCCACCAGGGGTCCGTTCACCGGTCCCGGTACCTCCTCCGGGATGGCGGACGTCGGGCAGATCACGCTCGTCTCGTTCTCGGTCCTCGTGATGCTCACCAACGGCCCACCCGTGGCCCAGGTCGGTTCGTCGGCCCCCGCGGGCAGCCCGACCACGGCGATCGCCTGCGGGCTCATCACCAGCCTCATCGCCGGTGCCTCCTCCTCATCGTCCTCGGACCCCGGTCGGCCGGGCGCTCACGGCGCCAGTCCCGCGGTGGGCAGGCCGCCGGCCTCGGGCAGGCCGAGAGCCAGGTTGGCGGACTGCACCGCGCCGCCGGCCGTACCCTTCGTCAGATTGTCGACCGCGGTGACCACGATCACCCGGCCGGTCCGCCCATCGACCACGACCTGCACGAGGACGGTGTTGGCGCCGAGGGTGTCCGCGGTCCGCGGCCAGCGCCCCTCGGGCAGCACGTGGACGAACGGCTCACCGGCGTAGGCGTCGGTCCAGACCCTGCGGACCGCGTCCGGGTCGGCGCCCGGCCGCAACCGGGCGGTGGACGTCGCCAGGATCCCGCGCGGCATCGGCGCCAGCGTCGGGGTGAACGAGACCTGGACCGGCTCACCGGCGGCCGCGGACAGGTTCTGCTCCATCTCCGGCGTGTGCCGGTGCGACCCGCCGACGCCGTAGGGGCTCATCGAACCCATCACCTCGCTGCCGAGGAGGTGCGGGGCGAGACTGCGACCGGCCCCCGACGTCCCGCTGGCGGCGACGACCACGACGTCAGGCTCCAGCAGCCCGGCGGCGAAGCCGGGCGCGAGGCCCAGGCTGACGGCCGTCGGGTAGCAGCCCGGGACGGCGATCCGGCGGGCACCGGCGAGCACCTCCCGGAGCCGGCCGCCGTCGGCGCCGACGAGCTCCGGCAGGCCGTACGGCCAGCTCCCGGCGTGCTCGCCCGGGTAGAACTCGGCCCACGCCGTCGGATCGCGCAACCGGTGGTCCGCACCGCAGTCCACGACGACGACGTCGGGCGGCAACGCGGCCGCGACCGCCGCGGAGGCACCGTGGGGCAGGGCGAGGAAGACGACGTCGTGCCCGGCGAGCACCTCCGGGGTGGTGGGCCGCAGCACCCGGTCGGCGATCGCCACGAGGTGGGGCTGGTGCTCCCCCAGCGGTGAGCCGGCGTTGGTGGCCGCGGTCACCTCACCGACCTCGAAGGCGGGGTGCCCGAGGAGGAGACGCAGCAGTTCACCCCCGGCGTACCCGCTGGCGCCGGCGACGGCCGCAGAGAACGTCATGACGCATGACCATACAATAGTCTGCATGATAATGCATTGCTTGCCCCATGGCAGGTATCCCCGGGCGCGCCGATCCCTCCATGGTCATCCGGAGACAAGGGGGTCTTCCGGGCCGTAGGGGAGGATGCCGAGCCGACGGGCGGTGGGCGGCAGACCCGGCTCGCCGGCCCGCAGCTCGGCGGCGTCCAGAGTCTCCGGGGTGTCGATGTCGGCCCGCAGGAACCCTCCCGACCAGGCGTCGAGCCGACCCGCGCCTGCCGCGACCACGAGGTCGACCACCTTCTCCACCGGGGTCCAGTCGGTGCGGCCCACGTACGCCGGCATCATCGAGGTCATGTCGGTACGGACGACGCCGGGCGAGATCTCGAACGCGCGCAGTCCTCGCTCGTAGCCGGCCAGGTGCAGCGACCCGGTGATCCGGAACTGTCCGGCCTTGGCGGCGGCGTAGGCGGAGTAGACGTCCCGGTCCCCCGCTCCCAGGCCGGAACTCACGTTGATCACCCGGCCGCCGCCGCGGTCGATCATCCCCGGGACGACGGCCCGGACGCAGTGGAAGGGCCCGCGCAGATCGGTCTCCACCACGTGCCACCACGTCTCCGGCCCGGCGTCCCAGACCGGCACCTCGGCCGGCTCGATCACGCCCGCATTGTTGATCAGGAGGTCCAGGTCGCCCAGGACCGCCTCGAGCCGCTCCACGGCGTTGTGGACCTGGGCGTAGTCGCGCACGTCCGCGCCGGCCCAGGAGGCTCCGACGCCGTGCGAGGCGACCTCCGCCGCGACGTCCTCGAGCGCCCCCGGGGAACGCCCCAGCAAGGCCACCGAGACCCCGGCCCGGCCGAGCCCGACCGCGATCGCGCGCCCGATCCCCCGGCCCGCGCCGGTCACCAGGGCGACCCTCGCCGCCGGGACACCGCTGAAGGTCACCGCGGATCCGGGCAGCGGCCGGTGCGCTGCGGACGGCGCCTCGCGGACGACGGCCCGCTCGGGCGGGGTGGCGGTCGGCAGCAGCACGTCGGGCTCCGCCGCCCGGGCCGGCAGGCCGGAATGGGCAGGGACGCCCGAGGGCGGTGGCACGGGTGACGGCGGGGGCAACGGAGTGCCGGCGGACGGCGGGGTGAACAACGGGCTGAACGGCGCCGCAGGTCGGCCCCGCTGACCGGGACGGCGCTGGGGCAGGCTGGTCCGGCCGGGGATCCCGGGGCGGGGAGCGAATCCCGGGCGGGCGGCCGGCGGCGGGGGACCGCCCGGGCCGGTTGCCTCCGACCAGCGCGCCGTGGTGCCCAGGTCACCACCAGGAGCGCCGACAGAGCCCCCACGGTCGCTCCCGTTCAGCGTGCCGTTACCATCTGCCGCGGTGGGCGACGTGCCGTTGTCGCTGTCGTCCGAGCTTGTATCGGCGAACACATCAGCGATGATGCCAGGCTCCGGGCCGATCTCTCAGGCGAGTTCGACCCTGATCCGGACGTGACCCCCGACCAGAGCGACGGTCACCCGCCGCGCAGCACCGCCCCGAGCTCGGCCCGGGCCCGGGCCACCGCGGCGTCCCGGGCCGCAGCCGCCTCCGCCGCCGTCAACGTGTGGTCGGGGGCCCGCAGTCGCAGCGCGAAAGCCAGCGACTTGCGCCCGTCCCCGACCTGCTGGCCGGTGTACACGTCGAACAACCGTACCGACTCCAGCAGGTCGCCGGCGCCGGCGCGCAGCGCCGCCTCGACCCGGGCAGCCGGCACGTCGGCGTCCACCACGAGGGCGACGTCCTCCTTGGCGACCGGGTAGACGGACACCGGCTCGGCCCGCCGGATCTCGCCCGACGCCCCGATCAGCGCGTCCAGGTCGAGCTCGGCGGCGACCGTCCGCGCCGGCAGCCCGAGTGCGCCGACCGCCTTGGGGTGCAGTTCCCCGGCGTACCCGGCGAGGGTCCCGTCGGGCAGGTCCAGCCGGGCGCAGCGACCCGGGTGCCAGGGCGCGCGGGCCTCGGCGGTGGCCGCGAGCTCCAGGCCCAGAGCCGCCGCGGCCGCCCGGGCCGCCTCGACCGCGTCGGCCCAGTCGGCGGGCCGGCCCGGTGCCGACCATCCTGGCAACTCCCGCAGTCCGGCCAACACGATGCCGATCCGCCGGGGCTGCGCCGGAACGGCCGCAGAGATCGCGGCCAGGGTGGCGTCGTCCGGCCGGTCGTCGGCGGGCGGGCGCGGCGCGGCGCGGCGGGCGGCGCCGGCCGACACGACCAGACCGATCTCGAACAGGCCGACGTCGGCCTGACCCCGCCCGACGTTGCGGCGAAGGGTCTCCAGCAGCGGCGGCAGGATCGACGTCCGCAGCTCCGGCTGCTCGACCGAGAGCGGGTTGGCGAGCCGGACGGCACGCCGCCGGTCGTCGTCCGCCGCCAGCCCGAGCACGTCGTGCACCGACGGGGACACGAACGGGTAGCTGAGCACCTCGACGAGCCCGTGCTCGGCCAGCGACCGGGCCACCGAGCGGCGGGCGCGCTGGCCCCGGGTCAGCCCGCGGCCCGCCGGCGCGGCCGGCAGGACCGACGGGATGTGCTCGTAACCGCGCAACCGGGCGACCTCCTCGGCCAGGTCGACCCCGACCCGCAGGTCCGGCCGCCAGGTCGGCGGGACCACGACGAGTTCGTCGCCCTCCGCCGTCACCCGGCACCCGATCTCGGTGTAGGTCGCGACGATCTCCTCCCGGCTCCAGGAGCGGCCGACGACCCGATTCGGCACGTCCCAGGCGACCCGGATCACCGGCCGCGGCGGGCGCCGGTCGGCATCGGTCGCCGGCCCCGGCGCGCCACCGCCGTGCTCCACCAGGAGCCGGACGGCGAGCTCAGCGGCGGCCCCCGCCAGGTCGGCGTCGACGCCCCGCTCGAACCGCTTGCTCGCCTCCGTGCCGAGCTTGTGCCGGCGCGCGGTCCGGGCCACCGTCACCCAGTCGAAGTGCGCCGCCTCGATCAGCACGTCGGTCGTGCTCTCGCCCACCTCGCTGCTGGCGCCGCCCATCACCCCGGCGAGGGCGAGCACGCGCCGGCCGCCGGAATCGGTGATCAGCAGGTCCTCGGGGTCGAGGGCGCGCGGGACGTCGTCCAGCGTGGTGAGCTTCTCCCCGGCTTCGGCACGGCGGACGACGATCGGCTCGACGAGCCCGGCGAGGTCGAACGCGTGCAGCGGCTGGCCGACCGCGAGCATCACGTAGTTCGTGACGTCGACGGTGAGCGAGATCGGCCGCATCCCGGCCTGCTCCAGGCGGCGCCGCATCCATCGCGGCGTGGCCGCGGTCGGGTCGATACCGCGCACGACGCGGGCCACGTACCGGTCGCAGCCCTCGACGCCCCGGATCGGCGCGCCGTCGTCCAGCCGGACGGCGAACCCGGCCGCGGCCGGAGCCTGCACCTCGACGTCGGCCGGATCCCGGAACACGGCACCGGTGGCGTGCCCGTACTCCCGGGCGATCCCCCGGACGCTGAGGCAGTAGCCGCGGTCCGGGGTGACGTTCACCTCGACGGTCTGCTCGTCCAGGCCGAGCAACCCGATCGCGTCGTCGCCGGGGCGGGCGTCGTCCAGGCCCCACTCGACCAGCCGGATGATGCCGCTGTGGTCGTCGCCGAGGCCGAGTTCGCGGGCGCTGCAGATCATCCCGTCGCTGACGTGGCCGTACGTCCGGCGGGCCGAGACGGCGATACCACCCGGCAGCACCGCACCGGGCAGGACGACGACGACGAGGTCGCCGGCGACGAAGTTTCGCGCACCGCAGACGAGGCCCCTCGGTTCGGTCCCCCCGACGTCCACCTGGCACCAGCGGATCGTCTTGCCGTTCTTCTGCGGCTCCTCCACGAACTCCAGGACGCGCCCGACCACGATCGGGCCGGTGACGTCGCCGCCGTGGATCGCCTCTTCCTCCAGGCCCACCCGGACCAGGTCGGCCGCGACCTGTTCGGCGGTCACCCCGGCCGGCACCTCGACGTACTCGCGCAGCCAGGGCAGCGGGGCGCGCATCAGACCTCCATCCCGTAGTGCAGGGAGAACCGGACGTCGCCCTCCACCATGTCGCGCATGTCCTCGACCCCGTTGCGGAACATCAGGGTGCGCTCGATCCCCATCCCGAAGGCGAAACCGGAGTAGACCTCGGGGTCGACGCCGCAGGCGCGCAGGACGTTCGGGTTGACCATCCCGCAGCCGCCCCACTCGATCCAACCGGTGCCCTTGCAGGTGCGGCAGCCCCGGTCGGTGCCCTTGCAGACGAAGCAGAGCACGTCGGGCTCGGCACTGGGCTCGGTGAACGGGAAGAACGACGGCCGCAGCCGGGTCACGCTGTCGGGGCCGAACATGGCCTGGGCGAAGTGGTCGAGGGTGCCCTTCAGGTGCGCCATCGTCAGGCCCTTGTCCACGGCCAGGCCCTCCACCTGGTGGAACACCGGGGTGTGGGTGGCGTCCAGCTCGTCGGTGCGGAACACCTTGCCCGGGCAGATGACGTACACCGGCAGCTCGCGCTCCAGCAGCGACCGCACCTGGACCGGCGACGTGTGCGTGCGCAGCACCAGACCGGACGTGGGCGGGTCCACGAAGAAGGTGTCCTGCATCTGGCGGGCCGGATGGTCCGGGTCGAAGTTGAGCGCGTCGAAGTTGAACCACTCCGCCTCGACCTCGGGACCCTCGGCGACCTCCCAGCCCATCGCCACGAAGACGTCCGCGATCTGCTCCTGCAGCGTCTCCAGCGGGTGCCGGGCACCGCGCGGCAGGCGCGCCGTCGGGAGCGTGACGTCGACGGCCTCCTGGCCGAGAACCCGGCGATCCCGATCGACCTCGAGCTCGGCCTGCCGGCGCTCGATCACCTCCCTGATCCTGGCGCGGGCCGCGCCGACCCGCTTGCCGGCCTCGGCGCGAGCGGCCGGGGGCAGCGCGCCGATCTCGCGAGTCGCCAGCGCGATCGGGCTGCGGTCCCCGGCGTGCTCCAGGCGGACCTGCTTGAGGGTGTCGAGATCCTCGGCGGCGTCGACCGCGGCGAGGGCGTCCGCGGCGTAGGCAGCGATCGCGTCCTCGGACAGCGCGGCCACCTCGACGGGGTCGAACGGGGTGTTGGGTCCGGACATGGCGGAGACGATGATCCAGTCAGTCGGTGCGCGCCGGTCACTCGCCGGCGGCGCACAAGCGGCGGGTGCGAGCACAGAGTCTCTCAGATGCGGCCGCCGGATCGCGCGCGGGTTTGACCGGCCCGCCGCCGGGCCATCACTCTGCGTGTGCACTGACACGCCTCCGTTGGCTGCGCTCACGGCGCGTATTGATTTGTAGACTGTCCGGGTGTCCCCTCTGCCGCGATCGTCCGCATGGTCGTCCGGCCGCTCGCTACTCACCGCGGTGATCGCCGGTCTGGTCACCCTGACCGTGCTCGCGGCGCCCGGCAGCGCGTCGAACGACAGCCGGGACGGCGAGGTCCGCGGGCTCACCCCCGCGACCCCGTCCGCCGGGAGCACCGCCGCGGGCGGGCAGGCGTCCCCCGAGTCCCCGTCGCCGTCCGGTGCGCCGTCGCCGTCCGGTGCGCCGTCCGGCCCGATCACGCTCGCGTTCGGGGGCGACGTCCACTTCGAGGCCCAGCTCACCTCCCTGCTGGACCACCCGGACGACGCGCTCGCGGCCCTGCGGCCCTACCTGGCGTCCGCCGACGTCGCCATGGTCAACCTGGAGACCGCGATCACCGGCCGGGGGACGCCACAGCCCAAGGAGTACCACTTCCGGACATCACCGGCGGCGCTGCGCGCGGTCGCGGGCGCCGGCGTGGACGTCGTCACCATGGCGAACAACCACGCCGTCGACTTCGGGCCGGGAGGGCTGGCGGACACGCTCGCCGCCCGGCGGGCGAGCCCGGTCCGGGTGGTGGGGATCGGCGAGAACGCGGCCGATGCGTACTCCCCCGCGATCTTCACGGTGCGCGGGCGCACGGTGGCGATCCTCGGCGCCAGCCAGCTGGCCGACTGGACGCTCCAGCACTTCGCCGCCACCGGCGACAGACCGGGGATCGCCGGAGCCCAACCCCTGGAGCCGTTGCTCGCCGCGGTCCGAGCGACCCGGCGGCAGGCCGACGTGGTGGTCGTCTACCTGCACTGGGGCGTCGAGCGGATGGAGTGCCCCGAGGAGCAGCAGCGGGGCGCCGCCCGGAGCCTCGTCGACGCCGGCGCGGATGTCGTCGTCGGTGCCCACCCCCACGTCCTCCAGGGTGCGGGCTGGCTCGGCGGAGCCTTCGTGGCGTACAGCCTCGGGAACTTCGTCTGGTACAACCACGGTTCCGAGGCGTCCACCAGCACCGGCGTCCTCACCCTCACCCTTGACGGCCGGCGCGTCACCGCCTCGACCTGGACGCCGCTGCGCATCGGGGCGGACGGCATCCCGCGCGCGCTCCACGACGCTGAGCGCGCCCGGATGGCGCGCGCCTGGGAACGGTCGCGGACCTGCACAGCCCTCGCCGCCACCCCGCCCCCCCGACCCGCTGGTGATCATGAATCTCGGCGGTGATCACTGCTGGCGGGGTGACGGTGGGCACGTGCGGACGCGTACAGGCACACCGTCGCGGCCATCGCCAGGTTGAGGCTCTCCGCCGCTCCGTGGACCGGCACCCGGACGGCGGCGTCGGCGAGCGCCAGGTCCTCGTCGGGCAACCCCCACGCCTCGTTGCCGAAGACCCAGGCGGTGGGGCCGCTGAGGCCCCCGGGACGGCCCGCGGCCGCGTCGTCCAGCAGGTCGTCGAGATCGGCCGTTCCGGCGCCGTCCGCCGCGTACACCGCGAGCCCGGCGCCGCGCAGGGCTCGGACGGCGTCGGGCAGCCCGACCCCGGTCACCACCGGGAGGTGGAACAGGCTCCCCGCCGTGGACCGTACGCACTTGGGGCTGTGGACGTCGACGGACGCGTCGGTGAGGACGACGGCGTCGGCACCCACGGCGTCGGCCGCGCGGATCACGGTGCCGGCGTTGCCCGGGTCGCGCACCCGGGCCAGCACCGCGACCAGCCGGGGACGGCGGCCGAGCACCGTCCCGAGATCGACGTCCACCAGCCGGCAGACGGCGAGCATGCCCTGCGGGGTCACGGTGTCCGCCATCACCGCGAGCACCTCCGCGGTGACCAGCCGGGCCGGGACCCCGCACCCCACGGCCGCCTCGACGATCGGCGCATGGCGCGTCGCGGCGTCCGGCGTCACGTACAGCTGGACCACCACGCCTGCCGCGACTGCCTCCCGCACGGCCTGCGGGCCTTCCGCGACGAAGCGCCCCGCCCGTAGACGCGCCAAACGCCCGGCGAGCCGGCGCACCGACCGCACCCGGTCGGAACCGGGATTGGCCAGCACCGCCGTGCTGTCCGGGCGTTCGGACGAGGTACGGGGGTTCAGGCCGCCGACCCCGCGGCCGGGGCGGCGGGCAGGGCCGCCTTGGCGGCGGTCACCAGCGCGGCGAACGCCGCCTCGTCGGTCACCGCGAGGTCGGCGAGGATCTTGCGGTCGACCTCCACGCCGGCGAGCTTGAGGCCCTGGATGAGCCGGTTGTACGTCATGCCGTTGGCGCGGGCCGCGGCGTTGATGCGCTGGATCCACAGCCGGCGGAAGTCACCCTTGCGGGCCCGGCGGTCGCGGTAGGCGTAGCCGAGGGAGTGGGTGACCTGCTCCTTGGCCTTGCGGTACAGGCGCGAGCGCTGCCCGCGGTACCCGCTGGCGGCCTCCAGTACCGTGCGGCGCTTCTTCTGGGCGTTGACCGCCCGCTTCACACGTGCCACGTCGGCTTCTCCTTCTCAGTCGGTGGCCCGCGTCAGCGGCCGAGCAGCTTCCTGATCCGGCGGGTGTCCACCGGGGAC
>DATDMG010000262.1:0-6960 GCA_036518955.1 Kineosporiaceae bacterium | reverse complement strand
AGCACCGCGCGCCCGCCGTCGCGTGGGACGGCGTACCCGATGGTGTCGCACGAGGTGAGGTCGGTGGTCATCCTCGCGGTGACGGACCGGTGCGCCGGGATCCGCAGCGGCAGTGGCCCTCCGACCCGCACCCGGTGGTCCTCACCGGCGGCCCGGTCCAACGTCGCCTCCCGGTCCCCGCTGTTCGCGACGGTCAGGGTCAGGTCCAGGCGCGGCCGGGTGGGGTGTACCCGCATCGTCAGGTTCGTCACGGTCAGTGCCCGGCGGGCGGCCCAGGTCGCGCAGCCGAGTTGGACGGCGCTCCCCCAGGCCTCGCCGACCGCCCCGGCCGGCACCACGCCGCGCCGCGGCCCGGACCTGGTGTCCACCTCGATCCGCAGGCCGTAGGCGCCGCTGGGCGCCACCTCGGGGACCTCGGCGCAGTCCACCGCGGCGCGCAGGGGCAGTCCCACTTCGCGGCCCCCGGTCGGGACCGCGACCGGCGGCCCGTCCTCGGGGGAGATCCCGGGCCCGGTGAGGCCCAGGACGCGGACGACCGGGGGGCTCGCTCCGGGGGTCGGGACCTGGCGGACCACAGCCGCGACCGTCAGGGACACCGACGTCACCGGACGGCCGTCCGCCCCCGCCCGCCACAGGGCCGGTGCGTCGGAGGGCCCGTGCACCGGGACGACGACCAGGGTCGGCCACGGATCCTGCGGGAAGGCCCGGACGGCGGCGAACACCGCGCCGAGCAGCGCGACGGCCCCGACGACCGCCGACCGCCGGCGATGCCTGGCCGGCCAGGATCCGTACCGGCGGGGGTCCTGGCCGCCGCGGCCGTCGTCAAGTATCTCGACCGTGAGGCCTTGGTCCATGTCCCCACGGTACGGGCGCGCAACCCGCTCCCGTCCCAACCGGCCTCGGCCGGCTGGTGTCCGACCGGTGGCGTTCGCGAGCAGGGCAGGGTGCGGCCTGTGCCTGCGCCCTTGCCCGCGTGACGCGAGTGTTAACACCCAAGGTAGTGATCAGAACGCGGATCGCTCCTACAGTGGGCCAGCATGGCGACAGTCAAGGCGGTCCTGATCGACATCGACGGCGTACTCACGGTGTCGTGGCGCGCGCTCCCGGGCGCGGTAGACGCGATGGTCCGGTTACGCCGTAGCGGGATGGGCCTGCGGCTCGTCACCAACACCACCTCGCGCACCCGCTCCTGGATGGCGACCCGACTGTCCGCCCAGGGCTTCCCCGTGCACCCGGAGGACATCCTCACCGCGCCCGGGCTCACCGCGCGCTACCTGCAGGAGACCTATCCCGGGGCACGGTGCCTGGTCCTCAACAGTGGTGACCTGAGCAACGACCTGTCGGGTATCACCCTCGTCGGTCCGGACGCCCCCGAGGTCGACGTCGTCGTCCTCGGGGGCGCGGGGCCGGAGTTCAGCTACCAGACCATGAACCGCGTCTTCACCCACCTGATGCGCGGCGCCGCCCTGGTCGCGATGAACCGGAACCACTACTGGGCCACCGACCACGGCCTGATGCTCGACACCGGTACCTTCCTGGCCGGGCTGGAGCAGGCGAGCGGCCGGCGCGCCACGATGACCGGCAAACCCGCCGCCACGTTCTTCACCTCCGCGATGGCGCACCTGGACGCCGAGCCCGCCAGCACCCTGATGATCGGTGACGACGTGGACTCGGACGTCGTGGCCGCCCAAGAGGTGGGGATCACCGGCGTCCTGGTCCGCACCGGGAAGTACCTGCCGAAGGACCAGGAGAGGGCCTCGCTGCGGCCGGCCCATGTCGTGGACTCCTTCGCCGACCTCCCCACGCTGGTCGAGAAGCTGAACGCCTGACCCGCCCCTAACCGGCCACCGGCTCCGGCCGGCCGGCCACCGGTAGCAACCGCTCCTGCTCGGGCGACACCTCGAGCGTCTCGTCGAACGGCGTCCGGCCGGACAGGACGGCGCGCGCCCGGTCGTGGTCGAACTCACCCGTCCAGGTCGCGACCAGCACCGTGGCGACCGCGTTGCCGGCGAAGTTGGTCAGCGAGCGTGCCTCGGACATCGGCCGGTCGATGCCGACGACGAGCCCGACGCCGTCGACCAGATCGGGCCGCTGCGACGACAGCCCGCTCGCCAGGACCGCCAGTCCCGAACCGGTGACGCCGGCGGCGCCCTTGGACATCAGCAGCATGAAGAGCAGCAGCGAGATCTGCTCGCCCATGGAGAACGGCTTGTTCATGGCGTCCGCGATGAAGAGGGATCCCATCGTCAGGTAGATCATCGTGCCGTCGAGGTTGAAGGAGTAGCCGGTGGGCACCGAGATCCCGACGACCGTGCGGGAGGCTCCCAGGTGCTCCATCTTCGCGATCAGCCGCGGCAGGGCCACCTCGGACGACGACGTGGAAAGGATCAACAGGAACTCCTTGCCGAGGTACCTGCAGAGCTGCCAGATCGAGATCCGGGCGACCAGCCACAGCAGCGCCCCGAGAATTCCGAACACGAAGATCAGGCAGGTCGCGTAGAAGCCGAGCATGACCTGCAGCAGGCTGGTCAGGGCCTTGGCGCCGGTGGCGCCGACCAGGGACGCGATCGCGCCGAAGGCACCGATCGGGGCGGCCCACATCACGATCGCGAGTACCTTGAAGACGACGAGCTGCAGGGTCTGGACCGCCCGCAGCGCCGGCTCACCGCGAGCGCCGAGGCCCTGGACCGCGAACCCGACGACCAGCGCCACGAACAGCGTCTGGAGCACCACGCCAGAGGTCAGCGCGGATGCCAGCGACGTCGGGATGATGTTGAGGACGAAGTCCTGCACGGACTCCTTCGGGGCGCTGGCCGCGGCGGCCTTGCCGCTCTTGGCGGCGGCCGCACTGAGATTGAGGCCGGCCCCGGGGTGGATGATGTTCCCCACGACCAGGCCGACACCCAGGGCGACCACGGACATCGACAGGAAGTACGCCAGCGCCAGCCCGCCGACCCGGCCCACGCTGGCGGCCCTGCGGACCGAGCCGACGCCCAGGATGATCGTGCAGAAGATGATCGGCTGGATCATCATCTTCACGATGTTGACGAAGCCGGTACCGAGCGGCTTGAGCTCCTTGGCGGCGTCGGGCGCCACGAAGCCGACCACGATCCCGGCGGCCATACCGACCAGGACCGCGATGTACAGCCAGTGCGTGCGGTCCCTCGGCCGTCGGGCGGCGGGGACGGGTTGCGGCACGGACGTCGTCGTCATGATCTTCCTCCGGTGGTGAGCACCCGCGGACGAGTCGTTCCCGAGTGGTTCTGCGGGCTGCCGCGACCGCTGCCCGCTCCCCACCCGGGGAGTCCCGCGGTGCGACGATGCGCCGTCCTGGCAGCGTGGCCGCCCCACGTCGGTGCCGACAGCACCGGCCGCGAACCTTCAGACTCGGCTTACATTCGCACCGCCCGGCTCCCCGGGCCCAGGCGCCGGCGTCGGCGTCGGCGTGGGCGTCGGCGTGGGCGTCGGCGTGGGCGTCGGCAAGTACACTCACCGGGTGACCGGCGCGTCGTGTCACCTCGGGCGGCGCACGCTGCTCGTGGCAGCCGGGGCCGGCGTCCTCGGCGTCTCGGGCGTCGCCGTGGCGCTCGCCGACCGTCGCGGCCCCGACCGGCCGCGGTCCGTGGTCCTCGCCACCGGACCGCCGGGTGCGGTCTTCCTCGAGGTCGGCCGCGACCTCGCCCGAGCGGTACGGGCCCTGTCCCCGGGCACGACGGTGACCACTCTCATCACGGCCGCCAGCGTCGAGAACCTCCGGCTGCTGGCCGGGGGCAAGGCCGACCTCGGGCTCGCCTCGCTGGACGCCTCGGCCGTCGACCGGCAGGTGCTGGCGGGCTCGATCACAGCCGTCTGCCGGCTCTACGACAGCGTGCTGCACCTGGTGGTCCCGGCCGCCTCCGGCATCCGCACGCTCGCGGACTGCGGCGGCAAGATCGTCAGCGTGGGCGCCGGCGACAGCGGCACCGAGTTCACCACGCTGCGGCTGCTCGACCTGGCCCGGGTGCGCCCCGCCGGGATGATCCGCCTCGCCCAGACCGAGGCGATGGACGCACTCGGCCGCGGCACGGTGGACGCCGCGTTCTCCCTCACCGGCTTCCCGACCGGGGCGATCCGCCAGCTCGCCGACCGGCAGCCGCTACGCCTGGTGCCGCTGGCGGCCTTCGCGCCGCTGCTGGAGGGCAGCATCCCGCAGGTCTACGCGCCGGCGGTCGTCCCCGCCGGGACGTACCACGGCATCGGGGCGACGCCGACCGTGTCCGTCCCGAACCTGCTCCTGGCCCGGCCCGCGTTGCCGGACAGCGCGGCGACCCTGGTCACCGAGGCGGTGCTGTCGGCGGGGTCACGGCGCTTCTGGACCCACTCCGACAGCCGGCGTATCGACGTCCGGACGGCGATCGCCACCGGTCCCGCCTCCCTGCACCCCGCCGCTCTCGCCTGGCTGCGCGCCCACAAGCCCTGACGCCGGGCGCAGCAGGAGCGCGACCTCGAGCCCCGGCCCGGCGTCCCGCAGCTCCACGGATCCGTCCGCGGCGTGCACCAGCTCGGCCACGATGGCCAGACCCAGGCCGCTGCCGGCCGTGTTCTGCTGGTCCCGGGCGCGCCAGAACCGCCGGGTCGCCGCGACGCGCTGTTCGTCGTCCAGGCCCTGGCCGTCGTCCCGGACGGCGACCTCGACGAGGCCGCCCCCGGTGGGATCCGCGGCGGCGGCGCCCGGACCGGACGCCGACCCGGCCGGGCCCGCCCCCAGCCTGCGGGCGGACACCGTGACGGTGCGCCCGTCGGACAGCCGGCAGGCGTTCTCGACGAGCTCGTCGAGCAGGTGGCGCAGCCCGCCGGGCGGCGCGAGCACGACCAGGCCGGACTCGGCCTCGACCAGGACGGCGAGCCCGGCCGAGGCGCACCGGGCCTGCCAGCCGACCCGCCCGCCGGCCAGCACGTCATCCACGCTCTCCGCGAGGGCCGGTTCCGACCCGAGCCGGGTGATCGCGAGCAGCCCCTCGAACATCCTGCCCATCGCCCGGACCTCCTCCAGTGCCTCGCGGTGCTCGGCCCGCGCCGGATCGCCCGGGTCCTCCGGCAGCAACGCGCCGAGGTTCTCCAGCGACAGCCGCAGGCTCGTCAACGGCGTCCGCAGCTGGTGGCTGGCGTCTCCCACGAACTGCTGCTGGCGCTGCAGGGTCCGCTCCACCACGGCGGCCATCCGGTCGAAGGAGCGGGCGAGCCGGCGCAGCTCGGGCGGCCCGGCGGCCAGTCCCACCCGGGACTCCAGGCGCCCTGCCGCGATCTCGCCGGCGGCCGCGTCCAGCCGGGCGACCGGCCGCAGCAGCCAGCGGGTGAACGGCACGGTCGCCGCCAGCAGCAGCAGGGTGGCCAGCGCGGCGACCACGCCGAGCAGCGCCCACCGGCGGGTCACCTCGGCCCGCAGCGGCTCCAGCGGCGAGAGGGTGACCAGGGCTCCGACCGCCTCGGCGCCGGTGCCGACCGGGACGGCGACGACCAGCGACCCGCGGGTGCCCGGCGTCACCGGGGCGGGGGGCGGCGGCTGCACCCCGCGGACGGCGAGATCCACCTCGGGGGAGTGCCGGACGTCGTCCGGCGCGCTCGTGCCGTCGAACGAGACGACCGTCGTGTAGTCCACGCCGAGCAGCCATGCCCGGATCCCGTACACCGCCGCGTACTGGTGCAGCTCACCGGCGAGCTCGGCGGTGCGGTCGTCCGCCAGCGCGCGGCCGGCGACCGTGGCGTAGTGCTCGGCGTCCGCCAACCGGTCGGTGTACACCGTCTGGGTCGCGCCCTCGGCGATCAACCGGGCCAACGGCACGGTGACCCCGACCGCGAACGTGAGCAGCAGCGCGACGAGGCCGGCCAGCAACCTCCTCAGCACGGCGACAGACGGTAGCCGACCCCTCGCACGGTCTGGATACGGACCGGCGGCGGGCTGCCGAGCTTGGTGCGCAGTGCGGCGATGTGGACGTCCAGCGTGCGGGACGGCGTCTCGTAGGCCGCCTGCCACACCTGGTCGATGATCATGCCCCGGCTGCACACCCGGTCGGCGTGGGCGACGAGCAGGTGGAGGAGTTCGAACTCCTTGGGCGTGAGCTCCAGCTCACGATCGCCGACGTGCGCGCGCCGGCCGTTCAGGTCGAGGGTGAGATCGCCGGCCCGGACGACGCCGAGCGGCTCCGGCCGGGCCCGGTCCGCCCGGGTCCGGCGGGCCACCGCGTCGATCCGGGCCAGCAGCTCCTCCATCCCGAAGGGCTTCACCACGTAGTCGTCGGCGCCGGTGCGGAGCCCGAGCACGCGGTCCCGCGGCTCGCCCCGGGCGGTCAGCATGATCACTCCGCAGGCGTGGCGGCGGCGCAGCGCACGACAGACGGCCAGGCCGTCACCGTCCGGGAGGCCGAGATCCAGCAGCACGATGTCCGCCGTCGGGGCCGCCAACGCGTCCTGCGCGGTCATCACCCGGGAGACGTCGAAACCGGCCCGGGCAAGCGCCGTCGTCAGGCCCCGCGCCACGCGATGGTCGTCCTCGACCACGAGGATGCGCACGTGCCTACCGTGACATCCGCCGCGGGGCGGGTAAAGCCCGCGGCGGCGACGGGCGGCGACCGTCAGACCACGTCCACCTCGATGGTGTGCCAGCCGGTGGCGCCGTCCGGGGCGGGTTCGGCGACCGTACCGGTCTGGGCGGTGCCCTTGCCGTCGGTGGCCCGGACCGCGATCCTGTGGTGTCCCGGGGTGGCGTCCCACCGGTAGACCCACTGCCGCCAGGCGTCGACGCTCGCCTCGGTCCCCAGCTGCGCCCGTTGCCAGGGCCCGTCGTCGATCCGCACCTCCACCGCGCGGATCCCACGGTGCTGGGCCCAGGCGATCCCGGCGACCGCGACCCGCCCCGCCGGCACCCTGGCGGCGTCCTGCGGGACGTCGATCCGGGACTGGGTCTTCACCGGCCCCAGCGCG
>DATDMG010000261.1:0-8877 GCA_036518955.1 Kineosporiaceae bacterium | reverse complement strand
GCATCCTCGACGGCCCCCTCGACCAGCACGAGCGCCGCTCCGGCGCCAGCACCGCCGGCGCAGCGACCCTCGCCAAGGTCTGGACGGCGGCCACCGCCAGCCTGGCCAACGTCCTGGACCGCACCACATTGGCGCACCTGGCGCCTTGGCGTACCTGGCGCCGGGAGCCGACGAACAGCCGGACGGGTGGTAGACGAGCGCGTTGCCGTCCTGCGCGAACTCCCGCCACGACCCTGCGTCACCAGCACCATGAGGTCGATGAAGGCCAGTCCGGCGCCGCGGACGACCACGTCCTGGCCCGACTGCAGCACCGACAGGTCGATGTCGGCGGTGTACTCCTCCGGCAGGTAGCGGTGCGGGCCACGGCCTGCATCTACGGTAGGCGTAGATGCTCGAGGAGAACCATGATTTCACCCGGCGGCGTCAACGTGCCGTGCTTTGCCCGTGCGCGTCGATCATCTGCTGGATCCAGGCTCGCATCGAGCCTCCCGTGGCCACGGTCCGCCAATACGACCCCAGGCATGTCGCCTTTCCGCTCGGGTGGAGGACGCCTTTGGAGATGCCAACCAATTCGCCGTCAGGATTCACCAGCGGTCCGCCCGAGTCGCCTGAACAGGGCGCCTGGATACTGGGCGACGTCAGGCAGAAGTCCGGTGGAAGCACCTTCGCGTCCGGCGGGCACGCAGCGATGAGCCCCACGGCCCGACGAAGAATCCCGTCGATCCCCCCTGGCTGGGTCAGGTCTTTGGTCTTTCCGTACCCGTAAACAGTGTAAGGGATGTGGCGTGTATTGCCTGCCGCGTCGTCCGAGCTGATCTTGATAGGTATCAGCTGGACGGGTTCGCGCAGTTGCGCCACGGCAAGGTCCTCGGAGGAGTGCGGGTAGGCGGCCACGACCCACTCCGCTGCCCCGGTGGAGGTGGGGTTCGGGTTTGCCCGGCCGATGTAGGCGAAGCCTGGATTCTTCCCCACCACTTCGCAGTGCGCCACGGTCAGGATCAGATTCGGCGCGATCAGTACCCCGCTACACTGCGGGGCAAGCTCCTGGCCATCCCAGGAGAGCAGGTTCACGGCCCAGGACGGCGCAGCGTCCGGAGTGTTTCCGTTGATGATCGCTGAGCTGCGGGTGGCCGGCCCGCCCACCAGCAGCCCCAGCATCGCCACGAGTGCCAGCGTCGTCCAGAGTGCCCGGCCCCGCCAGGGTCGCTGCGCGAGGCGCGGGTGTCGGTCCGGCCTGCCGAGTGCTTCCCCGTCGAACGTCATGTGCGCCTCGTCTTCCGGGTTCTCTTGGTGCCCCCGAGCACGGCGTGCTCGGGGGACCATCGGGCCTCGCCCACGCTACGAGCCGGGGCCGCCGCTGTACCCGGCGCCGGCCTGGCGCGATGCCGACTTGTCCGGGACCGGGTCGGCACGAAGGCCTCCGCTGTGAGCGCGTCTTGGACCGGGTCTTCCCGGCTCCGCCGCACCGGTAGACCACTGGCGAGGTGCCCTTGCGGGTCCTTTTCCAGTGGTCCCGGCCCTGACCGGACTCGACCGTCTCCGGTCATCACGGCTCTCCCCGGAGCTGGCGATTCTCCCGGTGTTCGGCAAACGGCCACTGCACGAGGTGAAGCCCATTGCCGTCGGAAAGTGGACGGCTGCGCTGGTGAAAGAGGGCAAGAGTCCGTCGTGGGTCCTCAAAGCATACCGGCTGCTCTTGTCAGCCGTCATTCCTGCTGCAGGCGTAGGGGTGGGGTGCGTCGCCGATCTTGCGGATCGTGGGAGTGGCCGTTGCGTTGGTTCGTCTGCATCACCAGAGTGCAGGCGTTGGATAAGGCAACGGCCGTTCGGTGGGCAGGGAGGTGGATCGACTGTCGCGTCGGTGGCGCCGGGTTCCACGTGCCGGGTGTTCTCCTGGGTCGTCGGGACGGTCGGGGTCTGGGTCAGGTCGGGATCGGCAGGTGCTTGACGGTCTGCCAGGCGGTGGTGAGGTCGGTGGTCCAGGGCCGGTCGGCGGGCAGGTGCAGCCAGGTCTTGCGTTGCCCGTAGGTGATCCGTCCTGGGACCTCGAAGAGTCGGAACCGCAGGGTGGCGATCGAGGCCTTGCGCAGGTCGCCGTCGGGCAGGCCGAGGTGCCGGAAGGCGGCCAGCAGGCTGGCGGCCAGGGCGACCACGGCGATCCAGGCGACGTTGACCTTCCAGTGTCGTGATGGCCACCGGTTCATCCCGATCGCCTTGGCCTGCTTGACGTCGTCCTCGACGTGCACATGCGACCTGTGGCGGGCGTCGAGCCAGGCGACCTGCCCGCTGGCCGCGTTGACGGCGACGAGTTGGTATCGACGGCCGCGGGTCTTCTCCCGGTCGCTGGCCCGCTTGGGCTCACAAGATCACCAATTTAGCCGTAGCCGCACCGGTCCCCTCCCCCAGGCGCGGAGTCGGCGAGGGTGAACCAGACCGTCTTGCCGCCAGCCTGGGTGCGCGAGCAGCCCCAGTCGGTGGCCAGGGTGTCGATCAGCAGGAGGCCACGTCCGGTCTCGTCCAGGCTCTCGGCCTGGGCTCGCTGGGGCAGGGCAGAGGTGTGGTCCGTGACCTCGATCGTGAGCTGTTGGCGGGTCCGGTACATACGCAGGCGCACCGGGCCGGTGGCGTAGCGGATCGCGTTGGTGAGCAGTTCGGAGGTCAGGAGCTGGGCCGTGTCGTCGAGGTCGCTGCATTGCCACGCCCGCAGCATGCTGGAGCAGAAGCGCCGGCCAGTGGCAACGGCCTCGGGCTTGGCGGGCAGTTCGGTGTCGGCATCTTGGGCCAGGCCCTCGTCCGTGGGCCGGGCGAGGAGCAGCGTGACGTCGTCCTCGGGTGAGTGCACGTGCGCCAGCGCCGAGCCGAGGATGTGGTCGGCGATGCCCTCCAGGTCGGGCAGGACGTCGAACGCTCGGTGCAGGGCGTCGGCCAGGAACACGATGCGGGACTCGATGTCGGCCTGCCGGTTCTCGATGAGGCCGTCGGTGTACAGCACGAGGCTGGCGCCGGGCGGGAGCGGCAGGGTGATGTGCCGATAGGGCCCGTCTCCGATGCCCAGGGGCAGCTCCGGTGAGCCGGCTTCCCAGCGGACGGTGGCGTCGGGCTCCACCACGAGCACCGGAAGATGCCCGGCCGAGCACAGGTGCAGCTGGCCCAATCGAGAGTCGAGGACGAGATACGCGCAGGTGACGAACTGGTCGGGCAGATCGCCGACCATGGTGTCCAGGACCGTCATGAGCTCACCGGGAGACATGCCGGTGCGGGCCAGGGCGTTGGCCGCGGAGCGGAGCCGGCCCATGACGCTGGAGGCTTCCAGCCCGCGGCCCATCACGTCCCCGACGAGCATGCCGACCCGGCCGTCGCCGAGGTCCACCACGTCGAACCAGTCCCCTCCGACCCCGCGCTCCTGGCCGGCGGGCAGGTACCGGTAGGCGACGTCCAGCCCTTCCAGGTCCGCGGGACTGCCCATCAGGGCGCGCTGGAGGGTGAGGGCCACGTGCTGCTGCTCGGCATACATCAGCGCGCTCGCGATCGCCATCGCGGCTCGGTCGGCGACCCCGACCAGCCAGTCGACATCCTCCGGTGGGTACGGCGGGGGCTGCCCGCACTGCAGGAGCGTCAGGACGGCGAGGACCTGGCCGTGGGCGCTGAGCGGGACCACTATCCCCCGAGCCGCTTCTCCGTCCGCTGTACCGGGGCTGAGGAGCGCGCGCAGTGGCTCATCGAGGCCGAGACCGGCGAGCGTTGACTCGGTGAGCTCGGGCAACGGCGTGGGCCGGCTGGTGAGGCAGGCCAGCGAGGCGGGGTGGTCGGGGGTGGCTTCCAGGACAGCGGCCGGTGACACAGCGGCCGGTGACGCAGCAAGCCGGCCGTGGCGGGGGTCGACGGCCTGTGCTACTCGCCGCAGCAGCGGAGTGCTGCCGGCCGGATCTCGTTCGACAAGATCGATCAGGGCCACGTCGGCCAGTTCCGGGACCATGCCCTGCGCCAGCGTGCCGGCCAGGACCTTCACGTCCAGGCTGGCCGACAGCTGACTACTCAGCTCCAGGGCGAGCCGGCGCCGTTGTTCGCGGCGTCGGCGGTCGGTGGCATCACGGACGACGGCGCACATCAGGTATCCGTCCGCGTCCAGGTCGATCGGTCCGAGCCTGACCTCGACCGGGATCTCGTGACCGTCCTTGGCCCGCCCGACGAGGTCAAGGTCCTCACCCATCGGCCTGGCCAGGGGCGCCTCGGCGTAGCTGCGGCGGTGAGCGGCGTGCCGCCGGTGCAGGGGTTCGGGCACCAGGATCTCCACCCGCTGGCCGATCAGCTCCTCCCGCGCGTAACCGAACATCCGGACAGCCTCATGGTTGACCAGAACGATCCGGCCCCGCCCATCGGAGATGATCATGGCGTCGGGGGCGGCCTCCACCAGCATCTGGAACCGTTGATTCAGCCGTTCACGTTCCCTCTCGGCGGCAACGCGAGGGGTAATGTCCGTGCAGATTCCACAGATAGCGGTCATCACGCCGCCCTGACGCAGAGGAAACACCTCCGTCAGAAAATGGTGCGGCGTCCCATCGACGCCGATGGCGTCCTCGAATTGCATCGCCCGTTCCGTGCGGATGACCGACTGGTCGTTCCGGCAGATCAGTTCCGCTGCCCCGGCGTCGAACACTTCATCGGTGGTCAGCCCCACCAGTGCCGGGCGGCTCGGGGCGAACTGGCGCACGAAACGCTCATTCACGGCGAGGTAACGGCCCTGGAGGTCCTTGACGAACATCGCGGCCGGCGAATGGTCCATCAGGGTCTGCAGGAGGCGGTACCGCTGACCTGCAACCTCGGCGGCCAGGCGGCCCCGCTCAACCCGGCCGGCCACCGCCGAAGCCCCCAGACACACCACGATCAGGAAGAGCACGTTTCCCGTCACCAGCAGCGCGATGCCCACCTCCGTCCCGTACAGGCCCGCCCGCTCACCGATCAGGCGCAGCCAGCCCAGCAGCGGAGGGATGACGAACGCCGCGGCAAAGGTCAGCCGCGCGAACAGGGCTGTGGCGGTGTCCGCCGTGAGCAGCCCGGCCAGTCCCGCATCGGCGCGCCTGAAGAGCAGCCCGATCGACAAGCACGCGAGCGCGGCGACGGTCTGCGGCGCCATCGCCGTGTAGTTGTTGCTGAACCGCTCCAGCTGCGGAAGATCGTAGATGAGCCCGTAGAAGCGGATCAGCACCACCGCCAGGGCGGCCAGCGCCAGCACCTGCCCGGCGTACACCCAGGCTGCCCGTCCCGAACAGAGTCCGCCCAGCAGGGCGAGCATCCCAGCGCCGAGGAGTGCCAAGGTCAGCGCCGTGGCGGCTGCCATCCGCGCGGGTGCCGGCCCCCCGAGGTCGACGATGCCCACCCGGAACAAGATCTGGTCGATCCCCCAGTCGCTGCCCGTGACGTACTCGCCCAGAGTGGCTGACCCGATCAGCCCGCCCAAGCCCGCACTCACTCCCGCCAGCCGGGCGCCGCCCCACCCCGCAGCGCCGCCCACCAGGTACAGGGCCGCCGACAGCAGCAGCAACGCCACTGCCGTGTTCGGCCGCAGCGCCAGCACGGCTGCGGCAGGACGATGCACGTCGGAGGCGAACATCCAGGCGAGCAACGTCCCGGCAGGGATCACCCCAGAGAGCAGGATCAGCGCGGAAACCACCCGCCGAGAGGAACCGCGCATGCGCTGAGCGCGCGGAAGAAGGACCCGCCCACCACCCATCACTTCATCGCTCACCCCAACGCCCCTGGTGGGGAGTGATCAATTCAATCAGCAATTCTACAGGGCCGGGGCCGGGGCAGGGGCGGGGCAGATACGGAACAGTTCCGACCAGGCGCCCTTGCTTCTTGGAATCATCGGAAATCGCTGCCGTGGAACGAAAATTGCACCAGTCCAGAGATGTGGGGTTGGGGTGCTCCGACGCAGCTGCCATCGAGGACCCGAGTCTAGGTGGTCGATCTTTGATAGCTGCTGGGGATCGTCCGCTAGGGGATCCCTCACCACCTGCTGATCGAGTTCGTCCGCGTGAACCACCTGTGGCCGATGCCGTCTCCTTTGTCCGTGTCCACCCGCATCTTCCGAATCACGGTCCGCGGAGCCTTCACGAATCGTGACGAGGCTCAGCGGGGCGTGCGAGTCCTTTCGCGCGAAGCCCAGGATGCACCGTATTGGGTGAGATGGGCTGAAGCAGCATAGGAACGCCGTATAGCGGCATATTGCAGGGGCCGGGCACGGCTCCCGAGATGATCAAGCTGTGAACCAGATCATGGAAAGAGCCGGACCCGTGGATCCAGCGTGCGGCATCGACGTGGCCGTATCTCGGCGACCGCGCCAGGTATACCCGGAGAATCCCGGCGGACCGCTCGCCGATGCAGACCTGCAGCCGAGTGGCACCTGTGAGGAGGCGTCGTTCGAGGGCTTCGACGAGCTGCGGATGGCGGTGACCGCGATGATGGGACGGGTGCGGCCGGTCACGACCGGCAAGCGGTCCCTGGCCGACCTGGAGGTAGCGGCCCACGAGGAGTTGCTGGCCGTCGGCGCGGCCGCCGTCCAGGACGGGCTGAACACGCTCGGTGCCGCCGAGGTCCGCCGTCACGACGTGACCGGTCCCGAGGGAGCACCCAGGCCCTGGGTGGACCCAGGACATGCCCGCACCCTGATCACACTGTTCGGGGACGTCAGGTTCACCCGGCTGGCCTACCAGGGGCCGGGGGTACCCGACGTCCCCGCCGACGAGGCGCTGGACCTGCCGGCCGGCCGTCCTACTACCGGGCCCTGGAGGCCCGCGCGGCGCACCTGGAGGCGCTTGTGGCCTACCGGCACGTCCGTGACCTGCTCGCATGGGAGACCGGCGTGACCATCCACACCAGGCAACTTCCCGGGATCGCCGCCCGCGCCGCCGCGGACACCACGACGTTCGCCCGGACCGGGACCATCCCCGAACCGGCCGACGCGGACCGGCCAGCCGACGTGGGCGGGGTGGACGGTTCGGTGGCGGGGTCTGGTGGGCTCGGCGACGGTCGGGAACTTGGAGGAAAGCGGAGAAATTGGGATTGGACAACCACTGGCTGCTGGACTCCACCCGCGTACCGTGCGGGGCCTCCCGGCCCACCGTGCAGCGCAGCGACCTGGCCGGGTGGGCCGCCTACGGCTACTGCGCCAGCCACTCCCGGTTCTTCTGGGGCCTTCGCCTGTACCTGATCTGCACCCCGGCCGGGATGCCGATCCTGTGGGCCCTGGCCAACCCGAAGATCGGCGAACGGGAGGTACTGGAGGCGATGCTGGACCGTGACGACGCGCTGGTCGCCTCCCGAGAGGGCATCATCGTGATCACGGACAAGGGGTTCTCCGGCAAGGACCTGGAGCGACGGAAAAGGGTCAGTCTTGACCTAGTCTTGACCCGGCGTCGACAGGACATGAAGGCGCTCATCGACACCGGCATCCTGCACCGACACGACTACCACGGCGAGTGGAACTACAGCCTCAACTCACCACCCAAGCCCGACACGCCCGAGATGAACTGAGTTATTTTCTCCGAGGCTCCTGAGCTGCCGGTTCTCCGATCGGAGCGGTCGCGTTGCGAGGCTCCGCCAAGTGCCGTACGGGACCGATGCGGACCGGTGGATATCGCACGCGGACCGCACGCCGGCCCTTCGTTCCGGATCGCTGGCAGGGAGGCGGTGTGGAGGCGGTGGGACTGCGTGCCTTCGGTCAGCGTGGCAGGCCTTTGCATCGCTCGGCAGGGGGTCGCTCTCCAGCGTCGATCCGTGATCTTCTGCGGGTGCGCTTCCCGCGATCACCGCGGGTGTCGATCTCTGCTCGCGTGGCTGCACGGCGAGGGTGGGGTGTGTCAGGCTGTCGGGGTGAGCGAGCTGGACGACGTGCGCGCGGAGCTGGCCGAGCTGCGGGTCGAGGTCGCGGACATCCGAGTCTTCGCTTCCATGGCTGACCGGGACGCGGCCGGCGTGCGGGGGATCGTCCGGGCTCAGAACGCCCTCCACGAGACTCAGGTGGGGCAGGCTCAGACTCTGCGGGGGATGGCCGATGCCCTGGCCGCGCTGGTCCTGGGGCAGCAGCGCCACGAGCGGACCCTCCAGGCGCAAGGCGCGACACTCGTCGTGCATGGCGAGATCTTGAGCCGGTTGGTGGATGGGCAAGCTGCCCTGTCCGAGAAGGTCACCCGACACGATGAGGTGCTCGCCGAGATCCTCAGGCGTGTCTCCGGCAACGACTGACCCCTTCCGTGTCAAGCACGCCCGGAAGGCTCTGGACCAGGTCCGATTCCCAGTCCTACCTGCGGCGATGCGTTCGGGGGAGGACGCCAAGGTACGACCAAGTCCGGTGCGATTGTCACGCAGATAGTCACTCAGCTACGGGAGGAGTTCGCGGCGCCCCAGCTCGACCTCGACGGCCTGTCTCCGGTGGCGCCTGCGGGCCTTGGGGCTGTGTCCAGCGCCGCGGGCGTCGCGCTGGCTGCGAGCTGGTGTCGCTCGCGGAGTTGCGCGTCCGACAGCCCAGGGAGGTCCATGTCCCAGGTGTCGAGCATCCGCCAGCGGCTCACGAGTCCGTCAGCGCTTGCGACGGCCACCCGCTGGAGGTTAGGCGCCGGGTAACTGGATAGGTCCTTGTCCTTTGGCACCGCGGGGCCCTACGTCTGCTCTGCCGCCGCGCCGCAGCACCGATGTGACCTGCAAATCACTACTAATAGTGTTCGCATCGTCACTCAGTCGGTGAGATCACCTCGCTGACGCGGAGGCCGCGCGGCGTGCCCCTGCCCACCACGAGGACAGCCAGAACCCGAACCCGGAGAACCGAGAACGCCCGACGGCGCCCGCCGGACCGGTTCGTGTTGATCGCCATGTCCAATG
>DATDMG010000260.1:0-37032 GCA_036518955.1 Kineosporiaceae bacterium | reverse complement strand
GGCCCCGTCGGCGGGGGCGGCAGCGCGGGAGGGCCGCCGTCCGGGCCGAGGTCGTTGCGCAGGTCCTGGGAGTGGTCCTGCGCGGCCCGGGTCCGGTGGTAGCTCAGCGCCGCACCGGCGTGCAGGGACGCCGCAGTGGCGCCGGCGAGGGCGGCCAGGCCACCGCCGCCCCCGCCGACGCTGCCCGTGGTCCAGGTGAACAGCCGCATCAACGCCGGGAGCGCGATGATCGAGAGCAGGATCATCGCGATGCCGACGAAGAACGACCGGGCGTCCTGGCTGTCCCCCACCAGCGTGAGCGCGGAGGCGTACACCAGCGCGGCGGCCGGCTTGTAGCAGATCAGCGCCAGCAGCCAGCCGAGCACCCGCGGCAGCCACGGCCGCGTCGCCCCCAGCATCGACCCGGCCGCCGCGAGCACGACGACCCCGGCGAGGATGACGACCGACGCCTCCCGGAACAGCATCAGCAGCGCCTGCACCAGCCCGGCCAGCATCATCAACAGCCCGAGCAGCATCACCGCGCCCGGCGCGCTCACCGGCGCCAGCCGCGCGAGGTCGACGATCCGGTCCGCGGCCCGGCCCCCGGCGGCCTGGGTGAGCACCCAGTCGGAGAACGCATCCCCGGCGCGCAGGGCCGCCGCCGGGCCGACGACGCCGATCGACGTCCACAGCGCCAGGGTGAACAGGCCGCGACCCACCGCGAGCACCGGCTCGGGACGGCGCGAGAGCGCCAGCAGCACCCCCTGCCAGATCACGCCCGCGACGGCGACCAGGGCCGCGAGGCCGAGCACGTAGCCGCGGATCGCGGTGGCCGGCGAGGCGTCCAGGTCGATGGCCGGGACCTCGACCCACCAGGCGACCGTCGTCCTGATGACCCACACCGCACCCTCGCGGATCGTCTCCGCGAACGAGTTCGCCACCGCCGCGGTCGCCGCCTCGGCACCGGACGCCGCCACCGACACCACGCACGACGCGGGCTGCAGCGGATCGCACGCCATCTCAGCCCACCTGCCCGTAGTCGAGCGTCCCGGCCGGTCGGCTCGGCAGCAGGCGGGCCAGGGCGCCCCACTCGCCGTTCGGTGGAGCGAGCACGCGCCAGTCGCCGTCCGTCCACTGCAGGCTCAGCGCGAAGGCGACGACCTGCCCCGGGGTCAGGTCCGGCGCACCCATCAGAACCTCGACCAGCGCCGTCCCGGCCTGCTCGTCGTAGCCGTCGAGCAGGTACCCGGCGACGGTGGCGTTGTTGCCCGGGATCGGCTGCCCGTCCGTGACGGTCAGTCCCGGCTCGTGCCGCAGCTGCTGGTACCGCTCGTCCAGGCGCTGCGACAGCACCGTGGCGTTCGCGCCGACGACCTGCCCGGCCAGTACCGGCCGGTACACCTCCGGCCCGGCGGTGGCGCTGGTGCGCGCCAGCACCTGGACGGCGGACAGCGCGGCACCCTGCCGGGTGCGGGAGTAACCGGCCGCCCGCCCGTGATCCGTGACCCGTGGCCCGTGGGCGGCCGAGAACGGCAGCCGCACCCCGGCCACCTCCCGCCAGATCACGGCCGGCCGGCCCGGAGCGGCAGCGACCGGGCGAGGTGCGGGCGTAGGGTGCCGGGCCTCGGGACGCCCGTGGCCCAGAACCCGGACGGCGACCAGCCCGACCGCTGCCACCAACAGGACGACGGCTGCGGCGAGGACGGCGAGCTGGCGTTGCGCGCGGCGCCGGTCAGGATCGGTGTGCATCGTTCCCCCGGTCACGACATCAGCCCAGGACCGCGGCGACCAGGCCGGACGACAGGGTGATCAACGACAGACCGGCCAGCACCCACGGGATCCCGGCCGCACCGTCCACGGCCAGGCTCGACCGGTTGCGCCGACCGATGATCATCATCAGGGCGCACATGCCCAGCCCGACCATCCCGGCCAGGATCCCGATCCACTTCATCCAGCCCAACAGCATCTCCGCCGGCCTCTCCATCCCCGGCGGCGCGACCGGTCCCGGGTTCGGCACCGCCGCGCCGAGCTCGACCAGGGCCTGAGCGAGTCCCTGCATGACGCCCCCTCATGGTTCATTTCAGTTAACGGGGACGCTAGGCGGGTAGAACCGACATGAACAGGAGGCTGTGGATAACTCCCACGCCGGTCTGCGCACCTTGGGGTAGGGTCGCGCCGACATCAGCGTGTAGCTCAGCAGCAGAGCACCGGGCTCGAGACCCGGAGGGCGCGGGGGCAGCACCCGCCATGCTGGCCAGCAGACGATGAGGTGATCCCGGCGGACGACAACATCGAGCACCCACCCACGGTCGGCACGGGTTACCCGGTGGCGGAGCTGACGCGGGCCTTCGTGACGTCCCTGACGGACCGTGATCCGGCCGTGCGCGACCGGGCCGAACGCCGGCTGCACCAGTGGCGGCAGGTGGTGACGGGAATGCTCGACGGCACGCTCCGGATCGGGAGCCGGACGCCGGTCCGCGACTGGCCGGTGTGGGTGACCCCGACGGTGGTCCGCGGCGGGTTCGCCACCGGAGCCCCGGCCGCCGGGCACCCGCCCGACTCGTCCTCAGCGTTCGCCGATCACCTGACCGAGCGCGGCCTGGCCGAGCTGATCGAGCTGCTCGACTCACGCCGGTACCGCGTCGACGTCCCGGAAGAGGCCGTGCTGCTGACCGTCGCCTGGCTGGTCTGCGCCGGGGATGCGGAGCGCTCCCAGCAGCTGGTCGACGTCGTCCGGCCGTTCGCCGGCCAGCTGCGGTTCCACCCGCGACAGCACACCACCCCCATGCCCGAACCCGGACTGGTGTGGCGTTACACCGTCGGTGAGACTCGGGCGGCGCTGGCGGAACGACGTCCGAACCAGCGGGTGATGGCGCACCGCGAGGCGTTGCAGGTCTGGGCGCCGTTCGGCGACGAGCTGCTGGCCCTGTGGCTGGAGACCGTGGACGACGCCGGGCAGATCGCCGGGCAGTACCCGCCGGGGTGGGTCGAGCGCGCGGCGGTCTTGCTGGACCGCTACCGCGTCCTTGCCGAACGGCACACGTTGTGCGGCAAGCATCGCCGGCCGAAGGAGAACCTGGCGATCCTGCGCGGCGCGCTGGAGGAGGTTGTTGCGGGTCGGGACCTGTCAGGGCGGGCACGGGGCATGCTCCGGCACGCCGTCCGGTCGATGGCGGACCGTCGCGGGGAGCCGGGCTCGGACCGGTTGCGAGCGCTGCGCGAGCAGCAAGCCAGCCACCTCGCCGCCCGACCGCACCACGAGGTAGCCCGAGAACTGGCCGCCCGGCTCGCCACCCTGGTCGACGGCAGCAGGCCGGACGGGCGCGTCCTGGACGACGAGGCCGGCCTCACGCCGAGCCAGCTCGAGCACGTGCTGCCCGCCGAGGGCCCCGTCGTCCCGGCAGCGGTGCGTCGCGTGGTCGAGCGTGCCCGCGCCGGGACCGTCGAGGAGCTGGTCCAGCACGGGATCGTGGCGTCCGCGGAGGTGCTGGCGAGCCTGGCGCCGCGGATCGCGGCGTCCACCGTTGCCGCCGGGTACCCCGACCCGGCGGCGCGAGCGCTGGTGGCCGCGACCTACACCGCGTTCCGGCGCCGCCGTTCCCTGCTACTGCTCGACCTGGAGAAGCAGGTGCAGTTCGAGGAACTGCCGTGGGTGCAGGCGATCCAGGCCCACCGCGCGGCGACCGGTGCCGGCGGCGTGGAGGTGGCCACCCGCCTGGCCGGGACGGCGTTGCAAACCTTCCCCGGCACCCCGCTGCCCAACCGGCTCGTCCGCGAACTGGACCTGCTGGCCCGCCAGGCAGGGCACCCGGTCCCGATGGTCGAGGAACTCGCGGCCGACATCTTCAGGGGCACCTTCAGCCCGAAGTTCGCCCACGCCGCCCGCCTGGCCGCCGACGTCCTGACCCGCAGCCTCTACGCCAGGTACTACCGCATCGACTACCAGGACCTGCTGCGTCGGACGGACCCGGAGGCACCGGCTGCCGGTGACGCCTTCGCGCGGCTGTGCGCCGAGCGCGCGGGGCCGCCCGGGCGCGGGCGCGGTGGGGGAAGGGCGGTGGCAGCCAACGGCATGGTGATCGAGCAGGCGCAGATCCTCACCACGCACAACCTGGCCGCGCTGGTGAGCCTCGGCGTCCGGCCGGCCAACGGGTGGGCCCAGCTGGCCGGGACCGCTCTCGACGAGGCCATCCGGTTGCTCGGCAACGCCCAAACCGCGCGACACCGCCTGCGGCTCGTGAAGAACGCCGCCTACGCCTGGCGCCAAGCCGTCTTCTTCCTGTCCATGTCCCCCGAGGAGGATCGCCCCGCCGTCCTCGATCAAGCCCGCGCGGAGGCGCCGCGGCGGAGCCAGCTCACCCGCGACCAGAGGCAAACGCTCCTGGACGGCCTGGCCGACCCGGGCACCGCCGCGCCCTTCCTGGGCTGGACGCTTGGGCCCCACCCATTTCTCCTGGCGGCGCCGACCTGATCCGAATCCGCGGCACTCGTTGACCGCTTTCCTCAGTCGGCGGCCCTTGAGGCAGAGGCCCACACCCGCTCGAACACGCGGCGGTAGGTTGCGGCCAACTCCCGGTCCGCCGCGTGCCGAAGGTGGGTGACCGGCGCGTCAGCAGCGCCGATCCCGAACAGGTGCTGGTTGACGAGCATCTCGTCGTCCGCCCAGTACAAGGAGTCGTAGAGCACGGTGCCGTGCAGGCGGATCTGGGCTCCGTGAGGCTGGAGCAAGGATCGGTGCCGCACCAGCGCGCGACGGGCCATGGCGGCCATCTCCTCGCCGATGCCTTCGTCCTGGCCGCGGCGGAGGACGGCGGGAGCCTCAGGGTCGCCGAGCAGGATCCGCACCGAGACGTCGCCGCCGGCTTTCGTGGCCACGATCCGCATCAGCTCGTCGTCCCGCGCGAGGAACTCCCCGGCATACACCAGGATGCCGATCTCTCGCTGGGCGCCGCCGAACAGCTCCCGCCACACCTGACGAGGGACCACCGAACGACGCGGGTAGATCTGCACGGCCCTCTCCCGGCGCCCGAACCCTCCCCGGGGACGACGGACGGCGCGGCGCGAGCTCATGGTCATGTCCTTCCCTCCGGATGCTGGGGACCTGCCAGGGACGCTAGGCCGCCGATCCGGGACGTCTCCAGGTCGCCGACCATGACGTCTCGAGACGTCCTCGGGACGTCGTCGGACGTCTCCAGGACGTCCCTGTCGTCCACCTCCGAGACCTGTCTGCGGTAGCGCTGCCCGGCTGTCCGCGGCCACGGTGGGTGGAGACCGTCCTCGGTGCCAGTGACACAGGAGGCTTGGCCATGACGACCACGGAACCCGAGACCCTGCCTCGCTCGGACCCGGCCGGTGCCCCGCCGCTGCCGATGGCGATCGCCGTCCTGGCCATTCCGCCTGACGCACCGCAGGAGAGGCGGCGCCCTGCCCGGCTCGATGCCGCGCTCCTCGCGTACAAGCTCGGCTACTTCCTGGTCGACATCGTGGAAGTCGCCACCGGTGACGACCCGTCGAGTTACGCCTGGCTGGAGGCGCTGGCGCAGCAGACGGAAGCCGACGCCTTCATCTGCCTTGGGGACGTGGACCCCTCGCGCGTCGGCAAACTGGCCGCCCAGCTTCGCGCGGTCGTCCGGACCGCACCTCTGCTGGGTCACCGGGACGTCACCCGGTAGCGCGTCGCACCGCAGCCGACGCCCCAGGCTGCCCCCGCGTCAGCCGAGGGGCTCGGCCTCCGCCCACACACGTTCGAACGCCTCACCGTAGGTGGCGAACAGCCGGCCGCCGTCCTGCCGCCGCAGGTGCAACACCGGAGCCTGCGCCGCGCCGAGCCGGTACACGTGAGAGTTCACCAGCATCTCGTCGTCCGCCCTGAAGATCGAGGCGTACAGCACGGTCGCATGCAGCCGCACCTGCGCGCCTCGAGAGGCCGTCAGCGACCGGTGCAGGACCAGCGCGTTGCCTGCCTTCGCCGCCATCGCCTCGCCGATCCCCTCGTCATCGCCGCGCCGGGCGACCGCCGGCGCCTGTGGGTCCCCGAGCAGGATCCGGACGACCGCACCAGCCGACGCCCGGTCCGCCAGTACCTGCATCAGGTCGACGTCCTCGGCCAGGAAGAGCCCGCTGTACACCAGGACGCCGATCTCCGACCTCGCCCCGCCGAACAGCTCGCGCCACACCTCACGCGGCACCGACGAACGGTGCGGGTACACCGTCACCACCTCGGGATCCATCACCGGGGGAACCTCGCCGCCGGGCCACAGCTCCGACTCATGGACGCCGACCAGGTCGGCCAGCGCCCACCGATGCTGCGGCTGCGGACGACGCCCGGCCAGCCACCGCTGGACCGTCTTCGTATCGACCTTCAGCACCTCCGCGACGTCCCGGTCCCGCAAGCGGGCCGCCGACAGAGCGCGACGCAGGGCCAGGTTCTCGATACGGACACTCGACATCGGATATCCCTCCCATCAGGGACATTAGCAGGAGAAGTCCCTAGACGTCCCTCGCGTCGACGCCGCCTGTGGATGTCCGGCACATCCGTCCCGTCCCCGTCCCCTCGTGCCCCCAGGACGTCCCGCCTACGCTCGATCCATGGACGCGCCGTGGGCAGAGCAACTGGCCGAACGCCTCCTCGCCGAGCCCCTGCCCGACCGGTGGGCCCACTCCCGCGGTGTCGGCCTCAAGGCCCGAGAACTGCGGCAGCTGGCCGGCGAGCACGCCGACACCCTCGAGGCGGCCGCCTTCCTGCACGACATCGGCTACGCGCCCCCGCTGGTCGACACCGGCTTCCACCCCCTGGACGGCGCCCACTACCTCCGCGACCACACCGACGCCCCACCATTGCTGTGCACCCTGGTCGCCCACCACACGTGCGCGATCATGGAAGCCGAAGCACGCGGCCTCGACGACGTTCTCCTCGCCGAGTTCCCGCTCCACGATGACCTCGAACACACCCTCGTCGCCGCCATCACGCACTGCGACCTCTCGGTCGGGCCCACGGGCTCACCCACCGATGCCCAACACCGCATAGCCGAGATCCTTGCTCGATACCCCAGAGACAACCCCGTGCACCAGGCCATACAACGAGCGCGGCCCGTGCTGCTCCGGCAGGACCAGATGATCCGTGGCCGACTTCCGCCGAGGTAGCTCTGACGCGGGCGAGAGCGCGATGGCGCTCCTGCGTGCAGGTCTTCACCTGGACGTCGCCCGCCACCGGCCGCGGTCCCTCACCCTGTTCGTGCCTTCCTCGACCGCGATCGGCGTGACCGCCGCGACCAGCCCGACCCGTCTGTTGCGGCAATGGCACGCCAGGCGGTGTCCATGCCGCCCACTTGTTGAGGTAAGGGCAGCAAGAGCACCGGCACAAGAACCGGAACGCGACCCAAGGTCCCGCCGAGCATTGCACGGTTCTCAGACCGTCGGGACAATGAAACCGCGAAGGCTAGGTCGTATGCATAGGCTCCACCGAAGGAGCGCCAACCTTTCGCTCCGCCAGCACGACCTGCGCTATGCGGACCGGCGGACACAATGGGCTCGACGTGTTCAGCCTGGGAGCGTACGATCCATCGCTGGTCCACCCGCGTCCATCCGAAGCGGGTGCTGGTTGGGATCCGGGCTGCACCACGGCGAAGTCCGCCGACGGCTGGGACCGTTTCTGGTCGAACTGCGCTGCGCTGGGAACTGTCTCGCGCCCACTCACTCTTAAGTTGCGGGTCACCGACCGCTACCCCCTCGCTCATTCATGTCGCTCCGTTAGCACTTTCCCTAACTCGAGCCGATAACGAAGCTCCATGCCTTTCCCAGTTGAACCACCCTAGATCCGGAAGAGTCCCGCCGAACAACTAAAGCCAGGTCATCCATGTCAAGATTCAACCCCAGGCGAAAGTCCTCGTAAAAACTCATAATCCCATCTCCAACTTCCCAGCCAACAACCATACCCAAGCACCCTTCCATTGTGCAGGAAATCCATAATAGTGCCGATACAAGCATCTTTGTCGCAGAGGGGGACAGCCCAGCAAGTTCGGTACTCAAGGTTAGCCCAGCTTGGTTTCGAGCGAGCACTGAAATCGCGCCGGACCCCTCTTCTACCCAGAGAGTAAATGACAACGATTGCCCAACAGACATCTGGCCTATCATGGAGAGGAAGGACTCCTCCGTAACCTCGAAATCTCTCTCTGCCGGTTCCCCCTCGAGCTCGCCTGGGCCCCAGAGGGTGACGGTAGCAGAGCCCATATCGCCATATCGTAAACTTAGCCCCATCTGGAGAACGGTCCTTATTTCCGAAACAGCTTCGTCAACACTAGACGACAAGAATAACGCAGCCTGCCAATCGGTCACGTTCACCCTTCCTATGCCATTAGAGGCGGCCTGGAGCTGAACACATGGACGTTGCCCGCTCCAAGGATTTCACGTGCCTTGTCCAGCGTCTGCTCCGATGTCCCCAGTTCGAACCATGCTTGGGCGCCAACACCAGCTTCATCTGCAGCGTACTTCAGAATCCTTAGCTTACTACCAACAACTTGGGGTGTCTTCTTGGGGCCGCCAACGGCAATAAAGTCCCCGTTGCCGGCAACAACATCAATATCCGTGCTACCCCTGGCAGGTTGGACGACCTTCACGCCCCGGCCCGTCGCGAGCGTAAGCGCGCTGCCTCCCGTCAGTTTGGCTACGTGCACCTCCCGCACTAGGCCCAGATTGTTCGTATTCAGCGCGTCATACTGCTCCACAGTCAGGCCTTCATCGGCCAACTCGGCCAAGTCGGCCCTGGAGAGCTCGTTAATCTTAGCAGCAGGGATTCGACTACCCCCGGGAACCCCTTCGCCATCCTCACCCGGCACACGGCCAATCATGACGGCTGCCATCGCGATGTCATTCAGGTGATCCAGCAGGCTTTTCTTCTTCTCTGCCGCGACTCGAGCCTGAGCCGCCCTATTTGCCGCCGCCTCCTTCGCGGCCTTCGCCTTGGCAACTGCCGCAGCAATTCTTGCCTTCAGCGCGCTGGCTTCAGCAGCTCGCTTCTGGGCCTCAGCACGTGCCCGGGCAGCCACCGCTTCCCGCTGGAGGGCGACGTGAACAGGGGTGTGGTCAATGAGCGCAACAAGACCACTGGCGTCGCTACGGGCAATTGGGCTGTCCGCAGCGTAGGGGTTGGCGTCCTCGGGGCTCGACTGGACATTGAGTGGGTCGGTGGAGATGAAGTGGGCGAGTTGGGGGTCGTAGTAGCGGGCGTTGAGGTAGTCCAGGCCGGTGTCTTTGTCCTGGACTTGGCCGATCCAGCCGCGATCGGTGGGCAGGGTGAAATTGGTGGCGCGGTTGCCGCCGTAGGGCAGGTAGCGGTCGCGGCTGATAGCAGCGGTGGTGGCATTGACGGCGATGCTGACGGAGTTCTGCCGGTCGGACAGAAGCCAGTGCAGGCCGGGGCTGGTGACGCCAGTAGTGCGTTCGGCGACGGTGTCGCCCAAAGTGTAGTAACGCACCGCGGTGGTCGCACTAGCGCTGGTGGCTCCGGCCGGAAGGTGGAGTTCTTGTCCGGCCAGGTAGGCTGACCCAGATCGCCGCCAGCTACGTCTGGCGGTCGGTGACCGTGCAGCGGTACGGGCAACCCGCGAACGTGCGCCTAGCCCAAACGACGCGTGCAGTGGTACGGCCCCTGGCGCGACCTGCCCTGCCGTCTGATCCTGCTGCGCGATTCGAGCAAGTACTATGACCTCGCCCTGATCACGACCGACCTGACCACCCCGGTCGAGGACATCGTCAGCCGGTACGCCGCCCGCTGGAGCATCGAGGTCGTGTTCTCCCAGATGCGCCAGATCCTCGGCGTCGGCCAGGCCCGCAACCGCACACCCCGCGCCGTCGAACGCACCGTCCCGTTCGGCCTGACCGCCTACACCCTGGTCATCCTCTGGTACGCCCGCCACGGCATCCCCACCGCCGACGTCGCCACCCACCGCCTGACCTCGCCCTGGTACACCCGCAAGACCGAGGTCTCGTTCCAGGACATGACCGACGCCCTCCGTCGAGTGATCATCGCCGCCCGATCTACGCCCACAAGCCCACGTCAGGCCACCAGCGAGGAAATCCTCGCCGTCACCACAGCCTGGGCCCAAGCAGCATGAACTCACCCAACAAGATCACGCAACTGGCGAAAGTCGCGTAGATCATATCGCCGTTTCGATTCCAAACTCACCCATCAAGTCAAGGACCGAGGCCACAAATTCCTCGCCGAGCATGCGCCTGGACGCGTCGCCGTGAGACCAAATAAGGCGAAAGTCGACACCGTTGGAGCGAGTCGATGAAAGGCATTCCGCTAGACCATCAAGAGTCGCTCCATAGTAACCACCCGGCCCATTGACTGCCTCACCGATTGCACAGTAGAACGCAGCCACATCAGGCATTAAGTCACCATCAATAGCAATAGCATATTCGCTTGCATATCTGGTCGCGGTGCGACCTTTCTCGAACCAGACGTTTTGGACTACATGAAGCCAAGTTTCATGAAGGTAGGCAGGATAGTCCATCCATTCACCCGCTTTGATGGGCGCTCCAGAGGCCCATCGACGCCAGATATCTCCCGCGCGAGGGTAGCCGCACGAGAATCCATAGAATGAGAAATCGAGTTCGAGCAAATCATCTCTTGTGCGCTGCACAATAGGGCGAACTCTACCAATGTAGTATCGACCAATTGTCTGGCCGTTGCGGTCAATGACCTCCATTCTTACATTATCGATATCCGTGGGCAAGAATTTTACGTGAGCCACGGCATCCACAAGAGTAACCACCGCGGACTCAAGCGTGAGGTGATCCAGGAAGAACCCAGCGAGATCAACTGCACGCGCATACTCGTCTCCGGTCTCGTCGTTGACCAATCGATACAAGGGAGTTCCTTTAGCCAAGATCGACACCGCCAATCTCCTCGCTCGAGATCGAATGAGTTGATCGCGCATCCTAACCGGAGTGCAGGCCGCCAACAACATGCCTCCCTGAGGCTACCTCCAACCTGAATCTGGGAAATGCGGAGCGGAGAACGCATAGATGTGCTTGTAATGATCCGTTGTCCAACCCATCACCTTCTGTCCGCTTGAGAGCATCTTTACGAGGATCCGAGTACTATCATTCGCACCGGGTACACGATACTCCTCTGCCCCGGCCCAGCTTCTTGCGTACACTTCACGACCCTGGAATATGTCATGCGAGGCTAGTCGCCCGGCCCTGATGTCATCATAGGCCTTCACAATGGCTCGAGACATCCCTTGTGGCAGCGGATCTGACAACTTTCCATCACAATTGTGAACAAGTACCGGAGTGTTACTCGCGAGCACAAAGTAGGTGTGGAAGTCCTCGATCGTGAGGTTGTTCATCCAGGCGTGGCCGGCAGCTGCGGTGAGGGCGGCAACCATGCTCACTTCCCGGGTGGTCGTGCGCAAGCGGTGTCCGACCACAAGCCGCTCCGCGTCGGTCCAGCTGTGGGTGGTGTCGTCGTAGAAGGGGTGGTTGGTGGTGGTGTGGATGACCGAATCGCCCTTGGGGGTATGGACGGTGAGGTCGAGGAGGTTGTGGTCGTCGTTGAGGTGGGTTGCGGTGACGGGTTCGGCGGTGATCACGCCAGTGGCTGGATCGGATGCTTCGACCTTGTCACCGACCTTGATGTCCTTGATCGGCTTGGTCGTGCCGTCGGCCATCAGTACCGCAGTGTCACCGGAGAAGGACATGGGGCAGGACACCGCCGCCTCTTCCGCCTTCCCGAGCTTCGTCGTTTTTCCTGCGGCGGCGGCGGCTTCGGTGGCTTTGGCGCCGTCCTTGGCGGCCCGGATGCCTTTGACGACGTTGACGAGGGCGCCGCCGCCGATGTAGGCGATCGCGTTGACTGCTATCCCGAAGACGAGTTTCCCGAGGTAGTAGCCGAAGTGGTACATGTCACCGCTGCGCCAGGCGTTGTAGGCGCCCTCAATTTCATCCAGGTGGATGATCGCCTTGCCGAGGGTCAGCAATGTCTCCCAGGGATGCTGTATTGCGTTCTTGATGCCATCGTAGATCACGGAGGGGGTGAGGGAGCTGATGAGTTCCTTGGCGGCGCCGCCGACTCCGTCGGAGAAGCCAGTGATGAAGGATGGAGGTTTCGGACCGACTATGACTTTCTGGCCGACGTGGACAGCACTGAGGCTGCCGCCGTTGAGGGTCCGCAATTCTGCCAGCGACAGGTTGAACTTCGCACCGATGGTGTTCCAGTTCTCGCCGCCCTTTTGGACGACGTAGCTGTTGCTGGCCAGGCCGAGGGGGTCGGTGAAGGTGATCGGGTTGTCGGAGGCGTAGGCGTAGGGGTTGGCGTCTTGGGGGGTGGTCTGGTCGTTGAGGGGGTCGGTGGAGGTGAAGTGGGCCAGGGCGGGGTCGGAGTACCGGTTGTTGAGGTAGTCCAGGCCGGTGTCCTTGTCCTGGATCTGTCCGATCCAGGAGCGGTCGGTGGGCATCGTCCACAGGCCGGGGGCGCCGATGGCGGTGGTGGCCCGGTTCCCGCCGTGGGGCAGGTACCGGTCGCGGGTGAAGGTGGCGTCGGTGGCGTTGACCGCGATCGAGACCGATCCCTGTTGGTCACCGAGCATCCAGTACAGTCCCGCGCCGCTGGAGCCGGTCTTGCGGACCGCGACGGTGGAGCCACCGGCGGTGTAGGAGCGGATCACGGTCGGGCTGGTCGCGCCGGCTGCCAGGTGCGGGCGACCCTGGCCAGGCGCGCAGGGGGAGGGCGCGGCCCCCGGAGGGCGGCTGAGCGCCGTCCTGTGCCGGCGGTCACCGGGGGCCGTGTCCTCCTGGGGTTGCTCAGAAGCCGATCACCCAGATCTGCGCGGGGGTGCCGTTGCAGCGGTAGATCTGCATGGCCTGCCCGGGCGTGTGCCCGCCCCCGGGGACGTCGACGCAGTAGCCCGTGTCGGTGAAGTGGACTCGGGACTCGATCTTCGTGACCGCCGGCAACGACGTGCCGGTGTTGAATTCTTCGTTGCTGATGGCCACGCAGGTGCCCTGGAGGAGCCGGGCTCCGTTGAACGCACCGTCGAACGCGTCGAAGCAGTAGCCGCTCAGCTGGTTGACGAACCGGTAGTGGTTGGTGCCTACCTTGATCGGCTGCCAGCCCTGGGCGAGGCTCTCACCCCCGGTGGTGACGCAGGGTTGCTGCACGATGGCGGCGAACTCGGCGGTCGACTGGCCTGCTGGTTCGAGGCACAGGTTCGAGCCGGTGTTCCTGATCGCGTGGAAGACTCCGCTGAGGGCCGGCCGGACCGAGGCCGGAGTCGCTGGCTTGTCGGCGGCGTGGGCGGGGAGGGCGCCGACCACGAGCGGCGCGGCGGCCACCGCCATCGCGGCGGAGGCCAGGCGGGTCAACGTGGTGCGGAAGGTTTTGGACATGGTGGTGGGTCGTTCCTCTCGTCAGGTCGGGACCGCGGTCGCAGTGCGTGCGACCACCCGTTCGGTGGGGCCGATCCCGTGCCCGGGACGTCGCGGCGCGGCGACCGCGAGGTCCACCTCGGCGCGCACCCGAGCATCGGTACCGGCACGCCCCGTAGGCGTTCCACCCCGTTCCGTCCCGTTCCGTTCCACGCCGTGGTGTTCCCGTTCCACCACCCTCGCCGGGCGGGCGGCAGCCGGTGCCGAGGGCCGCCCTCGCCGGTCTCGGACGCGGCCGAGGAAGATCGCGGTGGGCACGGCCTCGGCAGAGCGCGGTCAGGGCGATGGCGCAGGCCCCTTCCACAGGGTGACGTCGAGGGTGACGTAGTCGACCGGGGCGGTGTGCCGGGAGCGGATCGTCACCAGCGCGATCGCCCCTCCGGCCGTCACCACGCACATCGAGGCGATCCGGCCGCGCGCCGGACTCGCCGGCACCCCCGACGCGTACCGGGTGTCGTTCCGGCAATGCGCGTAGTCGCCCCGGGTGTTGGCGTCCAGCGGGGCGATGCGGCCGGTGGGCGCGACCAGTGAGCCCGCGCGGAGCGCGAGGTCGCCTTCGTACAGGCCTGCTGCGGGGTGCGTCGGGTCGCTGAGCAGCGACAGGTGGTAGCCGTCGCTGAGATCGATGCCTCGGTGGACCCCGATCAGCGACCCGACGGGCGCGGCGTCATAGCGGGCCTGCGCGGGATCCGGGTGGAACGCGCCGCGAGCGAAGCCGCCCGCCACGAGGACGCCGAGCGCCCCGATCACCATGCCTGGCACCAGCCGACTGCGCGACCTGTGCGGCGTCGACACCCGGGGTGGTGTCCGAGGGCCGTGTTGCAGCTGGTGAGGCCGTGGGGCGGGCGGCACCGGGCGACCGCCTCGGCGCTCCCGGGGCCGACGACCGCTTCCGCCCTGGGGGCGGTCGTCGCCCCGGACGCGGTCGGTCCGGTCCGGCCCGCGACGCAACCCTGCCCGTTCGGCGGATTCCCGGACGCGGGCCGATCTCGCCTGATCACCCACCGATGCGAGCAGGTCGGCCATCGCGTAGACGGCTGACGCCGTGACGCCCCGGTTCAGCCCTCCCGGCCGGAAGTCATGCGCCCAGACGTTACGTCCGCGGAGAACCGCTCGGGCCAGCGCACGCTGCCGGTCGGCGAACCCAGGATGGGAGCGGATGGCCTTGAGGTAGGTGGTGGGGTCGCCGGCTCGCCCGTAGTGGTCGAGCCGGGCCCGCCAGGCACCGCCCTCGTGGGTCATCAGCCGTTGCTCCACGAAGCCGCGCAGGCCGAGGTTCCCCTCCGCCAAGGCCTCGTGCACCAAGGCGTTGAGCGCTGCTCGTGAGGTGGCGGCACTCCGAACTCCTCGGCCGGCGGCACCACGCGTACTCGTCACGTCGCGTACCCATCCTCGTCGTCATGATCTGCTGCTGACCGTCATCGCCCCTGGGTGGGGCGCTGGACCGTGGACTTGCGCGAGCCGCCCTGGGGCGCCCTCCTGGGCGGGGCAGACCGCGCCGGGACGCTCGACGGCGCGGTGCGCCTCGACCGGTCCGGGGCGGCAGGGCAGGTGTCGGGGGGCGGGGCCGTTCGACCGTCCATGAGCCACGCATCCGTCGTGATCAGGCCGATCCGGGCCGTCCGGACAGCGTCGCCCACGACGCCTGACGGCAGGTCGGTGCCTCCGTACCAGATGCCGAGCAGCAGCACGGTGGGCCCGGCGAACAGCCATCCGCGGAGCCTGGCCCGGTGGCTCCCCGCCCGGTCGAGCAAGCGGCCCGTCGCCACCAGACCGGTGTGCGCGACGCCGAGCAGCTGCCCATAGGCGAACGTGCCGGGCAGCAACGGCCGCCCCAGCTGCCGTGCGAACGATGTCGCCAGGAACTCCGGATAGGTCAGCAGCGCCAGCGTGCTCTCGCTGCGCTGCAGACACCTCCCCACGACGCGCAACAGGGCGGGGACCAGACGCAGTGCCGCCAACAGGCCGAGAGCCAGGAGCAACGCCAGGCGGATCGGGGCCGGCACCCACACCGTCACGGTGACCCAGGCCTGTTGCGGAAGGCTCACTCAGTCACCTCCCACGGCCTGCCCGGTGCCGCCGGCCGCATCGCTTCCACCGGAGGGCGCAGCAGCGAGGCGGGGTACGGGGCCGGCCGTGGCTCCGCTGACGCCCGGCAACTCCGGCAGCTCCGCGCCCGCTGACGTCGCCAGCCGCGGGGTTCCCCGGGCCCAGCCCTCCGCGAGGCGGGCCAGCAGCAGCTTGGCCTTGTCCGTGATGTCCATGGCCTCCAGGGCGTCCTCCTGGAGGAACATCTGCAGGGCGAGCAGTTGCTGGTGTGCCTCGGTGTTCTGCCGCTGCGCCAGCTGCAGGGCGACGCGTTCGATCGAGGAGGGGTCCTGTCCGAGCTGCAGGGCCAGCACAGCGTAGTCGCCGCGCGTCAACATCCCGAGGTAGTGGTCGGCGCGTTCCTGCTCGAGGGCCAGTTGCGAGCGGGCGGCGAGTTGCTCGCGCTCCAGCCGGAACTCCAGGCTGGCCTTCTCCAGCGCGGCCTCCTGCTCCAGGCGCAGGCGTGCCAGTTCCGCCTCCTGGGCCTGACGCTCCTTCTCCAGCATCAACCGTGCCCGGGTGAATTCCTCCTGCAGAGCGGTCTGCTGGGCGAGCAACCGCTCGCGCTGCCGGGCCAGCTCCGATTCCTGCTCCGCCTTGGCGCTGGCGAGGTCGGTGTCACTGCGCATCAGCACGCCGGTGCGCTCGTTGGCCTTGAGCTGGGCCACGAACGCGGCCGCCTCCGCGTCGAGGGAGAGCCGGAGCGAAACGTCGGTGATCTGGAACGCCGGGTCGTGTCGGTGGGCCGCCTCGATCTCCCGGATCGCGGCGAGGGCCGCGGCCTCGGCCTCCGCGTACCGTTCTGCCGGGAACCTCCGGCAGATCTCGCGCAGCGTCTCCGTCACCCGGGGAACGATCACCGCCGCCACGTCGTGGACTCCACGCACGACGACCGCCGCCGGATCGACGACGCGACAGGTGAGCAGCAGGGTCGATCGGAAGGTCCCGGCGTCCTGGCACGGATAGGCGTCGTCCCGCTCCAACTGCCGCTCGGCAACGACGACCTGGTAGATGGTGCGCAGCCGCCCGAACCGAGCCTCGCCCGGGGTCAACCGGTCGACGTGCGACGCCAGGACCTGCAACGGCCTACCCACCCGGTCCACGACGAGCACCGCGCCGGGCGGTGCGCTCGGCAGGCCGCCGAACACTCCCAGTGACGGACGGGCCACCTCAGCAAAGGGGTCGTAGGTCTTCACGTGTCACCTCGTGGAAGTCGCTCGAGCAACCGGACGGCGCTGGGCGAAGGGTCGCCGGCGCGGGTCCACGGTGCGAGGTAGTGGCGGAGCCGGTCGCCGTCCCGGACGGTGCCACCGTCACCGAGGGGCACGGCGAGCAGCAAGGACTCCAGGGCCGGGTACCGGCCGTCGTTCTGGTCCGCGGCGTCGACCAGCCCCAGCACGGCGTCGGCCGCGTCGTCGCGGGACGTCTTCCGGCGTAGTGCCTCCCGCAGCAGCCGGACCGCAGCGGGGAGGGCGTCGCGATGTGTCAGTCGTTCCCAGGTCCGCGACGCCCTGGAGTCGGCGGGGTTCCCCGCGACCTCCAGCAGCTTGGTGATCACTGTGCACGCCACCTCGGGGGCGGGTCCGCCGTCGGCGCGGCGGCCCTCCTGTCGGTGATCGAGGCGCAGGTCCGGGCGGAGCCAGTCGCACAGCGCGGCAAGGACCAGGGTGGGCACGTCCTGCCCGGAGAGCGCGCCCAGGCAGAACAGCCGCACGACGCTCGCCCGCACGGCCGGCAGCACCCAGTGGGCGTGCCGGTCGGTCATCGCGCGTAGCTCCTGCATCGCGATGCCGGGCCGTTTCAGGCCCACGTAGCCGCCGAAGGCGGCGACGGCCGTCCATGCCATGTCGAGGTTGTCCACGGTCGCCCAGTGGTGCAGCAGCCCGAGAGCGAGGGGTGCTGTTCCTTCCCCGCCGGCCGGGACGCCGAGCGCGTCGGCAGCTGCCCAGCCGGCGGCCCGGGAGGGATCCTTGGCCCACGGCAGCAGGATCCGGTTCCGGATGGTGGCGAAGTCGATGTCGGCCAGCCGGCCCGCGGCCATCGCGACCCGCAGCCGCACGTCGCCGTCGCCGGTGCGCCCGGTGTCGACGAGCCACCGGACCAAGGTCTCCGCGGCCAGGTCGTGGTCGTGCCAGACGACGTCGAGGACGGCGGGCAGCAGCGCCTCCGACTCCAGACGAACCAACCGGGTCACGCAGGTACCGAACTCGGTGATGAGCATGCCCTCGGCGGTCGTGGCCATCACCTCGGCGAGCATCGCGGTGCTGTCGCGGGTCGGTGTCCGCGCGTGGTCGTCAAGGTCGATGCGGCACAGCTCGGCGAGGATCCCCTCCATCCGCGCCGCATGGGCGAGCACGCTGGCGAACGTGCATCCGTGGAGAACGGTGGCGGCCAGCAGCAGGGCGACCTGCAGCGGAGTTCGCTCTTCGGCGAACCAGCGCCGCACCCGCTCGTGCGCCTCGAGGCCGAGGTCCCGCACGGCGGCGACCACGTCACGCCCGTCGCGGTGAGCCTGGGCGACCTGCCGCGCCAGGCGGTCGACGAGTCTCATCTCTCGCTCGGCCAGCTGATGCTTCAGCTCGTCCAGGGGCAGCCGCCGCATGACCTGGTCGACCACCCCGGGGGCCAGGTAGTAGTCCAGGTGACGGCGCAGTGCCTCGATCGGGTCGGGGCGGCGGTTCCAGCTCACCGCACCCGCGGCGACGTCCGCCTGGAGGGGGATCCGCTCGTCGACAGTGACCACGAGGCGTGCATCGCTCTCCTCGAGTTGTCGGGCCAGGGATCGGACGGCGTAGTCGGTCAACGCCCTGGCCGTGTCCGCGGCGAGCGACTCGATCACGTAACAGGGGTGCTCGGGGCGGCGAATCACGGCGTCGAACGCGGCGAGCGCGTTGACGGACACCGACGGGTCGACGTCCAGCACCGTGCCGTACGGCTGCAGCAGGTCGATGGCCGCCGCTCGCTTCCCGGCGCCCGCCGGTCCGTGCAGGATGAGCAGCCGCTCCTCGGCCAGCAGGGGGGCGGCCCGCTGACGGGTGTCCACCGGCATCGTCACCGCACGCAGGCGAGCCATCTCGGCGTCGCTGCTCGCGGTGACGCTCACCACGGGCGGCGCGTCCCGTTCCTCGGCCACCCGCGACCGGCTCCCCCGGCCATGGCCGCCACGCCGGGCCCCGGCCCCGTGGACGTCCCGGGCCGCGATGTTCTCGGCGTTCACGGTGTGCGCGGAGATGTAGACGATCCCGCCCGGGCGGTCGTCCGTGAGCGTCCGCAACAGGTGCACGCCGTCAGCCTGCAGTTGCTCCGCCTCTTCGCCGGCCGGCCCCTCGGGGGGCGCGCCGTCGCGGGCCGGTCCGCTCTCCCCCGACGTCGGCGCGGCATCGGCCGGGGATCCTCCGGGGGAGGGCGCCGGCGTGGGCGGTGTCGCGGCGTCGGGGACGGCGTGCGGTGTCTCGTCAGTCGTCACCGTCACCCCGATGCGAACCGTGGTAGTGGTTGACGTCGCCCTGGGCCGCGATGTTGCCGATCGTCAGCGAGGTGGCCGAGATGTTCAGACCGGGCCCAGCCGCGGGTGGGCCCGCCGCCGTAGCCGTCGCCCCCGGCCCGGTCCGTGCCCCCGACGCGGAGGGCCGCGCGGCGACGGGGGCCGTGCCGGCCTGGCGCGTCGGGGGCGGCAGGTAGACCCAGGCGTCCGCGGTGAATCCGTTCTCGGGAGCCTCGACGCGCAGGCGACGGAAGTCGCCGACCTGGAAGTCCGGGTACTCATGGCCGATGTGGTCGTCGTACAGCTGTTGCGAGATGGCCACCGCGAAGTCGGCATCCGGGTTGCTGGCCATCACCTCCCGCAATTGCGCGGAGTCCCGCAGCCGCGCGGCGTGCACGGGTGCGGCTCCGGCGAAGCCCAGGCCTGCGACCTCCGTCATCCCGACGTGCATGGCCACCCGAAGCCGGGTCGCCGCCCGCTCGTTCAGCGTGCGATTGTGCCGGTACAGCTGGATCGCGAGGTGACGGACGAAGCCGCTGATCACCCGGCCTTCGTCGATCCCCGGCGGAAGGACGGCGAGCTCGCCGTCCCCCGCCGGCTGCAGGCTCCACGCCGCGCGGTCGATCCCGGCGTCCTGGCACGTGCGGTCCAGAACGGCGGCCAGGTCGTCCTGGGCCTGTTTCTGGTCACGGCTGTCCCAGCGGCTGTATCTCTCCACGTCGACGGAGATGCACAGTCGACGGATCCGGGGGTTGACGTGGTCGTCCATCACTGCCCTCTCACGGCGTGCTCGGTCATGGTCTGCGCCGAACGGGCCGCGCTCCCGCCGCGCAGGCGGGCCCCAGTCTGTCGAGGGCCAGCTGCCCGGACCCCATGCTGTGACGGGATCTGCCGCATCACCCTCGGGCAGGACCTCACGACCGGTTGCCGGAACGCGCGGCCAGGAGCCGGTCCAGGCCTCGCTGAACCACCTCGACCGGGGTGAGCCGTGCCGCCGTCACCAGGGCGTCGATGTCCTCGATGGTGAATTGCCGGTAGCCGACGTCCAGGACTCCCACCCGCTTGAGCTCCCGGAGCGCGCGATGCACGCTCGGCTCCGAGGCACCGATCAAGCCGGCCAGGTCCGGCTGCGAGATCTCCACACCGATGCAGAAGCCTTGCGCCGTGGCGTTCCCGTAGTCGCGGGCAAGACTCACCAGAACCCGAGCCACCCGTACCGCGACCGGGAACGCGCCGAACTCGATGCGGCGCTCCGTGGCCCAGCGCAGCTTGGTGCTGATGTACGTGGCCAGCCTCACCGCGCCGTCCGGGTGCTGGGCGAGGAAGTACTGCAAATCCTGGTGCGAGACGCGGCGCGCCCGCACCAGGCCGACGGCCGATACCGTCGCCGATCTGGCGGCGTCGTCGAGACTCGCCAGCTCGCCGACGGCATCGCCACGCACGCGGACGGCGAGCAAGGAGACGTGGCCGTCAGCGCTGTCCGACGTCACCTTCACCCAGCCGTCGAGCAGCAGGAAGAGATGCCGCGACCGCTCCCCCTGGGTCAGCAGCCGACTACCCGCTGCGTACTCGTGGAGCGTCCCCAACGCCAGCAGGTCGCTTCGCGTGGCGTCGCTGAGCCCGGCGAGCAGACTGCCTGCCGGCCAGATGTCCGCAGCCCTGCGCATGCCGATAATGATCTCTCGAGTGGCCGCCGGCACCGAACGGAGGGCCGGAAGATCATACCTTTGGCCGAGGTGGCGCATCGACCGTGCGGACCATGGGCCGCGGCGGGGTGGTGGCCGGTCCTCACCCCGCCGCGGAGACCAGGGTGAGCCACGCCATGGCGCTGACCACCATCACCGCGGTCCACAGGACGGCACGGGTCAACAACGCGTTCTTCTGCGCGGCCAGCGCAGCGACCCCCTGCGCCAGCTCCCACACGTGCGAGGCGCACGCGGCTGTGCTCGACGGACTCCCGCCCTGCTGCCACGGCACGGCCGCGGCCCTGGGCAGAGCCAACGGATTGCCCTCGGTGCAGTCGGCCACGCGTGGCCGGATGACCTGGGCGATCAGGTAGCCGTCCATCACGAAGCCCAGCAGGTAGGCCAGGGAGAGCAGCCAGAACGCGACGGCGAACGCGCCGTGCGTCGGCGTTCGACGGACCTGGGGCAACTGGGTGGCGAGCACCGCGGCGAGACCCACATGGACGGCGAGCAGCATGTTGGCCTTACCGTCAGCCTGCTGGGTGACCTGCTGGAACGAGGCGAGCGCCGCCATCCCCAGATCCAGGCCCGCCCGCTCGTCGTCGGGTCCGGCGACACGGTCTGCGTGCTCGTCGGGACCTGGCGCGGCCGCGCGGGTCTGGGCTGACATGACGACCTCCGGGTCCGCGCGGTGTCCTTCTCGACCACGAGGTGACCACGCTACCGGGAGAACCGGACGGCGAAGCCGTCACCTGACGGTGTCCGGCGCGGCTGCCCCCGTCAGCCGCGCCGGGCGTGACTCCGTCGAGGTAACGGGCGTTCGTCAGCACCCGCGACCGGCCGCCACGAGACGTAGGGGGTGCTCACGACGCCGGACTCCCCTGCGGAGCAACCGTGATCTCGGGGCCACCCTCGATGACCACCTGCCGGTGCAGACGGTCCACCCACGTGAACCGCCCCCTCTCGCCCGGGCCGCCATCCACGAAGGCGGTGGCGAAGGTACCGCCCTGCTCCTGCACCCCAGCAGGGGAGGAGGTAGGTTCAGCCTGCCCTGCCAGGTGAGGGCGAATGCGCCGGCGGCCCACGGCTGATGTCCGCCGGTGCCCTACATCGAACTCCTCTGCGCGTTCGGGACGCAACTGCAGGGACACACGAGGTTCCCTGGTGGCAGCGGCGGGTTCCACTGGAGGTACGGTCGAGGGTATGGCTCGTACGTCGACACTGTTCGCGATCAGCGACCTGCACGTCGGGCACCTCGAGAACCGGGCGGTCCTGGAGGGGCTGCGGCCGGACGGAGACGACGACTGGCTGATCGTGGCCGGGGACGTGGGTGAGTTCACAGCCGACATCGAGTGGGCGCTGGGCGCGCTGGCCCACCGGTTCCGAACCGTGATCTGGGCGCCGGGCAACCACGAACTGTGGACGCCACCGACGGACCCCGTGACCCTACGTGGGGTGCGCCGGTACGAGTACCTGGTAGCGCTCTGCCGGCGACTCGGCATCCACACGCCGGAGGACCCGTTCCCGGTGTGGTCGGGACCGGGCGGCGACGCGGTGGTTGCGCCGCTGTTCGTGCTCTACGACTACAGCTTCCTGCCCGACGGTCTGGTCGGGAAGGAGGCCGCGCTCGCCTATGCGCATGACCGTGGCGTGGTGTGCACCGATGAACTCCTGCTGCACCCCGACCCGTTCCCGAGCCGCGAGGCCTGGTGTTGGGACCGGCTCGCCCGCACCGAGCAGCGGCTCGACGAGGTGCCGAGCGACCTCCCGACCGTGCTGGTCTCCCACTGGCCGCTGGTGCGCGAGCCCACGCGGATTCTGTGGCATCCGGAATTCGCCCTGTGGTGCGGCACGACCCGGACCGCCACGTGGCACCGCCGCTACCGGGCCTGCGCCGCCGTCTACGGCCACCTCCACATCCCGCGCACGCAGGTGCTGGACGGCGTGCCGTTCGAGGAGGTCTCCGTCGGGTACCCCCGCGAATGGCGGCAGCGGGGGCGGCCGATCCAGCTGCGCCGGATCCTGCCTCGGCCGGTCTGAGCCTTCGCGGACGCCGCCAGCCCCCCGCGCGAACCGTCAGACCCGATGCGGCTCGGGCGCGTCGCACCGGCTCGACGGACCCTGTCGTCACTGCTCGGCTTCAGCGCTGGGCGCTGCGCCGGCCACGCCCGCTGTCACCTGGACGATGGCGAGCATGTCGGGGCCTGGAACCAGCACCGCGCCGGCCAGCCGCACGGCGCCGGGAGAGGACTCGAAGAACGGTTGGGGGACGAGAACCTCGTCGCCACGTCGGTCACGGCGCGACCGAGAGCATCATGCCCTCGGTCGCGCCGCAGCTGACAGTGATCTCCTGGTCGGCGTCGCCGCCGGTCCAGCAGACGTCGAGGGGGTTCCCCCGCTGGCCGCGACCGGGCGGCCGGCCGGGCGTCAGACCACGGCCAGGGCCTCGATCTCGACGAGAAATCCCGGGGGCAACCCGACGAACACGGTCGCCCTCGTCGGGTACGGCTCGGTGATGCGCTCGGTGTACACCCGGTTCATCTCGGCGAAATCCTTGCCGTCGGCGAGATACACCCGAAGGCTGATGACCTCGGCGAAGCTGGTCCCGGCAGCCTCCAGGATCGCCTCGATATTGGTGAGAACCTGCGCGGTCTGCTCGGCGATCCCGCCCTCGACGACCTTTCCGGTGGCCGGGTCCAGGGCGACCATCCCGGACACGGCGATGATCGATCCTCGCTGGACCGCCTGGGAATAGGACCCGACGGGCGTCGGGGCGGCCGGGGTCACGAACACCTTGGTCTCCATGGTTTCCTCCGCGGTGAGAGTCACTCGTCTCGTGTATGCGGTCGTCCCGGATACCGCCCGGTCGGAACCGCCGTGCCGGAACGCCGCCGGTCCGTCGGTCAGCGGCCGACCGGCAGGGTCCTGCGGTCCAGCAGCTCCGTGATCGCCTCGCTGATGAACCGCCTGTCGTGCTCGTTGGCGCCGGCACCGGCGAGGTGCCCCCCGGGGACCGGGGATCACCCGGACCTCGGCCCGCGGCATCACCGCCGCCGTCCGCTCCTCGTCGTCAACGACGAAGCACTGATCGTGAGCGCCGGGGAGGAGGGTCGCCAATTCTGGAAGCCTCGCGCGATACCGACGAACGCGCGTCCGCGGGTCATGTGATCGGGCATCGCCAGGTCTTCGGCGAGCCGGATCGGATGGCGGCAGGGGAGAACATTGGCCATCTCGCCGACCCGGATGTGTTGCGTCTGCAGCGCCAGGTACAGACCGAGCATGATCGGGTTGTTGGAGACCTGGCTCCTCCGAATGGAAATGGTGCTCGGTGAAGGAAATACCCCAGTAGCCGAGCTCATCGGCAGCCTGGGCCTGGCGCGTCAAATTCCGAAGCATGAGCGTGGGTAGGTAGAAGAGGATGGACTTCATCGGCGGTCTCCCTTCAGTCTCACGTCCAGTCAGGACTGCACACACCCGGCGGAATCGACTCCGACTGTGGCATCCGGTTCCTGACGACCGTTGGATGGTTCGCTGGCTCGGCCGTCGGCCGGGCTGATCTGCGCGAGCGACGTCCCCTGTGGGTGAGACGCCGTCGTCCAGGGCTCACCAAGGCCGTGCGGTCAACCTGCTGTCACCGGTCGTCCCCCGGGAAGGACGGACCTCGCCGCATTGATCCACCCCACCCTCCCGGGGGACCGGACCGATCGGGTCGTCCTGACCGCCGGGTCCGGCTGGCGCGCGCCGCGGCGGACCAGATGATGCGCCGGGAGTACTTCCATACCTGGGGCCCGATGTCGAACGACCGGGCCGTCGAACGTGCCGCCCGGCTGGTGTCGCTCAGCCCGGACCCGTTGCGCATGGTGCATTCCACCAGCGGCGGCGCGGAAGGGTTCTCCGCCTATCACGACGGCTTCTTCGGACCGTCGTTGCCGGATGTCCACGTCCTGACCGCGCCGCACCCCTACCGACGGGAACTCTTCGCCGGATCGGAACTCACCGACCGGACGGCCCGGCGCCCGCTGCCGCGCGGGACCGCCGAGATCGCTGACGCGTTGCGGACCCGGGAGGGCATCCTCCTCCGGTACAACGCGTACTCGCTGGTGGATCAACCCTCCGCTGATCGGGCGGCCTGACGGCAGGTCAGGTCAGGTCGAGTAGCTCGAGTTGAGCCGTACGTAGTCCTCGGTCAGATCGCATCCGTAGACGGTGAAGGCGCCGTCGGCGATCCCGAGCTCCACCCCGATCACGACCTCGTCGGCGGCCATCTGGTCCGTCACGGCTGCCCGGGCCTCGTCGTCCGAGGCGTGGCTGCGCGCCGCCGGCGGGTAGACGACGACATCGCCGAAGCGGATCCGAATCCCGTCCTGGTGGATGTCGGTGTCGTCGGAGCACTTGCCCACCGCCATGGCCACCCGGCCCCAGTTCGGGTCGCATCCGTGCACCGCCGTCTTGACCAGCGGAGAGTTCACCACGGCCTTCCCCACGCGCTTCGCCTGCGCGTCGTCGCGCGCGCCGGTGACCTGCACCTCGATCAGCTTGCCGGCCCCCTCGCCGTCCTTGGCGATCCCTCGGGTCAGGGACAGCGCGACCTCGTGCAGCGCCGCCTCGAAGGCCGCCGGCTCCACCGGGCCCGCCAGTCCGTTGGCGAACAGCGCCGCGGTGTCGCTGGTCGAGGTGTCGGTGTCGATGGAGACCGCGTTGAAGGTGCGGTCCATGACCCGGATGAAGATCTGCTGTTGCGTCCTCGGGTCCAGTCCCGCGTCCGTCGCGAAGAAGGCGAGCAGGGTCGCCATGTCGGGCTCGAGCATCCCGACGCCCTTGGCGATCCCGACCAGGACAGCGGAGCCGACCCGGGCCCGGGCGATCTTCACCGTCCGGTCCGTCGTCATGATGGCCGCGGCGGCCCGGTCGAAACCGCCCTGGCGCAGGGCGGCTCCCACCCCTGGAAGATGCTCCCGCAGCGCGGGCATCGGGTACTGACGTCCGATCACCCCGGTCGACGCGATGAGCAGTTCGTCCTCCGGAACGCCCAGGCTACCGGCCACCAGGGCCCGCACCTCCCGCGCGTTGCGCTCGCCCTCGGGCCCGGTGGCCACGTTGGCGTTCCTGGCCAGCACGACGACTCCGCGGGCCCGCTGGTCCGTGCAGGCCTGGCGGCTCAGCAGGACGCTCGGCCCGGCGAAGCGTGAGCGGGTGAACACCGCGCTCACCACCGCGGGCACCCGCGACACCAGCACGGTCAGGTCGTCCCGGCCGTCGTCCGCCAGACCCACGGGCGCGGTGTGGACCATGAAGCCGTCGGGGTCACCCAGGTCGGACTGCGTCATGCCGTTCCCCTCCTGCCGTCGTCGTGGCGTCACGGGCGACCGCCCGGGTGATCCTCTCACGGCGCCGCGCGTCCCCCGGCGGGGCCCGGGGTCGACAGGCCGCACAAACGGCGTCAGCACCCTCTGGCCAGCGAACCCAGACCGCCGTCAGCGGGGGGCAAGCCGCGGTTGAGACCGTGGCGCCGGGCGCCGGGCGACGAACAGGCCGGCCGCCCCGCTGGCGAGAGGCAGGAGCACTTGTGACCGGGCTCACCACAGCGGCTGCGTCGGCGGCGCAGGACCGGATGGCCGACCACCGTGCGCGCACTCCTCCGCTACCGCGCGTACAACTCTCGGCAACGCTCGAGGAGGAGGTATGGGTCAAGGCCGAGAACTTGCAGCATACCGCAGCCCGGAGCCTCGGACTGCCCACCATCGTCTGCATGCCCGCCTCGGCGCGGGCCGAGAAGCGGGTGACGAGCGGTTGAGGAGGCACTCGATGGCGCAGCCCGGTCCCACCCAGGGGACGGCGCACGACGACTGTTCCGACGGCCCGGACGAGTTCCCGCCCGGCGACGCGCCGATCCGAGTCCTCGGCGGGGTCCGCGTGGGCTACCCGGGTCAGGAACTCGCCCTCGGGCCGCCGAGGCAGCAGGCTCTGTTCGCCCTGCTGCTGATCAATGCCGGTACGGTCGTGTCCGTCCCTGGCATCGTCGGCGCCCTGTGGGGGACCTCGAGCCCGCCGGGGGCGGTGAGCACCTTGCAGTCCTACGTGTCCCGGCTGCGCAGGAACCTGCTGGCCGACAGGTCGGACCGCGCGGTGGGCAGGTTGCTCGACCTACGCCACCGGACGCCCGGGTACGTGTTGACCGTCGAGCCCCGGCACATCGACGCCGGCCGGTGCGAGGCCGCCGTGGAACGGGGCCGACGCCTGGCGAACGAGGGCAACCTGGCTGCCGCGGAGTCCACGCTGGACGCCGCCCTGGCCGGCTGGCAGGGCACCCCGTACCACGGCTTGGAGGACTACGGCTTCGCCCAGCTGGAGTCCACCCGGCTGGAACAGTTGCGGTTGCGGACGCTCCAGGCCTGGGCCGACACCTGTCTCGCCCTGGGTGCGTCGGAGGAGGTGGTATGGCGGCTGGACGCCGAGATCCGTCGACACCCGCTGCAGGAGAAGCTCGCGGCTCGACTGATCCTCGCCGAGTACCGCAGCGGGCGGGCGGCCCAGGCCCTGGTGACGTACGAGGGGATCCGCGCTCACCTCGCGTCCGAACTCGGGGTCGCCCCCAGCCGGGAGCTTCAGGACCTGCACCGCTCGATCCTCCGCCAGGAGGACTCCACGCTCCTGCGACCCGAGGTGCTCTCCGTCCCGACCGCCCCGGCACGTTCCGCGTCCGCCCCCGTGGTCCGTGTTCCGGGGGACGGCGCGCCGGCGGAGACGCGTCCCGCCGGAGGCGGGGCGGGTGTCCCCGGAGAGGAACCGGCGCCCGGTCCGGCGCCGGCTCCCCCGTGGGTGGGCCGGGACCGCGAACTCGCCCGGCTCCGGGCGCTGGCCGCTGCCGGCGGCCGGATCGCCCTCGTGGTGGGTGAGCACGGTGTGGGCAAGTCGAGTCTGATGTCCGCCGCCGACGACCACCTCCGGGCCGAGGGCCGGGGCTCGGTCTGGGTGCACGGCGCCGACTTCCGCGGGGCGCCTGCGACGGCGCTGTGGCGATCGGTCGCCCGCAAGCTCGCCCTCGCCCGTCCGGCGGAGCTTGCCGGGGTCCCGGCCGCGGCCCGACACGTCGTGGGGCTGTGCGACGGGACGTCGGCGTGCGGCCGGGCGGACCATGGCGCGTCCGCCGAGCCGGAACCCGCGGCCGAGGTGCTCCGGGAAGCGGTCGTGGACCTGCTGCTCCGGGCCGCGAGCCAGCCGCTGACGCTCGTCATCGACGACCTGCACCAGGCTCCGCACGGCACGGTCGACCTGCTGCGCACGATAGCCCGGGAGGCGCGTGGCAGCGGCCTGTTCGTGATGGCCTCGCTGAACACGTCCATCCTCCGACCGGGGTCCGACCGGTGGCCGATCGTCGTCGACCTGCTGCGGGAAGGGGCACTGGAGTGCCTCGAGGTGCGTCCGATGTCCGTTCCGGACGCCCGGAGGCTGGCCGGACAGGTGTGGAACCGGCCCGTCGTGTGGGACGAGGCGTGCCAGCTCCACGCCGCGACCGGCGGGAACCCCTTCCTGATCCGGCGCCTGCTTGCCGCGGACCCCGCGGACGCGGACGGCGTGCCGACCGGACTGCCCTTCGACGTCGCGGTGACCCTGCGCTCACGGCTCACCGCGTGCTCCCCCGTGACCCTCGAGGTGCTCCGGGTGTGCGCAGTGGTCGGCACATCCGCCGAACGGCGGCTCATCACGTCCGTGCTGGCCCACGGCGAAGGCCCGGACCCCGTCTGGCAGGCCCTCGACGAGAGGTTGCTGGTGCCCCAGTCCGAGGACGCCGAGCAGGTGCGCTTCGCCCAAGGGCTCCTGCAGCACGTCGTCCTCGCGGACCTGGAGCCCTGGCTGCGGTGCGAACTGCACCACGCCGTCGCCCGAGCCCTCGCGCGCGGGGTGGTAGGGCCGGCAATGCCTCACCAGGAGCGGATCGGGTGGCACTGCAAGCAGGCCATGGACCGGCTCGATCCCGCGCTGGCGGTGGAGCCGCTGGTGGGCCGGGCGGACGAGGCCGAGGCGGACCTCCGGCTCGACGAGTCCCGGGCCTGGTTGAGTGCGGCCGCCGATCTGCTCGCGGCGGCATCGGCCGGCGGCGACGGCCGGGCCGCGGCACCGGAGCGGAAGCTCAGGCTGCGCATCGAGCGTCTCACGATACGGGCCGGGCTGACCGACTCGCCACCGGGGCTGAGGCAGTTACCGCGGACCGCGGCGCGGCCCCCGGACGCGCGGACCTACCTGCCGCCGTTCCAGGTCGACACCGGCCGACGTCAGCTATCTGGACGCCTCCACCACCCGGCGGTTGCCGGACGCCCGCGCCCTGCGCGCCGCGGCCCCGGACGCGACGATCTACCTGGATGCTTCCCACCTCCTGGGCATCCTCCCGGCCGCACCGCGGACTCTCGTCGTGGACGGCGGCCTCGACCCGATCTCGGGAAGCACCCACAAGACCCTGCCCGGGCCCCAGAAGGGTCTGCTGGTCACGAACACCGCCGCCACGGCAGACAAAGTGGTGGCCAGGATTCCCTGCACGGCATCGCGTTCCCACTCCGCGTCCGTGGCGTGTCCGGCGATCACCGTGGAGGAACTCCTGCCGCACCGCCGGGCCCACGCGGAACAGGTGATCGCGAACGCCCAGGAGTTGGCGCGTCGACTCGCCGAGCGCGGGTTCGAGCAGCCTGGCGATCCCGTCGGCCCACGGGGCCGGCGTTCTCCCGCCCGATGTCAGGAGACCCATGGACCTCACTCACCACGATGACCTCCGCACCGACCTCCACGCCGTCGACAGCAGGTCGTTCCGCTCCGTTCTCACCCATTACCCCACCGGTGTCGTTCTGGTCACCGGGGCCCCGCCAGCACCCGGGCAGCTGCCTCCCGCCATGGTCCTGGGCACCTTCACCTCGGTCTCCCTGCATCCACCACTGGTCGGGTTCCTCGCCGCCAAGTCGTCCAGCACCTGGCCGCTGATCCGCCCGTCCGGCTGGCTCTGCGTCAACGTCCTCGCCGCGGACCAACTCCGCGTCAGCCTCCGGTTCACGGCCAAGCACCCGTTGCGATGGGACGTGCCGCACCGGTTCAGGCCGTCCGGGGCCCCCCAGCTGCTGGACGCCCTGGCGTGGATCGACGGGCAGATCGCCGCCGAGACCGACGCCGGCGACCACTGGTTCGTCAGCGTCCACGTGCGCTCGCTCGACATCCAGAGGGTGACCGAACCGCTACTCTTCGTGCGCGGCAGCTACGCCGCGCCCCGCCCGCTGGCCGGAGGGGTCACGCCGCTGGGAACGGCATGAGCCGTCTGGTTCGGGGCGTCGTCCTCGACCAGCCGGTCCGTGGCCTGACCGCGGCGGATCCACCGGAGTCAGCCGCGCACGCGGTACCGGAGCACGGGCCGGCCGGTCCGGCCGTAGACCGGGACCCGGAGGCAGATCCCCGTCGTCACCAGGTGCTCCAGGTACCGGCGCGCGGTGACGCGCGCCATCCCGGTCCGGACGGCGACCTCCGCGGAGGTGAGTCCGTCCCCGGAGCCGACGAGCGCCGCCCGGACGGCGTCCAGCGTCTCCGCGGAGAGCGTCTTGGGCACCGGGGTGGGGGCCACGGCCCGCAGCGTGGCCAGCGCGTCGTCGATCTGGCGCTGGTCGATCGCCTCCTGGCAGGCGGACGCCTCGACGTAGGCGGCGTACTGCCGGAGCCGCTCACGCAGCGTCGCGAATCGGAACGGCTTGACCAGGTACAGCACCGCGCCGTGCCGGACGGCGGCCCGCACCATGCCCATGTCCCGGACCGCGGTGACCACGATCACGTCGGGGGCATCCTCCAGGGCGCTCAGCTGCCGGCACACCTCGATGCCGTCCATCCCGGGCATGGTCAGATCGAGCAGGACGACGTCGACGTCGCCGCGGCCCACCCGGGCCAGTGCCGTCCGGCCGTCCAGCGCCATGCCGACCGTGCGGAACCCGTCGACCGCGTTCACGAGCTCGGCATGCGCCTGCACCACCTCGGGCTGGTCGTCGACGACAAGAACCCTGATCATTTCAGACCCTCCAGCGGGACGTCGACCACGAACCGGGCCCCCACCCAGCGGTCGACCGTGACCGTCCCGCCGAGCCGCTCCGCGGTGGCGACCACGAGGGCGAGCCCGAGCCCCTGGCCGTGTGGTTCGCCGGGGCCGTCCCGGTGCTTGGTCGTCCAACCCGCGGCGAAGGCGTCGGCGACCGCCTCCGAGGGCAGCCCGGCGCCGGAGTCGGACACCTGCAGCCGGAGCCAGTTCCCGCGGGCGGTCGCCAGCACGTGCACCCAGCGCGGCGGTGGCATCGCGGCGGCGGCGTCGATCGCGTTGTCGACCAGGTTCCCCAGCACCAGCACCAGGTCGGGCGCGGACACGCCGGTCACGGGCACCGCGGTCGCCGGGTCGACGTGCAGCACCACGCCCGCCTCGTCGGCCCGCGCGGCCTTGCCCAGCAGCAGGGCCGCCAGCACCGGGTCGGCAACCGTGGAGTTGATCGACTCGTGCACCTGGTCGCTGCGGGCGAGGACCGCGGTGGCGAAGTCGAGCGCCCGCCGTACGTATCCGAGTTCGACCAGCGACACCACGGTGTGCAGGCGGTTGTCGGCCTCGTGCGCGCGGGCGCGCAGCGCCACCGTGGATTCCCGCTCCGCCGCGAGCCGGGCGTCGAGCCGCTCGGCCTCGGACCGGTCCCGCACCTCCGTCACCCAGCCCGCGGTCCGCCCGGTGCCCCACCGCCCCCCGGAGCGCTGGGGCACCGGACGCTGGCTCACCAGCAGGCTGGCCCCACCCACTCGGATCAGCTCGTCCCGGCGCGCCCGCGGTGCCGCCAGCAGCGCGGCGGCCACCGGGTCGACGGCCGAGGCCGACACCAGGTCGCCCTCGGCGACCGCGCCGCCGAGCATCCTGACCGCTCCCGCGTTCCAGAGCCGGACCCGCCCGTCCGCCCCGACGATCACGACGCCCGCCTCGTCGTTGGCCGCCAGCACCGCCTGGCTGACCTCCAGCCAGCCTCGTCGTCGCACGCGTCCATTCTGACCTCAGGCCCGACGGCACTGTCCTCGCGCACCCATGCCCGAGGACCGCGTCAGGGGTACCGAAGACCACTATGACCGTAACAGGACCAATATGACCGCAACGACGCCGGGAGCGCCGCGGGGTGTTGTGCTCGAGATCGGCGCGGTCGACGGCGGCCGTGCGGGAAGAAGGAGTGTCGATGTCAGTGCCGATGCCCGATCCTAACGGTGAACCGAGGGTGCCCGCCGAGGCGTCCCCGCTCGCGAACGCGCGGATCCTCCGCGCCCCCCTGGTGGGCCTGCTCGTGCCGATCGAGACGGTACCCGACCCTGTCTTCGCCCAGCGGATCGTGGGGGACGGCATCTCCCTCGACCCGCTCGAGGGCAGCCTGTACGCTCCCGCGCACGGCCAGATCGTCCACGTCCATCCCTCCGCCCATGCGGTCACCATGCGCACCTCGGACGGTCTGGACCTGCTCCTGCACATCGGCCTCGACACGGTGCGGCTGCGCGGCGAGGGCTTCACCGCCCATGTCCGGACCGGCGACCTCGTGCGCCCGAGCGACCTGCTGATCAGCTTCGACATGGATCACGTCGCCACCCACGCGAAGAGCCTGCTCACCCAGCTCGTGGTCACGAACGCCGACCGGATGGCGAGCCTGACGCCCCGGAGCGGCCTGGTGAAGGCCGGCGACGTCGTCGCCGACATCGTGCTGCGCGAGCCCGCGGGCGGACGTGCCGAGCCGGCCCTGAACGGCGTGCCGGTGGCCGAGCGCGCGCCGGCCAACCAACGGGTCACGTCGCAGGCCGTGCTGGTGCCGAACGCGTCGGGGCTGCACGCCCGCCCAGCGGCCACCCTGGCCCGGACGGCGCAGCAGTTCCGGTCCGAGGTGTGGCTGGTTCGCGGTGACGAGCAGGTCAACGCCAAGTCGATCATGGCGATCATGAGCCTCGACGTCGGTCCCGGCGCCAAGGTGCAGATCGTGGCGTCGGGTCCGGACGCCGAGGCTGCCGCGCAGACCCTGGCGGAGGCGATCGCCGAGGGCCTGGGCGAGGCAACGGGGGCGGCCCCGGCGCCGGGCGCGCCGGTCGCGAAGGCCGCCCCCGCGGTGCCCCCTGTCGTGCCGTCCGCGCCGTCCGCGCCGTCCGCGCCGTCCGCACTCTTCACACCATTCGAAGCGTTCACACCATTCGAACCCTTCAGGCCGGCCACCCCGCCCACCCCGGCCGCGCCCCCCGCCCCGGCTGCCCCGGCCGCGCCCGCCGCGCCCGCTGCGCCCGCTGAGGCGCCGGAACCCGCGCCGGACGGGCGGCTGCTGCGCGGCGCGGCGGCCTCGCCCGGCCTCGCGGTCGGCACGATCGTGCAGCTCCGGCACGAGGACGTCGAGGTCGTCGAGGTGGCCACCGACCGGCACGCCGAGCGCCGCCGGCTCAACGACGCCATCGACCGCGCGCAGACCCAGCTGTGGACGTTGGAGAACAGGCTCGCCCAGGAGGCGGACGAGGAGAAGGCGGCCATCTTCGGAGCGCACCGCGTGATCCTGGCCGACCCCGACCTCCTCGACCTGGCGACCAGCGCCATCGACAAGGGCAAGAGCGCCGCGTTCGCCTGGCGATCGGCCTACACGACGTACGCGCAGCGGCTCGCGGCGGTCCGCTCGGAGGTGCTCGCCGGCCGGGCGGTCGATGTCCAGGACGTCGGCAGCCGGGTGTTGGAGGAGCTGCTCGGTCGGCGCGCCGAGCGCGGTCCGCTGCCCCCGCACTCGATCCTGGTCGCCGAGGACCTCACTCCGTCCGACACCGTCTCGCTGGACCGCAGCCTGGTGGTCGGGTTCGTGACGACCGGCGGCGGCGCGTCGTCGCACGTGGCGATCCTGGCGCGCTCGCTCGACATCCCGGCCGTGGCCGGGATCGACGCCCGGGCCCTCAACCTGCCCGACGGCACCCGCGCGGTGATCGACGGCGCGGCCGGCACGCTCCGGTTCGACGTCACCGACGAGGAGGTCGAGCGGATCTGGCGCCGCCAGGCCCGCCGGGCCGAGCACCGCGCCGTCGAACTGGCCCACGCCGACGAGCCGGCGACCACGAGGGACGGCGTCCAGATCGAGGTGGTGGCGAACATCGGCGGCGTGGACGACGTCCGCACCGGGCTGACCATGGGCGCCGAAGGCGTCGGGCTGCTGCGCTCGGAGTTCCTGTTCCTGGACCGGCGGACCGCCCCCGACGAGGACGAACAGGCGCGCGTCTACCGGCAGATCGCCGAGTGGCTCGGCCCCGACCAGCGTCTGGTGATCCGCACCCTGGACGTCGGCGGCGACAAGCCGTTGCCCTACCTGCCGATCCCGCCGGAGGAGAACCCGTTCCTCGGCGAGCGCGGGCTGCGCGTCGGGCTGGCCCAGCCGGACCTGCTGCGCGCCCAGCTGCGGGCGATCCTGCGGGCGGCGGGCGTCGGCGCGCGTGTCCACGTGATGTTCCCGATGGTGGCGACGCTGGCGGAGTACCGGATGGCCCGGGGGATGCTGGAGGACGAGCGGGCCCGGCTCGGGGCTCCCCCGGTGCCGGTCGGCGTGATGGTCGAGGTGCCGTCGGTGGCGCTGACCGCGGACCGGTTCGCCGCCGAGGTGGACTTCTTCTCGATCGGCAGCAACGACCTGACCCAGTACACCCTGGCGATGGACCGCGGCCACCCCAAACTCGCCCCGCAGGTCGACGGCCTGCACCCCGCGGTCCTCGCGCTGGTCGCGCAGACTGCGGCTGCCGCGGCCGCCGCCTTCCGGTGGACGGGTGTGTGCGGTGGCATCGCCGCCGACCCGCAGGCCGTCCCGCTGCTGCTCGGCCTCGGCGTGACCGAGCTCAGCGTCGCCGTCCCCGCGATCCCGGCCGTGAAAGCCCTGATCCGTCAGCTGTCCCTGGCCGAGTGCCGCGTCCTCGCCGAGCGTGCCCTGGCGGCCGACAGCGCCGCCGCCGTCCGAGCCCTGGTGCCGACCGGCACCGACGAGGAGATCTCGTGATGTCCGGCGCGACAGAGGCACCTGCGCCCTCGGATGCCCCGGCCCCTTCTCCGGCGTCGCGCGCGGGCGTCGGCAGCGTCGGCAGCGTGGTGTTCGGGTTTCTGCAGAAGCTCGGCAAGTCCCTGATGCTGCCGGTCTCCGTGCTGCCGGTCGCCGGCATCCTGCTCGGAGTGGGCGGGGCCTTCGTCGGCGGCCTGCAGCAGAAGGCGAGCACTCTGGGATACTGCACCCTCAAGGGGGTCACGGTCGCCTGCAGCAAGACGGGCGCCGTCGGCGACCCGCTCGCCGCGGGCCTGGTGGCTCGCCCGGTGTACGTGTTCCTGCAGGTGCTGCAGGGGTCGGGCGATCCGATCTTCGGCGCCCTGGCGTTGATCTTCGCGATCGGCGTCGCGCTCGGGATGACCCGCAACGACGGCGTCTCGGCGCTCGCCGCCACGGTCGGCTACCTGGTGATGAACGGCACCCTGGGCGTCATCGCCGAGGCCCGCGGGATCACGACCACCACGGTGCTCGGTCAGGCCACGCTCAACACGGGCGTCTTCGGCGGCATCATCATCGGAATCGCCTCGGGCGCGCTCTTCAATCGCTTCTTCCGGATCTCCCTGCCGCCCTACCTCGGGTTCTTCGCGGGCAAGCGGTTCGTGCCGATCGTGACGGCGTTCGCCGCGATCGGGATCGGGATCCTGCTGTCGTTCGCCTGGCCGCCGATCGGCGATCTGATCAACAACGGCGCGAACGGGCTGCTGCGGGCGAACACGCCGGTGGCCGTGATGGCGTACGGTCTCGTCGAGCGGTCGCTGCTTCCGTTCGGCCTGCACCACATCTGGAACGCGCCGTTCTTCTACACCCTCAACATCGGCGGCTGGCAGGACTGCCAGGGCATCCTGACCTGCTTCTTCAAGGGACACCCGACGTCCGGGATCCTCGGCGGCGGCTTCCTGTTCAAGATGTTCGGCCTGCCCGGCGCGGCGCTCGCGATCTGGCGGACCGCGAAGCCGGAGAACCGGGTGCGGGTCGGCTCCATCATGGTGTCGGCGGGGCTCACCTCATTCCTCACCGGGATCACCGAGCCGTTGGAGTTCTCGTTCCTGTTCGTCGCACCGATCCTCTACGTGACGCACGTCATCCTCGCCGGCCTGGCCTTCCCGCTCATGTACCTGGCGGGCGGCCGGCTGGGTTACACGTTCTCCCAGGGGGCGATCGACTACGGCCTGTTCTACGCCAACGGGACCCGGCCGTGGCTGGTCCTGCTGTTCGGGCCGCTGTACTTCGGGCTGTACTTCGTCGCCTTCACCGCGCTGATCCGGTGGCGCGACCTGCGTACCCCCGGTCGGGAGGAGGACTCGGGCGACGTGGAGGAGGGCCAGGACGCCTCCGCCAACCAGTTCGCGCGGCAGCTGGTGCTGGCGTTCGGCGGCAAGAGCAACATCAAGGACCTCGATGCCTGCATCACCCGGCTGCGGGTCGGCGTCCACGACATCGGCCGCGCCGACCAGCGCAAGCTGAGGGCCCTCGGCGCAGCCGGTGTGCTGCAGGTGGGCAACAACCTGCAAGCGATCTTCGGGACCCGGTCGGAGAACCTCAAGACCGACATGGAGGAATACCTGCGCACTGCCGGCAGCGAGGCCGAGCTGAGCGATGCCGACCGGGAGGACGTGGTGTACGAGGCGCCGGCCGCCGCTGCGCCGAGGCTGCGCGACCCGGCGGCGGCGGAGAAGGCCCGGGACTTGCTGGCCGCCCTCGGCGGGCCGGCCAACGTGGTGAAGATCGAGGACGCCGCGGCCACCCGGCTGCGAGTCGTCGTCCGGGGGAACGACCCGGTCGACACCGGGCAGCTGGAGCTCGCCGGCGCGATCGGCGCCGTCCGGGTGGGCGAGCTGACCTGGCACCTGGTGGTCGGTCAGAACGCCGACCAGTACGCCGCGGAGATGCGGGGCCAGCACGCGGAGGTGCTGGCCGGCGCCAGCTGATCGCCCCAGCCCCGCGGGCGCATGCCCGAGCCACCCGCCTCGCCCGCCTGGCGGGACCGCAGGACGGGGGACGGCGGGCGGAGCAGCCGCCGCCGGCACTCGGCCGGCGGCGGCCGGCTCCCCAGCGCCTCTGAGCACTGGTCACGAGCGCCTCACGAGCGCCTCACGAGCGCCGTCGTCCGGGAGGAGACCGTTCGGCCGAGCATGGCGGTCGGTCTCGGTCGGGGGCGAGCGTGGCTGCTTCCTGCGGCCGATATTCGAGCAGGAGCAGGGCGATGTCGTCGTGCAGCGCTCCCCCAGTCCACTGGAGCGTCGCGTCCCGCAGGGAGGCGATGGCGTCCACCACCCCCGTGCCGGTGGTG
>DATDMG010000259.1:0-15613 GCA_036518955.1 Kineosporiaceae bacterium | reverse complement strand
GACGCGGGGGGGGGTGACGCTGGGACGGGTCGCGCTGGGACGGGTCGCGCTGGGTTGCGCGCCGGTGGGCCGGGGATCGATCGGCAGGCCGCCGATCGGTGGGGCGCCGCCGGTCCCGGTGTCGTGCGGTGACGTTTCGAGGTCTGTCCCGTCCGTTCGTGGCGGGCCGATGGGCGACGTCTCGGAGGTGGGCCTCGGCGGGCTCGTGGCCGGGTTCGCTCGCGGGTTCGGGGCGCTGGTTCGTGCCGTGTCCGGGCGCACGGGTGGGGAGACGACTCCCACCGCCTGAGCGGTGCACGGAGTCCGGTCGAGCCTGAAAGCGGCGGGCATGGCGTTGAGACCGTCGTACCGACCACTGAACGTGAAGCGGCCGGCACCGCCGGGCGGCAGCGTGCCGATGAAGATGGATACCTCCGCGCCGTCCTGCCTGAGCGAGGCGCCAGTTACCTTCTGCCCGGCCGGGAACGCGAAGGTGAGGGTGGCGGGCGACACCGCGTGCGGGCCGGTGTTCCGCACCGTGAGCACCCCGCTGAACCGATGTCCGTCGTCGGTGTGGAGCAGGTAGACCACGCCACAGGGCGAGCCGGCCGCAGGCGCGGTCGACTCAGCGGAGGTGGCTGGCCGCCGGTCGCCGGCGAGAGCGGGGGCGGGACGGGAGGCGGGAGGCGTGCGAGTCAGGTTGAGCAGCAAGGTTCGACCGCCGGCGAAAGACCCGGCCGTGGCGCCGGCCAGGAGCAGGACGGACGCCACACCGGTGAGAGTCACCCCCTGGAGCCGACCGGTCGATCGGCCGGCCTCGGCTGCTGGGAGCCCGATCCGCACCTGGGTCGTTCGGGGGAATTCCGCGCCCTCCTCCTCGCCGGGCTGAGCACCGGACTCCCGGGCCACCGGGGCAGACCCGCCACTCGACCGGGGGTCGCCACTCGACCGTGCGGCGGCCTCCACCAGGTGCGCCGCCGTCGACCAGGCCGCCGCCAACGTGGCACAGCCGGGTCGGTCGCCCGGATCCTTGGCCAGGCAACGCTGGGAGACCCTGAGCACGTCCGACGGCAGGCCTGCGACCGGAGGCAGCGGAGGCGGCGTCCACAGGACATGGGCTCGCAGCAGTTCGGTCGACGTCCGCAGTGGCCAGGGGAGGCGGCCGGTGAGCGTCTGGTACAGCAGGACCCCGAGCGCATACACATCGGCGGCCGGACCCGCCGGGTTCCTGGTGACCAACTCGGGCGCCACGTACGCGGGGGTTCCGAGCAGGACGGGTGGACTCTCCGCTGCTGAACCGGGCGACGAAGCCGGCGATGACGTCGGCAGCGGTGCGGAACCCTCGCCCGGGTCGGGCGAGGGCGGGTCGCTCAGCAACGCCGAGATACCGAAGTCCACAAGTTTCGCGCCGCTCGCCGAGAGCATCACGTTGCCGGGCTTGACATCCCGGTGCACCAAGCCGTGGGCGTGCGCCTCGCTCAGTGCGGCGGCGACCTGGGCGCAGATGGTCAGTGCCTGCGCCGGTGGCAGTGGGCCGTCCAGCAACCGGTCCGCGAGCGAGAGCCCGTTGATGAGTTCCATCACCAGGTACGGCCTGCCGTCCGGAGCCTCACCGAAGTCGTGCACGACGCCCACGTGCGGGTGGGACAGCCGGGCCGCCGCGCGAGCCTCCCGCCGGATCCGGTCTCGGAACAGCTGATCGTCGACGTACTCCGGGTCGAGGACCTTGATGGCGACCGGTCGGTCCAACACCTCGTCGTGACCACGCCAGACGACGGACATGCCGCCTCTGGCGATCTGTTCGACGGGGAGGTACCGATGTCCGAACGGTCCCATGGCAGCTCAGTGCCCGGCCGGGAACGCTCTACACCTCGTGCCGGTCGGGGACGCGACGGTCACCGAGCGCGGACACGCGGCCACGGTCAGCCCAGGTCGCGCAGCAGCGGACGCGTCGCCCGCCTCCCCGCGGCGGAGCTCCGGGGAGTCGGGAAGCAGGTGCGCAGCACGGCGCTGGCCTGTGCGGCCAGCGCCTTGACCGTGTACGACGCTCCCGGCGCGGTCGGGAGCGCGTAGCGCAGCACGGTCGCGTCGCGGGCAAGCCGGCAGTCGAACAGCGCGATGGAACCCATGGCCGAGGCGACCCCGGTGTTGTGGGCCACTCTGGCCTGGGTACGCCACAACGACCTGCTGAGCATCAGCGTCATCGCCTGGTGCGTGCCGCGCAGGCTGTCGACGGCGGCCGCCGTCCAGAGTTGGTGACCCAGGTCCTGCGGGGCGCCGCCCGCGGAGGAGTACGGCCAGTACCCGGTGGTCGCGTCCGGCGGGGCGTCGTCCAGCCATGACAGCGCCGTCCGCGCGAACTCCCGGGCGTCGGCGGTGCGGTAGTCCAGCAGTTCGCTGGCGTGCAGCACCCAATCGGCCGCGCCGTAGTGGACGTTCCACACGCACGGCTTGTCCAGGTCGTGCGGCGAACTGCTGTACGGGATGCAGCGCCCGGAGAACGACCTCGGCAGCCGGAGCAGGAAGTCGATGGTGCGCTGCACCGCCGATGCCGGTACCACACCGGCGGCGTAACCGGCCAGCAGCACCGGCCCGACGTGACCGGCCGTGGTGGCCGTGTAGGACGTCGAGGCAGGGTTGACGGTGCCGTCCTGGTAGGCGTCCCACGGCTTGGCCAGACCGTACCCGCCGTCCGGGTTCGCGGTCGAGAGCAGCGCGGCGACCAGGCCCGGGACGTCGCTCGCACGCCATCCGTCAACCGCCACGCGGGCGGCGAGGGTGGACGCCGCGTCGGCCGCGACGTACAGCGTGTCGCTCGTCGTCAGGGTGCCCTCCAGCGTGTCGGCGACCTGTTGCCAGCGCTCCCGGGCGTGCAACTCCTGGGCCCCCACCGGGTCGACGACCATCCGGTGCAGCCCCTCCGCGATGGCTGGACCGGACGGCACGGTCATCAGCAGGGCCGTCGCCAGGGTCGCGGCACCGGTGCCGGCGACGCACCGGACTCGAGCACGCTGCCGCTGGCCCGTCCGGGAGCCGGTGCCGCCCATCAGAATCCCTTCGCCGGACAGCGGGGAGTGGCCCGCCCGATCCGGTCATCGACCGGTCCGGGCCGGTGCTTGACATCTGTGGCGGCGCCCTGGGGTGGGAACTCAGCCCGGGGTGACGGCTCCGGAGGGTGGTGGTCGGGAGCGCACCGCGACGTCATCACTCATGGCGCTCGGGCGATCGCCTTGAGTGATGAATGGGTTCGCCTTGAGGGTTCCCTAACGAGACGCCGCCTAGCGTCCTGACCGTGTTCCTGCCTCCGTGCCGCGCCGTTCGGTGAGGCTGCTCCCGCTCGAGCAGGTCGATCGTCACCACGCTGATGCCGGCTCTGCTCGCCCCAGCTGCCCCACCGTTGTCGCGTCTGTCCCTGACGGAGTTCCTGTGCCGAGTCACACCACGCAACCGCGTCACCGTTCTGACGGGGCTGCCAGCACGCCGTGGACCGGGTCGCTCGCGCTCGTGACCGACCACTGGGAAACCGTCCGACGCGGCGGCGTCGTGGTGGCCCTCTCCGGCGGGCTCGTCGCGACCATGAGCGTGCCCGGCACCGGGCCGCTCGAGCTGGTGTCGTCGGTGGAGAAGGCGCGGCCGCCGAGAGCGGGTGGCCGGGGCGCCGTCATCACCGGTCCCGGAACGACGGCGGCCGCCGGCGTGCTGGCGGAGGCCCCGATGCGCGCGCCCCGTCCCGCCACGCCCGAGGCAGCGGCCCACCGGACTCAGACGCCGGTTCACCCTCGGCCACCGGGGGCAACGGGCTCGCGCCGTGCCGTCGCGGTGGCCGGGCGTGCGGGCCGGCCGGCCCAGGGCACCCGGCACGTCTCACCCCACGCCGACCTGCGGGCCGAACTCCCGACCTCCGCACCGGGACCGCGCGCCGCGGCGATCGCCCTGCGCTACGTCGGCGTGCCCTATCGCTGGGGCGGCACCACTCCGCGTGGGTTCGACTGCAGCGGCTTGACCCAGTACGTGTTCCGGCAGGTGGGCAAGAGACTCGGTCGCACGGTCGCCGACCAGCTCCGGGACGTCACGATCGTCCCTCGGTCGCGGGCGAGGGTCGGCGACCTGATCTTCTTCGGAACGCACCACATCGCGATCTACCTCGGCGGCAACACGATGCTGGCCGCCCCCCACACGGGGACGACCGTTCAGGTGCAGGAGATCTACTCTCCGCAGGTGTCCTTCGGCCGCGTGTAGGGACGGCTGAGGTGACGGGCCGTGATCGTCCGTCCTGGCTCGCCCTCCGGCCGCGACCGTGGCGCCGCCCTGCGACCACGATCGGGAGCGGTCAACGAGACGGCTGGCCGGGGACGGCGAATCCGGCCGCCGCCAGCGCGGACCAGCGGCCGGCCGCGATCGTGATCACTGACTCGGACACCAGCAGGTACCCCCACGGTGAGCGGACGTTGTCGGCCGCGTTCACCGCGCTCACCCACCTCGCCGCGGCGTCGCGCCGGGCGAGGACGCTCGGGTCGCTCAGGGCGGTGTCGGCCGTGCCCTCCACGACCCAGTGCCGGCCCGCTGAGTCGATCACCAGGAAGTCCGGCCGGTAACTCCGCGAACGGGAGCCCTGGTCGTAGCTGATCGCCAGGGGGACGCCGGGAGTCACCCGCAGCCACGCCGTGACGTCGTCATCGCTGTCGAGGCATTCGGCCAACCGGAAGTCGGTGGAGTAGGCGTCGAACGCGGCGACCGGGAACAGACTTCGCTGCCACCCCGAGTACGGCTGACCACGGGAGAACTGGCGGTCGGTCGAGACGCGATGCCTCGGCACCGGGCTGGTGAGCACAGTGGTCTCCGCCGGCTCGGGGTACGTGGCGAGCGTCACGGTGACCGACGTCGACACCGGCGCCTGTGCCCGCCGACGGCGCAGTGCGCCGACCAGGGCCTCGGTGGCCAGCCGCGCCTGCTGGGCGTGCCAGGGCGTCCGCTCGGTGACTCCGGCGCCCCGCAGGAACGCGGCCGCGACCGCGGCCGCAGCGGTGGCCTCGGTCGTCGTCGCGGCCACGTCGTCCGTCGACAACAGCCGGGCCACCAGGTCCGGCTCGATGGCGTCGAACGGGATCCGGGGCTGGAACGAGGGGTCGCTCGCCTCCGCCGTCCGGTCCTCGACGGCCACCTGCACGCCGGCACCGTGCCGCGACACGTCCAGGGCGGTGCGACGCAGGGCGGGGGCGTTGTCGCCGGCGAACCGTGCCCCGAGCGCTTCGACGTCGACGAGGTCGATCATCGTCAGGGAGAACGGCGGGCGGACGGTTCGGGTGCTCACCTGGGGGAGGAGCAGCGGCAGGTGCACCCCGCCGACGGCGCGCGCCGGGTAGTTGGCGGTGAGTACCGTCGTGGCCGTGCCGGCGTCCACCAGCCGCGCTTCGACGGTCGCGATCCCGCCCACCGGGCGACCCTCGCCGGCGTCCTCGAGGGCGTCGCCGTCGCCGCCGCCGTCGTCCCCCCGACGGAGGGTGAGCAACCGCAGCCGGCCCGCGGCGTCGGTGCTGCCGCTGATCGAGGCCTCACCCGCCCGTTCCCCGGGAGTCCGGGCCAGCAGCACCTCGGCGTCGGCGAGCAGTTCGGCGAACTTGTGGTGGGAGAGCACCTCGACGCTGTCCAGCATGCCGATGCCGGTCCGGCGCCCGAACGGCAACCGCAGCCCTCTGCCGAGAATCTGCTCGGTGAGCAGCTGGGACTCCATCGACCGGACCGACGCGATCACGTAGATGCTCGTGCAGTCCCAGCCTTCCTTGAGCATCGAGACCGAGACCACGGCTCTGATCGGGGACCCCGGCTCCTCGATCCGGTCCAGGAGGCGCACGGTGTCGTCGGGTTCCTCGCTGGTGACCAGCAGGACGGCGCGTCGGTCGTCGAGCAGGTCGGGGCCGGCCAGCAGGTCGCGCAGCTCGGTCGCTTCGTCGATCGTGGACGCCACGACGAGCATGACCGGTTCGATCGGACGGATCCCGGTCCGGGCGCAGTAGGCGGCGACAGCGGCCCGCTTGGCGTCGAGCAGGGCCACGCCGTCGGCCAGTTGGGCGCGGGTGTCCTTCAGCCCGTCGGCGCGGGCCACCAGGACCGGGATCTTCACGAAGCCGTCCGCGATGGCTTCCGCCAGGGGGTACCGGTACACGATCCGTTCCGGCGGGGTGGACGGGTGCGGGGTCGCGGTCAGGCCCACCAGCACCGCGGCGTCCAGACCGGAGACGGCCGCCTGGAACTGCCGTGCCTTCCCGGAGAAGTAGACATGGTGCTCGTCGGCGATCACGACGAGGTCGTCGGCAGCGCGCAGGTAGGCGACCAGGGACTGCCCCAGCGTCTCGCGCTCGGTCCAGGCTCGCCGGTTCGCCCTGGCGTGCGGCGACAGCAGCGACTGCACGGTCAGGACGAACACCTTGAACCGGTCGGGGTCGTCCAGCTCCTGAGCCAGGCTGCCGCGTTCGACGTCGTCGATCGTGATCAGCGTCGGACGGCAGGTCAGGCCCCGAAGGAACTTCGGATGGCCCGGGGTGAGGTTGTCGATCGTCTTGCGCTGGATCGTCGACCCGGGGGTGACGATGAGGACGTTGCGGACGCCCGACTCGTGCAGGTACTCCAGCAGTGCTCCCGCGACGTAGGTCTTTCCCACCCCGGTGGCCAGGTCGGCGACCAGTTCGGCGCCGGGCGCGGCGGAGTCGATCGCCCTGGCCAGCGCGTCCAGGGCCTGCCTGTTGGGTTCCCGCAGCGTCAGCGCGCTGGCGACCGCCTCGACGAGGGCGTGGTCGTACGGCGCCACGCTCACGGCACGACCGCCGTCCCGGGGCGGGTGGCCGTCGAGGGCGCGCGGGAGGCACCCCAGCGGCTCCTGGGCGACCGGACACCGAGCACGTCCCGGGGGGCCTTCAGCACCCGGGAACCGGGGCTGAGCTTGGTCAGGGTTTCCGCGGCCTGTGGCAGTACCACGGTCGCGACGAGGGTGAGACGTTCCCCCTCCTGCAGGTGCCCGGTCAGGGTGATGACCTCCTCCGGCCCGACCGGCCCGTCGACGACGGCCAGCCGCATCCGTCCTCGCGTCCCGCACAACACGTCGCCCGCGCGGTAGTCGAAGCCGAGCTGCCCGGCCATCGCCCGGGCGAACGTCTCCCCGGTCGCCGCATCGGTCAGGAGGATCGTCCCGTGCGGGCCGACCTGGTAGAGGGAGGGGCCCACCTGCACGGTCCGGAACCCGCCCCCACCCCTCCAACGGACGAGCTCGGTGACTCCGGTTTGGTGCGCCCCGGCGACGACCTTCTCGAGGCGAGGCCGGGTGAAGCGTGCGACCGTGCCGGGGAGGATCTCGGCGGTGACCCATCGGCGGCCCATCTTGTGCGCGACGGCCGCCGTCGTACCCGAGCCGCCGAAGCAGTCCAGGACGACGTCCCCGGGGTCGGTCGCCAGGTGGATGACCCGCTGCAGCAGCGCCTCCGGCTTCGGGGTGGAGAACGCCTCGGCGAACAGGTCACGCGACTCGCGGGTCGCCGTCTCGCCGTGCCCCACCTCGGAGTACGGCCACCAGTTCGTCGGCATCGCACCCCGGTCGAGGAGGTCGCTGAGGTAGACCCGGACGCCGGCGTGGGTCAGGCGCCACGGTCCGTTCGGGTCGTCGTCCGGGTTCCTGTACTTGGCGGTCTGGTCCTGTCCCGGTGGTAGGCCACGGCGCCGCCGCCACCCTCTGGTGCGCCCGTACACCAGGATCGGGTTCGTCATCGAGTGGATCCCGAGGCTGTTGCCCGCCTTGTACTTCTTCTGCCAGGTCACTTCGGTGACGAAGGCCGTCGCACCGAAGATCTCGTCGAGCAGGCAGCGGGCGCGGTGCTGTTCGACGTCGTCGAGGTGCACCCACAGGCTGCCGTCCGGGGCGAGCAGGTCGCGCAGCAGCAGCAGCCGGTCGCGCATGAAGGACAGCCAGGTCGAGTGCTCCATCGAGTCGTCGTAGTGGGCGAATGCCTGACCGGTGTTGAACGGCGGGTCGATGTAGGCCAGGGTGACTCTTCCGCGGTAATGCCGGCGGTATTCCGGGACCTCCGCCAGGACCCGCAGCACGTCGAGGGAGTCCCCGGCGAACAGGAGATTGTCCGCGTACGGGTCGGGACCGACCGAGCCGACCGAGTCGGTGAACTCCGTCGTCCGCACCTCGGTCGCGGCCGGGTGCGTGGGCTCGACCCACACCGGCCGGCCCGCCTCGTCGCGAGGCACCAGCAGGAACTTGTCCTTGTTCGGCCAGCTCAGCTCGATCCGCGCGCTCACCACAGATTCCCGTCCGCCACGCAGGCAGTCTGTCCGGGCCAGGCGTCGATCGTCCCGGGGACACCCCGAATCGGCCCTGACCAGGTGAGTCGCCGAGGTGGCGCAGCGGCGGGCGAAGGGCGGTTACGGTGGGTGGGTGCGGGTGGCGACGTGGAACGTGAACTCGGTCAGGCAACGTCTGCCGCGGCTGCTGCCGTGGTTGGACCAGCGTCGGCCTGACGTGGTCTGCCTGCAGGAGACCAAGCTCGGGGACGGCGCGTTCCTGGAGTTGCTCGGTGCCCAGCTGTCCCGTCGGGGGTACCAGGTCGGGGTGCACGGCCAGGCGCAGTGGAACGGGGTGGCGATCCTGTCCCGGGTCGGCCTGGACGCGGTGACCTGCGGCCTTCCCGGCGCGCCGGGCTTCCCCGAACCAGAGGCCCGGGCGATCTCCGCGAGCTGCGCGGGGCTGCGCATCCACTCGGTCTACGTGCCGAACGGCCGCACCCCGGGGTCGGAGCACTACCGGTACAAGCTGGGCTGGTTGACCGCGCTGCGGGACCGGCTGGCCGAGGGTCCGCAGGAGGTGCTGGTCTGCGGCGACATGAACATCGCACCGACGGACGCCGACGTCTTCGATCCCGAGGCCTACCTCGGCCAGACCCACGTGACCGGGCCGGAACGGGAGGCGCTGGCGAGGCTGGCGGAGCTGGGCCTGACGGACGTCGTCCGTCGCCGCTGGCCCGACGAGCAGGTGTTCACGTACTGGGACTACCGGGCCGGGATGTTTCACCAGAACCTCGGCATGCGCATCGACCTGGTGCTGGCGGGAGCGCCGGTGGCGGACCGGGTGCGGGCGGCCTGGGTGGACCGACAGGCCCGCAAGGGCACCGGGCCCAGCGACCACGCGCCGGTGATCGTGGATCTGGACGAGGCGCCGGACGGCGACCTGGGCCCGATGGTGCCCCCGCCGTCGGCCGCCCGAGGGCGTTCCGGCAGGGGTGGTGGAGGCGCGACGGTGAAGCTTCCGCAGTCCCGCTGACCGCCGCTGATCGAGTACCGGCCCTGGCGTCCCCGGTGGTTCCGGCCCGTGCGCACTACGCACAGTAGCTGCCCTGGGGGTCGGCTCCCGGTTTCGGCCGGTCGGCGAACCCGCTCCCGCGCATCCGGAGGGGGCCGCCCGGGGCTCGACGGGCGCCTACGCTACTGCCGGCGGGCGGGGTGGGAGGTCTCGCGCCCGGTCGGGGAGGGCCACGGCGGTGGGGCGAGCATGTCACGGCCGGTGGCCCCGGAGCGCGAGGAGTTGACCATGGACGACGGTAGTGACACCCACGGGTGGGACCACGACTCCCCGGTCACCGACCCCGGGGGAGCCCCGGGGCGCGAACATCAGGTGCTCCTGGAGCGGCTGACCGATCTGGAATCCCGCCTGGGCCGGGTGTTCGGGGAGTTCGTGCACAGCGGGGGTGTCCTGGCCGCCAACAGCGGGCGCCTGGTGCCGGCCTGGCGGCGGGTCACCGACGGCGAGCCGAGACTCCCGGTGACGATCGCCGTCGCATTCATGATCATCATGCAGGCGCTGCTACCGGACCGGCTGACGCTCACCGCGAACTGGGTCATGCCGGTGGTCGAGACGCTCATCCTGGTGGTCCTGTTCGCCTCGAACCCGCGGCGCGTCACGCACGCCTCGCGCTGGCTGCGCCTGCTCAGCCTGGGCCTGATCGCCTTGGCCAGCCTCGCGAACGCCTGGTCGGCGGTCAGTCTGGTCGTGGGCCTGGTCAACGGCCGGGAAGGGCAGGACGCCGGCCCGCTGTTGATCACCGGCGGAAACATCTGGCTGACCAATGTCGTCGTCTTCGCCTTGTGGTATTGGGACCTGGACCGCGGCGGTCCCGGTGCCCGGGCGCGCAATGAGCGGGCGAAACCGGACTTCCTGTTCCCGGAGATGGCGTCGGCCGACCTGGCGGACGCCGATTGGGAACCGCACTTCGTCGACTACCTCTACCTCGCGTACACCAACGCGACCGCGTTCAGCCCGACGGATACCCTGCCGTTCTCCCGGTGGTCGAAGTTGGCCATGATGCTCCAGTCGGCCGTCTCGCTCGCCACCGGCGCGCTGGTCATCGCTCGGGCGGTGAACATTCTCAGGTAGCTGCGTCAGCCGAGGGCGGCCTCGCGAGCCCAGAACCGCAGAACCGCAGCGTCGCACACCGGTCCAGCATGCGGGTCCGGATCTGGGGCCGCTCGACCTTGCTGAGCTCGAAGACGAACGCGCGCACGATGCGGTGCTGCTCGACCTCGGTCTGACTGATCCAGAACTGCCGTGCCTGGCTGTAGTGATCGGCGAACAGCTCGGGCCGCGCGCGCCGCTTGGCAGCGCTGACCGGTTCGGGGGCCGGTCGAGCACGAGCCGGCCGACGCGGCGGACGGGCAGGAGCTCCTCGGGTACGACCTTCGTGGCGTCCAGCACGTCGAACGGGAACTCGTGGCGAACGCATCGTCGAAGATCCCGAGCTCGTACTCAGGGTAGTTGCCCTGCCCGATCGCGTCCCACAGGTCCCTGCGGTGGAAGTCGGGGTCCGGAGCACTACCCCCGGCGGGCGGATCCACCCGGCGGTCCGTAACGTGATTCCAGCAGCTGGAGCTGTACGTCACCAGCCACCCGATCGAGGTGCACTGACGCGGGCGGCGCCCCGCGCGGTCGCCGGGAGAACCCGGTACCTGGTCCACGGGGCCGGGCGGCACCGGGTTGCCGACCGGCCCGCGGATCGAGCCTCGACCGCTGGACACCGACCGGGCGACGCGGTCCGGGACCCACTGGGGCCAGGAAGCCCTGCACCTGCGTGGACACGACCTGCCGCGAAGATCGCCGACGAACGCGCAGCCCCCGCCCAGAACCACTCCGAGAAGACAAGGGCATAAGGTCACCGGACGGGTTGACCAGGTCCTTTCCTTCGGCAACCCTGGCTATCTTCGGACAAGTCTGCGATGACGCATGACAGCTCGCCGGATACGTGCATAGCATCAGCACACACGCGCTGAAGGAGCTCATTGAGAATGAATCGCGACGTGCTGCCGTACTTCACGTCAACCATTCGGCAGATATTGCCGGTCCCCATCCAGGCGAAGGGCACCTCACGAGAGTATGATCGGGCCTGACCTGTGTATGTGGAGTTTCTCTTGCTCCTAGTGTGATGATTGGTCACCGCGTCCAGGAAGGCCATCGACAGGGATCCCAAAATTCCACAGACGCGTCACCAAGTGGCGATCTGATTCACACTGTGATGATCGAGAGATGGCCCGTCCGGGCGGCCGCAGTTCCCTCGAGGCACACCGGATCGGCGCAGGGCCGACCTGTCAGCCATCATCGTCATCCGGCCCGCGGAGTACCCGCGCTCTCGGCGAGCCGCCACCGGATCCGACGCCCCGTTGCCACGCCATGGCGACAACGTTGTCACGGCAGGCGACGCCAACCGGCTCACCCAGTCATTTTCGGGAAGGAGGTGATACCCGTGCCCTGACACTTCGCAACCGTCGACCATGCAGTTCAACGGCTGAGCGTACCGAGGCTCAGCCGAATGTATCACATGGAGCGCGTTCGTTGAACGCAGCCCCATCGGATCCAGCCGACGCTTCATCACCCTCGACGAAGGATTGCCGTATGACTCTCAGAGACGGTACCCGTCTTCCATGGAAAGTGTGGACCCCGATTCCGCTCGCCGCTCTCCTCCTCCTCACGGTCGGGATCACTCAGACGGGTGCGCGTGCGGACTATCAGCAGGACCTGACCACCGCCATCGCGAAGGACATGAGCGGCCTGGACGCCAAGGGGGCAGTCACGCTCAAGGGGCTGTTCGGTTTGGCCAACGGCACCCGCTCCACCTTTGTCGGCGGGAAGCTGACGGACGCCGACAACAGCGTGTTCGCGCAGGCACGAGCCAAAGCGATCAGCCTCCAGGACGCGCCGGATGCAAGCTTCGCCGGCCAGCTCGGCACGTATCTCAAGGACAGCGCGACCACCGTGGGCGGGCGCGCCTACCTGGCCGACCTGGTGCCCAGCATCGAGATGAATGCTCCCGGGCTCCTCACCAACACCGAACACCAGCTCTGGCTGAATCGACGTGAATACGCGTACACCATGGCGGACGGCAAGACCCTGGCCGAGATCCAGGGTATCGACCTGAACGCCGCCGAAAAGTCCGTGGCCCCGCTGGAGGAGAGCGCCGGCAAGGACCCGATCAAGCCCCAGGCACTTCCCGGGCCCAAGGGCGGGTGGAACAATGACCCGTATCTCTACTACGACGCGAGCAAGAAGTTGCACGTGTTCTTCCAGTACAACCCCTTCGCGTCCAACTGGAATCACATGCACTGGGGGCACCTGACGCTGGACAAGGGTCAGATCTCAAACCACGTCACGGCGCTCGAGCCGCGGCCCGAGCAGGGGTACGACCACAACTTCTCCGGGTCGATCCTGGCCAACAAGATACCAAACCCCGCCAACCCGTCCCAGCAGGTCAATGCGTCGTTCTTCACAGCCCCCGGCACGGGTGAGAAGGGTTTCACCACCTTCTTCCAGGCGCCGCCCGTCGTGATGGCGGTCACCAGCGATCCCACGTTGGACAAGTGGGAGGCGACACGCTACACGGTGACCGACCAGAACACGTACCAGAACAAGAAGGACACCATCAACGGCGATCAGGTGACGAACCGCTACGACATGCGTGATCCTATCGTCTTCCAGCGGGATGGCAAGTACTTCATGATCGTGGCCGGGACGGCCGTTCCGGGGCGAGTGGGTCAAGGTGTCATCGCCCTCCTCAAGCCGTCTGACCCGAAGGACCTCAGCAAGCCGTGGACCTATGTCGGTGACATGTTCCGGCACCCGCAGCAGAGTATCGATCAGGGTGGGCCTGGGATCCTGGAAACGCCGAGCCTCCAGCGGATCGGCACCAAGGACGTCCTCGTCTTCGGTGCGCAGCGCGGTAGCACCCAGGGTCCGCTGCGGGGCTTCAACAACTACCAGGGCCTCCAGTACTTCGTCGGTACCTTCGACTCGAACACGGGGAAGTTCACGCCGGACTCCACCGAGCCCAGCTACTTCGAGTACGGCGGGAAGTCCGTCTATGCAATGAACTCGGTCGCAAAGCCCGGCGCTCCGGGCAAGGCCACGCTCGATGCATGGATCCACGGTTTCGACGGACTCAGCGGCTGGAAAGACACCGCACGCGGCTGGAACGGGAGGCTGACGCTTCCGATGACCATGAGTCTCGTTCAGGGCAAGCCCTACGTCGCCCCTGACGAGCAACTGGCCGCGAAGCGCGGCAAATCCTGGTACGCCAAGGAGTCGTTCAACGTCTCCCCGAACCAGCCGACCCGCACCAGTATCACTGAGCGCACCCTGGACATCCGGACCCGGGTCCTGCTGAATTCCGCGACGAGCGCAACCCTTGCGGTGCTCGCGAAGGCCGACGGGACGGGTGGTATCCCGATCGTGTTCGACGGGCTCAACGTGAAGGTGACCGACCCGGAGACGAAGGACACCGAGACGCTGCCGCTGTTCACGTCGAAGGCCGCGTCCGTGGACCTGGAGGTGCTCGTCGACCGTTCGGTGGTCGCGGTGTTCGCCAACGGCAAGATGCTCCACAAGGTCGTCAATCCGCCGAAGGGGGGCTCGACGTCCTTCGCCGACGGCGTGGCCCTGAGCGGCGCAGGCGGCCCGGTGACCTTCAGCCAGTTCGACGCCAACTCGCTGAAGTAGCTCTGCGAGATCTTCCCCGACCCGGCCAGCACTGGTCTGAGCGTCCCCCCGACCGACCGGAAAAGGAGATGGTGAGTGGACACGCGACAGCGTCCCGGCCCAGCGCGGCAGAGCCGGGAGGGCCGCTGTCGGGTATCCCGTGGTCGGGGTGAGTCAGGGCCCGGCGTTGTTGTGGCATGAGGTGAGATGCCGGGTCTGAGTGTTCGCGGGGTGGAGTGCTGACAGTGGCGCGGCTCCTGGTGATCTTCAGGTTGTTGATTCCTGAGGTTCCTTCCGGGAGCCGCGCTCGTGTCGCATCCTGCCCGCCCGCGTCGCCGCGGCCCGAACGTGGGCACCCCGTTCTCAGGCCGCCGCTCTCACCGCCCGACCCGGTCTTACCGCTAGCCGAGGCAAGAGAAAGGGCCGGGGCCGTGATCCGACGCTCAGTGGCGGAGCGCCTCGAAGATCGCGATCACGGTCGTGGCGACCGAGGTCGGCAGGCTCGCTGAGCGCAGCCAGGTCGCCGCACAGGAGATCAGTCGGCTGGCCACCGAGAGCGTGGCCATCGCCGAACACGCCGGAGGCGTACCCTCGCCCGTCGCGTCGCCCGCCGGGCGTGGCGGGCGCCGGCGATCCGGGTGAGCTCAGGGAGGGCCGAGATGCAGGAGGCACGCTCCGGGGACGGCGAAGGGTCGCAGCCGCACCTGGCGGGCGCCGTCGGGATCCCCGAGGGTCTCCAGCGCGGCGGTGACGAGTCCGGTGTGGACGCCGCAGACGACGTCCGGGTACCGGCGGGCCACCTCGAGCAGCGGGCACTGCCGAAGCCGCACCGTCCGGGCGTCGTCGTCGGCGTCCGGGGCGAATCCGGCGGCGTCCAGCAGGCCGACCACCTCCTGGCGTGCCGCCAGGGAGGTGGCTGCTGCGGGCCGTCCCTCGGTCAGGGCTCGGCCCCACTCCTGGCCGGCGACCGCCGCGTCCGCCGCCGGGCAGCTGCTCGTGCGGGCGAGGTGGCCGGCGAGCGCCGTGGCCAGGGCGACGTGGTCGCGCATCGACAGCGACTCGTCTGGCGGCCGGGCGGAGTATCGCCAGGCGGGTCGACCCCTGCCCGAGGCGGGTACTCGTTCTCTGGTCAGCAGACGCGCAGCCCAGAGGCCCTCCACGTGCTCGCGGACCGTGTTGACGTGCAACCCGGTGGCATCCGCCAGGGCGGCGATCGTGTGCGGTCCGGTCCGGCGCAACACCTGGAGGACCTGCAGCCGCTGGACGGACAGGGGGAGCGGTGCCGCCGACCGGTCCGCCGGCCGTGGGCCCAGGGCTGCCGCCTGATTTTCCACGAAAGGAATCGTAGTATATGTCGCTGACCGGCGGATCAACCTGACCGTGATGGGTCCCGCCCTGGTCACGGCAGGCTTCAGGAGATCAGTTTATCGACTGATTCGGCGCTGCTGTCGGGCGGTTGGCTGTCGAAGGTCAGCCGGTCGAAGGTCTGCCCGTAGCGGTCCACCTGCTCGCGCTTGTCCAGGTAGAGCGCGCTGGCGAGTTGCTCGACGTAGACGACGTCGGGCAGGTCCGGCTCGGGGAACCGCAGGATGCTGAACGCCCCGCCCTCGGCCGCGTGCCCACCGA
>DATDMG010000258.1:0-7019 GCA_036518955.1 Kineosporiaceae bacterium | reverse complement strand
CCCCGGCCGAAGGGCCGGGGAGCCTCGACCGCGTTCTCTCTGTCAGCAGCGTGGCGGTCCGGCCGGGTGAGCCCTGCCGGACCGCCGTCGGGCCCCGGCGGTTCAGCCGGTCCGGTCCTCTGAACCGGCAGATCCCGAGACCACCACCGGGTCTGACCCGACCGGTGTCAGGAGCTCGGGTGAGCCAACCGCCTCGTCGCCGTCGCTGAGCCCGTATCGGCCGTGGAGGGCCCGAAGGAAGCCCGGAGCCCACCAGTTCCACGGTCCCAGGATGGTCATCAGTGACGGCACCAGCACGGCCCGGATCAGCGTGGCGTCCAGCACGATGGCCAGACCGGTGCCCAGGCCGAGCATCTGGATGAAGGACACCTGGCTGGACACGAACGCGAAGAAGGTAATCGCGAGCAGCAAGCCCGCCGCGGTGACGATCCGGCCCGTGCGCTCCAGGCCCGCCGCCACAGCTTCCCGCGTCGGCAGACCTGCATCATGATTCTCCTTGATGCGGCCGAGGAGGAACGCCTCGTAGTCCATCGAAAGGCCGAATGCGACGCAGAACATGAGCATCGGCATGGTGATCGCGAGCGGCAGCGGCGTGAAACCGAGGACGTCGGACAGGTGGCCCTCCTGAAAGATCCACACCATCAGGCCGAGTACCCCCACAATAGTGAAGGCATTGACCAGCAATGCCTTCACCGGAACGACAACGGACCCGGTGAACAGAAAAAGGATCACGAAAGAACTGACGGCCACGATGGCAATGGCCAGCGGCAGCAGCTCACCCATCCTCGCACGCACGTCGATCAGGGCCGCCGCCTGGCCGCCCACCAGTACCGGCCCCACGGCCGCCGCCGGTGCGCCGTCCCGCACCCGGCGGACGAGGTCTTGCGCCTGGTCGGAGTAGCCCCCGTGTTCAGGAATGATCCGCACCAGGGCGAGCTGGCCCTTCATCAGCTCACTCCGGGGCGCGCCGAGCCGGCCGCCGTGCGAGAAGACGCCTGCGCCGGAGTCGACCCGCACCGCCCCGTCGAGCCGGGACAGCTGGCCCGCATACGCCGAGACCGCCTGCTCCCGGGCAGCCGCGTCGGCGCCCGGGACGTCCGGGAGAACGATGTCGATCCCCGTAGCGGTGTCGCCCGCGAAACGGGTGCGCAGCACGTCCCCCACCGCCCTGGCCTGGGAGCGGGCAGCGGGAAGGACCTGGTCGTCCGGCATCCCGAAGCTGACCCCGAAGAGCGGCACCGCCAGCACCCCGATCACGGTGATCACCGGGAGGGCGGCGACCACCGGGCGATGCATGACGAACGTCGCCCATCGCTGCCACCAGCCACGACCGGTCACCTCGTCACGCCGCGGCCCCACCCAGAGGGTGTTCACCCGCCGTCCGAGCAGGCGCAGGACGGCGGGCAGCACCAGGACCGAGCCGAGCGCCGCGGCGGCCACGACCACGGAGCCGGCGTACGCCATGGACCGCAGGAAGTACAGCGGGAAGACGAGCATCGCGCCGAGCGCCATCACGATCGTAGCCGCCGAGAACATCACCGTCCGGCCGGCGGTGGCCAGGGTGGCCGCCACAGCCGCCGCGACGTCGTTCCGCGCGGCGAGTTCCTCCCGGAAGCGACTCACCATCAGCAGCGAATAGTCGATGCCCAGGCCCAGTCCCAACGCGGACACCAGATTCACCGCGAACACACTGATGTCCGTGACGTGCGTCAGCCCCGCCAGGACCGCGAAGGTGACGATCATCGACATGCCGCCGACGAGCAGGGGCAGCAGCCCGGCCACCACTGACCGGAACACGATCACCAGCAGCAGCAGGGTGAGCGGGACGGCGATCGCCTCGGCCGCCCCCAGGTCGGCCTTGACCTGAGAATTGACGTCGAGGTCGGCCTGGGCGTCCCCACCGATGCGCACCTTCACCACCGACGTGGTGGTGGTGGTGAAGGTCTGTTCCAGGTGCTCGACGCGCTGGCGCCGGACGTCGTCGCGCCCCGCCACCGCGGCCACCACCAGACCTGCCCGTCTGTCGCTACTGGCCAGCGGGGAGGTCGGCGAGGCCGGCCCGGCCCAGTAGGAGGCCAGCACCCGCACGTCGGGCTGGTCCGCCAACCGGCGCTGCAGTTCCTGTCCGGCAGCGGCCACCGCGGAATCGTCCACCGTGGCGCCGGGCTGAGTCGCCTCCACGAGCAGCAGGAGGTTTCCTTCCGGCAGGCCGAGATCCCGGCTCATCATGGCTCGGGCTCGGGAAGACTCGGAGGCCGGGTCGTCGAAACCGCCGCCGGACAGCCGGGGAAAGACACCGGCGCCGAGCACTGCGGCAGCCACCCCCAGCACCAGGGCTATCAGAACGACGGCCCTCGGCCGTCGCACCGGCCACCATTGCAGGAAAGAGTGCATTCGCTTCTCCGGAGGTCAGAGTTCAGCACAGGTACACGGTCGACGACCTCGGCGACCTACCTCGCGCACGGAACATCCCCGGGCAAGAACGGCTCCGGAGAACTCTCCCAGTAGCTTAGCCAAAGATCCCCCGTCACACAGTGGGCTCGTTTCAGTGGGATGGCGGTCCGGAGAGTTCCGCCTGGATTTCTCGCCGGGCGACCGACCGGGTGGAGGTCGACCGGCTCGGCCGGACCGGCAGGGACTACTCGCCGTGCGGTGCAGCGGGCGGAAGAACTCCTTCGGAGCATGCGACGTGGGTCGTGCCCGCTTCCAGGGCAATGGCCAGGGCCAGTTGGTGCCGGGGATGGCGCAGGGCCTCGCCGAACAGGTCGCTCAGCTGGGCCATTCGATAGCTGACGGTCTGCGGGTGCACTCCCAGGTGATGTGCCACGGCCACTCGGTCACCGTGATGCGCCAGCCAGCTGCGCAGCGTGCGGGCCAGTTCCTCCCGGCGGGGTGGGGCCACCCGCGACAGCGGGGCCAGCGTGCGGTCCGTCAGGTCGGACAGCAGCCGTGGGTCGGCGTGCAGGACGAGGTCGGGCAGGTGATCGGCCGCGGCCACGACCGGCGCTCGAGGGAGCACGCCGTCCAGCACGAGTCGGTGGACGGCACGGGCATGGGCCAGGGAGATCGCCGCCTCCGCGGGCGGCCGGACGGTGCCCACGTAGACCTCGGCGTCGGGGCCGAGCACGCTCTCCAACTGGGCACGTCGCCCAGGGCCCGAGGGGTCGGGCAGGACGGCCAGGATCTCGCCGTCCTGGGCCAGGACCAGGACGTCCGGGGGCGCCGGCGGCAGCCTGGTACCGGCGAACGGCGAGGCGTGGGGCAGGGGAAGCACCGCGACCGCGACCCGGGCGGGGATGGTCCAGGCAAGCTCGTCGGCGATCCGCTTCACCCGGGCGGTCTGACTGGCGGCCTCACCGGCGATCAGTGCCTCGGCCAGCCGGGAACGCAGCACGTCCCGGTACCCGGTCCGAGCCGCATGGTCGCGTGCGTGCCCGGACGCGCTGGCCGCGGACAGCTCGTCGATGTACACGAAGATCGATTCGGCCAGGACGGCCAGTTCGCCGATCTGCACCCCGGCGATCATCGCGGCCTCCGAGAACCGCGCCCACGCGACCCGGGCCCCGATCCGGTAGGCGGCCAGCAGGGTGTCCAGTGATCGATCGTGGCGGCTCTCCCGCGCGCCGAAGGACTCGTACAGCTCGGCCAGGCGCGGGTCCAGCGCAGGTTCGCTGGTGCCGAGCAGGTCGAGCAGGCGATCCAGGGCTCGCTCGATGCCGCCACGCAGGGCCCGGCCGTACTCGCCACCAAGGTCTCCGCCCAAGGTCGGCAGCTGACCGGCTATCTCCTGCAGCGCGGCCTCGGCCACTGCCGCGAGCACGGGGCGCAACAGCTCCCCGATCTGGGGGCGCAGCGCCGTCCACGGTCGATCACCCGATGTCATTTAGCATCCCGCGCTAAGTGGGTGTGGACAAATGCCCTCCATCGATCCTAGCGGTGGACTCGGATTGTGATCCAGGGTGGAGTGAGAGACAACTCGACAGGCCAGTCAAGGAGCACGTGATGAGCAGGGCCGCCTCGGGCCACGACCTCCCCGACAGCCATGACCACCGGACCGGTCTCCCGCTGATCATCCAGGGCGGAATGGGGGTGGCCGTCTCCGACTGGAGACTCGCCTCCGCGGTGACCCGCGCCGGCCAACTGGGCGTGGTGTCCGGTACCGCTCTCGAGATCGTCTGCACCCGGAGACTGCAGGACGGCGACCCAGGCGGCCACGTGCGCCGGGCGTTGGCCGCCTTCCCCGTGCGTCGGATCGCGGACTGGATCATCGCCGCCTATTTCGTCCAGGGCGGGAAACCACCGGACGAACCGTACAAAGCGGTACCACGCTGCACCCTGCAGCCCTCACCTCGCCTTTCCGAACTCATCGTCGCCGCCAACTTCGCGGAAGTCTTCCTGGCCAAGGAGCACGGCCGGGGAGCCGTCGGTATCAACTACCTCCGTAAGATCGAAATGCCGCTGCCCGCGGCCGTCTACGGTGCTCTGCTCGCCGGCGTCGACGACGTCCTGATCGGCGCGGGCAACCCCGGTGATCTGCCTGAGCTGGTGCGCCACCTGTGCCGGCACGACGACGTGAGCATGCCGGTCCGGGTCCAGGGCGCCCGGTCCAGCGACGGCCCCTACGCCGTGGACTTCAGCCCGAGCAGAACCATCGGCGCACCCCGGGCCCCGCTGACACCACCCCGCGTGCTCGCCATCGTCGCCTCCCTCGACCTCGCCCAGGCGCTGGCGGCCGACCCCACCACCCGACCCGACGGGTTCGTCCTCGAAGGCCCCTGCGCCGGGGGCCACAACGCGCCGCCGCGCGGCCCCCGCCGCACCGACGAGCGCGGCCAGCCGGTGTACGACGACCGCGACCGGATCGACCTCGCCGACCTGGTCGCCGTGGGCCTGCCGGTCTGGGCCGCCGGCGGCTACGGCACCCCGGACGCGCTGCGCGCGGCGCTGGCGGCCGGTGCCGCAGGGATCCAGGTCGGCACCGCGTTCGCGTTCTGCGCCGAATCCGGGCTCGACCCCGACGTGAAGTCCCGAGCCCTCGGCGAGGTGCGCCGGGGCACCCTGAGCAGTCGCAGCGACTGGCGTTGCTCTCCCACCGGATTCCCGTTCCGGGTGGTCGAGCTGGCGGGGACCCTGTCGGAGTCCGCCGTCCGCCAGGCGCGGACCCCGGTCTGCGACCTGGGCATGCTGCGATCGGCCTACGTCACCTCGGGCGGCACCGTCGGCTACCGTTGCCCGGCGGAACCGCTGACCGTCTACACCACGCGCAAGGCCGGGCGAGCCGCCACCGCCGAGGGCCGGGTGTGCCTGTGCAACGCCTTGCTCGCCACGGCAGGACTCCCGCAACGCCGCCGCAACGGCTACCGCGAACCTCCCCTGGTCACCGCCGGCTCCGACCTCACCGCCGTCCTCGACCTGATCGGGAACGCGGCGGCCGGCACCCCGTCCTACAGCGCCGCGCAGGTCATCGCCTATCTGCTCGGCCAACCGGAGCCGCCGGCCCAGGCCCCCGTGGCCGGAGCACCCCGACGACCGCAGCGGACGACCTCGGCTCCCCCTTCGCCGTCCGTCGAGCGGGGCAACGCATCATCGACGCACGTCCACCAGATCGGCGGGGCCGAGCGACGTCCGAGGAATCTCGCGGACGGGTGCCCGGCGGGTTCGGGCCGGTGAGTCCGGTGAGGGCGGCATCACCACGGCCGTCGCCCGGTCGGGCTCGTCCGACGGGTCCGACGGTGCGGCTACAGGCGTGAGAACCCCTTCGTGCCGGCCGGGATCCGGCGATGGCCCGCCGCGCCGAAGTCGACGATGACGTGGTCGTCCGCCACTTGCACGACTCGCCCCATGCCCCAACTGTCCAGAGTGACCCGATCCCCCACGCTGAACTCGGCGGTGGACGGCGGTGTGACCTCCTCACGAGCGAACGGACTGGTGGGCAACACTCGGCGCCGTGCAGATGGTCGCGTCGTCATACCGCCAGTGTGACGCCTTCCCCGGCCACCGGTACCCCTGATGAATTGATCGCTGCCCAAAGGTCGCGCCCGCCACCTGGCGTGAGCGCTACTACCGAGGTCGTTGTCGGGAGGCCGCGGATGGTTCTCCCGCGGGCTCCCGCCAGGCATGGCGCCGAGGACGGGAGCGGCAGTGCCGTACGGGGGACGGCGGGGCCGAGGATCACACCCAGATCCTGGTGCACCAGATGATCCGGGTCGATCACGGCGACATCCGGACGGACCCTTGTCAGGTTCGTGACACCTTACGTAAAGTTCCCACTACCCACGGGAGTCCGGAGCACCGGGCTGAGAGGGGGGCCGACGCAGCCCCCGACCGTCGAACCTGATCCGGGTCATGCCGGCGCAGGAAGTGAGGAGCTGCGATGCGAGGCATCTTTCGTCTGCGCGTGATCACCGATCCGCACCCCGGGCGGGACCTGCTCCGGCCGGTGCTCCCGCCGGACGAGCGGTCACCCCGGCACCGCGGCGCGCTGAGGGTCGCAGGCGGCTGGTGAGGCCGTACGACGTGGCGGTCGTCGGTGCCGGAGTGATCGGCCAGTCGATCGCCTGGCAGTGCGCGCGGCGCGGCCTGCGCGTTCTCGTACTCGATCCGGCCCCGGGCCAGGGGGCCTCCCGGGTCGCGGCCGGGATGCTCGCCCCGGTCGCCGAGGCGTCCTTCGGCGAGCAGGAGCTGACCACCCTGCAGGTCGCCTCGCTGCACCGGTGGCCGAGCTTCGCCGCCGAGCTGACGGCGGCGTCGAGACTGGACATCGGGTACCGCACGGACGGCACCCTGCTGATCGGGCTTACCCACGACGACCTGCAGGCGGTGCAGCGGCTCCAGACGTACCGGCAGGACCTGGGCCTGATCACCCAGCCGGTGACCGGTCAGGCCGCCCGCGAACAGGAACCGCTGCTGAATCCACGCGTCTGCGGCGGCACGCGAGCGCCCGGCGACCACCAGGTGGATCCCCGTCGGCTCCTGCGCGCGCTGACCACCGCCCTGAACGACCTGGACGTGGAGATCGT
>DATDMG010000257.1:0-2453 GCA_036518955.1 Kineosporiaceae bacterium | reverse complement strand
GCACCCACGCAGGAGGCGGCACCCGCGCAGGAGGCGGCTCCGCCCGGTCCGGCGGGCGAGCCTGGCACGTCGACGGCACGGCTGGCGGGGGTCGACCTGGCCCGAGCGCTGGCGGTGTTCGGCATGTTCGCCGTGCACGTCGGCCCGGACAGCGACTCCGTGGGCGGCGTCGGCGGCTGGCTGCTGGACCTCGCGCACGGTCGCTCGTCGGTGCTGTTCGCGACCCTCGCCGGGTTCTCGCTGATGCTGATCGCTGGTCGCCGGGAGCCGAAGACCGGGCCGGCGGGTCGGCAGGCCCGGATCCGGATAGCGATCCGCGCCCTGATCCTGCTGGCCCTGGGAACGCTGCTCACAGCGCTCGACACCGGGATCGCGGTGATCCTGGCTTTCTACGGGGTGTACTTCCTGCTGGCCCTGCCCCTGGTGCGTCTCCGGGCCGGCACGCTCGCGACCATCGCCGCCGTGCTCGCGGTTGTCGGGCCGCAGGTGGCGTTCGGGTTGACGCAACTGCTGCCCCTCCCGGTCATTGACGCGATCAACGAGTACGACCCGCTCGTCCAGGTTGGTGGCGACGGGGTGCTGGGCCTGCTGCTCACCGGGACCTACCCGGTGATCACCTGGATGCCGTTCGTGATCGCCGGCATGGCACTGGGCCGGCTGGACCTGGCCGCCGGCACGGTGCAGCGGCGGCTGGGGATGCTCGGCCCCGCCCTCATGGTGCTCGGCTACGGCACGTCCTGGCTGGCCTCCCAGGTGTTCGAATCACTTCGTGCCGAGCGGGCCGCGACGAACGCCCTCATGAAGCAGGTGCAGGCCACGCTGGAGTCGGGGGCCGCCGGATCCGCGGCCGGCGGAGGGCCCCAGGGCTCGCTGCCGGGTACGCTGCCGCCCGGACTGGACATCTCCCCCGCCTGGACCCTGCTGACGTCCAGGCCGCACAGCGGAACCAGTTTCGAGGTCATCGGCAGCCTGGGATTCGCGATCACCGTGCTCGTCGGTGCGACCGTGCTCACCGGCCGCCTGCCGTGGCTGCGCCGGCTGGCCAGCCCGGTCATCGCCGTGGGCACGATGTCCCTGACGCTCTACGTCGCTCACGTCGCGGTGTTCACCCTGCTGCCGCGCGGCTCGTCCACCACCGCTGTGCCGCTGCTCGGGTTCATCGGCGGCGCCGTCCTGTTCGCGGCGATCTGGTCCCGCTTCTTCCGCCGCGGGCCACTGGAATACCTGCTCAACACCGCGACCAAGGCGGCGAAGGCGCTGTGAACAGCCCTGCACGTGACGCCCGGGCGATACGGTCCGCAGTCGCCCACCGACGCCGGCCAGCGCCGAGGAATTCACCGCCGGCCCGGCCAGCACCCCGAACGATCGGAGCGGCCCAGGGTCCTGGATTCTCGCCGGTCGCCGAGCTCCCGCGCGATGGGCACGGTCAAGACCGCCCGGCGTGCGGGTTCCGGTCGCAGGGGTGGCAGAGGACATCGGTGCGCCTTGCAGCGCAGGCCGGCGGGTCACGGTTCGCCGTCGGGCACCTCCCTCGCCCGCGAGCGGCTGGCCCGGTACGAGGTGCCGCGGACCATCGTGTTCGGGACGGTCCCTCGGGCGGCGAACGGCAAGAAGCTCCACGCCGAGGCGCGACGGATGCTCGAGGAGTGCCTGTCGGGCACGGGCGGCTGCCCGGAGGACGGCGTCCGCGCTGGCTCAGCCGCCCGCGAGCACCTCCTCCCAGCCGGCCCCTGCGGCCAGCAGCTTCCGGACCCGCACGAGCGGCCGGACCGCGCCGATCCCGACCGCCGCCCCTGGTCGGGACGCGCTCCCGGTCACCGCGACGAAGTCGCCCTCGAGATCCCCGTGGACGACGCGGACGTCATCACCGGTCTGGACCCGGCCGAAGATCTGCAGCCGGCCGTCGAGCTGCTCGCTCCAGACATACGGCAGGGCGTCGTGCACCGTGCGCGTGCCGGTGATGTTCGCCGCCGCGACAGCGGCCGTGTCGATCGCGTTCGACCAGTGCTCGACACGGATGTTCTCCCCGTAGCGAGGGTGCCACCAGCGAGCCACGTCGCCGACGGCGTACACCTGCTCGGCCCCGCGGGCACGCAGCCGTTCGTCGCAGACGACGCCGTCCCGCAGGTCGAGCCCCGACCCCGCGAGCCATTCGGTCTCCGGCGCCGTGCCGAGCCCCAGGACGACGAGGTCGGCGGGCAACCGCGTTCCGTCGGTCAACTGCACCGCCTCCACCTGGTCGCCGCCGTCGACGCCGGCCACCCCTGCACCGAGCCGCAGGTCGATGCCCGCGGCCGCGTGCCGGCGGGTGATCGCCGCGCCGATCCGCGCACCGAGCCCGCGGACCATGAGGGTCGGCAGCGGCTCCACGATCGCGACGTCCCGGCCGAGCGCGTGCAGCGTCCACGCGACCTCCGTGCCGATGAACCCGCCCCCCACGACGACGACGCGTC
>DATDMG010000256.1:0-2153 GCA_036518955.1 Kineosporiaceae bacterium | reverse complement strand
GCTGCGGGCGACGAGGGTCAGGTGGTGGGCGAGGTAGTCGCGGGTCTCCGGGGCGGTCATGCCGGGCAGGGTGTAGCGCAGTCCGATCCGTTGGTCCAGGGCGGCGAACTGCCCGGACTTGATCCGCCGGCGCAGGGTCGGTTGGCCCAGCAGCAGGCCGGCGAACGGAGCCACGGAGTCCATCTCGCTGTTCGTCAGCAGTCGCAGCTGTTCCAGTTGGGTTGGTGAGAGCAGGTGGGCCTCGTCGACCGCGACGATGACGGCACGGCCCTTCTCGTGTTTCTCCGCGGCGAGCAGGTCGGACGCTTGGGCGATCAGGGGCGCGGTGTGGAAGCGGGGGGTCTCGCCCAGGCCGGTGACGATGGCTTCGTGCAGGCCGCGGGCGCCGACGGCGGGGTTGGGCAGATAGATCACGGTGTGTCGGGAGGGGTCCAGGCCGGCCAGGGCCGCCCGCAGGGCGACGGTCTTGCCGGCCCCGACCTCGCCGGTGATGACGGCCAGGGCGTTCTCGTTGATGCACCAGCGGATCCGGGCGACGGCCTCGGCATGCCCGCCGTGGCGGTGCAGCATGGCCGGGGCCAGGTCGCGGCGGAACGGGGTGCGGGTGAATCCGAAGTAGGAGCAGAGCTGGTCCAGGCCGCTCATGACGCCGCCTGCGGACGCTCGCCCTCGACGGCACTGTCGCTGGCGCTCTCGACACCGCTGTTGTCGCCGCTGTCGCTGCGGTGGCGGGTGAGCAGGGCCGCGAACTCGGCCAGTTCGGCCTCCAGCGCCGGGTCCGGCGCCAGGGCTGGGTCGAGGGCGGGGTCGAGGGCGGGATCGCTGTCGGCGCCCGGCGGGCTGGCTGCGGCGAGGGCGACCAGATCGGTCTCGTAGCGTGAGGCCTCGTCGTCCTCACGGACGGCTTCGGGAACGGGTTCGGGCTCCTTGCCTGCGTGGCCGGCGCCGGACTCCGCGACGGGTCTTGTGGTCGTCCCATCGGCCGGAGCCGTCTGCGGGTCGAGGTGGGCGTAACGCAGCCGGTTCTCCAGGGAATGGGTGTGGCGGGTCTCGATCAGACGCAGGTAGTCGATCCCGGTCGGGACCGGCGGCGGGGCGGGGTCACCGACGGCTTTCGGGTGGACGTGCCGGCGCAGACGCGACGGGACGGCTTTCCCGTACGATTTCCCGTGGACGCGGACGTCGATGTTGTCTAGGTCGTCGGGGTTGAAGACGAGTTCGACCCGGGCGCCGACCAGGGACGGGTCGACGTCGTAGAGGTTGCCGTGCAGGTTCACCTGGGCGGTGGACGTCACGGTGCGCCACTCACTCCACCGGAACGCCTCGACCAGCAGGTCACCCGGGACCGGCGTCGGAGCGCCGTGGGCCAGGAACCGTTGCAGCGGAGTCTGATCCGTCTCCGAATGGATCCGCTGGTGGTAGACCTGATGCAGCCAAGCCTCGAACAGCGAGTTCAGGTCGGCCAGGTTCACCACCGGTGTCCCCGTCCGCGGCCCCGTCTGCGGCCCCGTCCCCGCGACCGCCCCGGCGCCCGGGGTTCCGTCGGCGATCTCGACCAGGAACTGGTCGCGGACGGTGCGGAAGAACCTCTCGATCTTGCCTCGACCTTGCGGTCTTCCAGCTTGGGAATGGGTGAGTTTCGCGCCGATCACCGCGCAGGTCCGCCGCAACGCCGAGTCGATGAACATGGCGCCGTTGTCAACATACAAAACCTTCGGGTAACCGCGTGCACCCAGGCCGACCTTGAAGGTCTCCCGCAAGGCCATCGCGTTCTCGTGATAGCCCCACCGGGCCGCGGTGACCAGCCGGGAATGGTCGTCCAGGAACGCGATGAGGATGGCCTTGCGGCCCGCGACCATCGGCCCGTGGAGAGCGTCCGCGACCCAGCGGGCGTTGGGCTGCTCGGCCTCGAACCGTCCGAACGCCGCCGGGACGGACCCGTCCGGGCGGGTCCGGCAGATCCCCAGGTCCTTGAAGTGGCGTTGCAGGGTCCGTTCCGACGGTGCCCACCCCGACTGCGCGGCCAGGATCACCGCGATCTGCGCGGCGGTCCGCCCGGGCGCCTCCTTCTTCAACGCCACCGCCAGCTCCAGCACCGTCGCCGGGACGCTCGGCGACACCCGCCGCGGGACCGGGATCAACGCGGTGAACCC
>DATDMG010000255.1:0-33612 GCA_036518955.1 Kineosporiaceae bacterium | reverse complement strand
GCCGCTCGAGCTCTGCCGGCCCGGGGTGGTGCTCGTCGACTCCCCCGGCCTGAACGAGCACGTCACCCGAGACAAGATCACCCTGGACCGGCTCGGCACGGCGGACGCCGTGGTGTTCATGCAGCACGCGATCGCGCCGATGAGCACGGCCGAGGCGCAGTTCCTGCGCACCCACCTGGCGTCCCACGACCCGTTCTTCGTCTTCACCTACATCGACGCGGTCGAGCCGCACGAACGCGAGGAGGTAACGGCCAGCGCTCGGCGGCGGATCGTCGACGTGCGCGGCCATGACCGGGACACCCGGCGGATGTTCTTCGTCGACGCCCGGGCCGCCCTGCGCGCCCGGGAGCAGCACGACGACCTCGCCTACCGGACGTCGGGCATCACCGGGCTGGCCACCGCCCTCGAGGCGTACCTGGTGACCGAGCGGCACAAGGTCAAGGTCCTCTCCCCGGCCCGGGCCCTGCGCGACGTCACCCGCAGCCTCAAGGGCGGGGTCCCGCACCTGCTGGAGCTGCTCGCCTCGGACAGCCAGGACCTCGAGCGCCGGTGGGAGGACGCGCAGGGCCCGCTGCGCGCGCTGGAGACCGAGGCCGACCGCATCGGCCGGGACCTGAGGAACCAGCACCTCGCGCTGGAACAGCGGATGGCCGTCCTGCTGTCGACCTGCCTGACGAAGGTCGCCGCGGAGGCGCCGTCGATCGCCATGACGGTCGCGCCGGACACCCGACTCACGCTCGTGCCGTGGAACGTCAAGGCCCGGGCCGAGCAGGCCGCCAAGGAGATCGCCGTCGCCGTCGGGGAGGAGATCGAACGGCGCATCACGGACTGGACGGTGTCGACCCTGGAGCCCCTGGTGGCGACCGAGCTCGCGCAGATCGCCGTGCGCACCGACACCCAGCTGGCGACCTTCGAGACGCACCTGTCGGCGCTGCGCATCAGCCTCAGCGGAGTCGGGGAGGCGGCCCTCGTAGGCCAGGGCCAGGAGGAGGCGACGATGACCCGGGCGCTGGCCGGGGGCATGGGTTTCCTCCTGGGCGGCGTGGCCGGCGGCCTGGTGGGCGCCCGGCTCGGGCCCAAGGAGGCCCTCCGCACCCTGCTGCCCAGCATCCTGCTCTACCTGGCGTGGCTGGTGACCCCGTGGGGGCTGCCTACCCTGATCGCGGGCGCGGTGATCCAGGCCGTCTGGCAGGGCACCAAGGGGACCCAGCGGGTGGCGACGAGGATGCGGGAGGCGATCGGCCGGGAGATGTCGACGCAGATCCTGCAGCAGGCGCCGACGCTCGCCGCGGACGCCGCCCGGAAGTTCGCCGCGACGTCGACGGCACCGATCCAGCAGGCGGTGGACGGTGCCATGCGGGCCCGGATCGCCCAGGTGTCCGCCGATGTGGACGACGCCCGTCGCGCCCAGGAGCAGGGTGAGGCCGCGATCACCGCCCGGCGGGCCGACCTGCGGGCGACCGCCGACCGGCTCGGCGACCTGGAGAGCCGGATCGAGGACCTGATCGGCGACGTGGAGATCCTGTGACCGCGGTCCCCCACTTCCGGCGCAGGTTGTGCCTGGGCGTGGACCTCTTCCGCTACAGCCGGCACGACACCGACGCCCACCTGGACGGCCAGGCACGGCTGGTGCGCATCCTGGAGCACGCGTGCCGCCGGGCCGGGGTCCCGCGGGTCCGCGTGCAGGGCCAGGACCAGGGGGACGGACGCCTGCTGGTACTGCCCACCGGCGCGGACGACGTCCACGTCGTCCCGGAGCTGATCCTCGGGCTGCGTGACGGCCTCTACCGGTCGAACGCCTCGCCGGGACTGTTCGGCCGGATCCGGATGCGAGCCGCTGTCGGCCACGGACGCATCAGCCGGGCTCCGAGCGGCTACATCGGTGAGGGGGTGATCGAGGTCAGCCGGTTGGTGGACTCCCGCCCCGTCCGGGACGCCCTCGAGCGACGGGAGGAGAGTGACCTCGCCCTCGCCGTGACGGCCGGCCTCTACCAGGACGTGCTCGCTCTGGACCTACCGGGCCTGCCCGCCGAGCAGTTCCAGGCCATCACCGTGCACCTTCCCGAGAAGGACTTCCGGGCCGAGGCCTGGCTGTACGTGCCGCGGTCGGCCCCGGTCCGCGACCTCGGCCCCTCCCCCGTGCGCTGGGGGTACTCCCCGACCCGGACCGCGATGCGCGAGTTCGTCGTGCCCGCCGTCACGGCCGCCCACGTCGCCGCCTCCGCGGTCAGTCTGCTCGGCCCGTCGTCCCCGCTGCGGGAATGGTTCTTCCCTTCCCACGACCACCCGGCGCCACAACCCGTCGTCCCGTCGCTGACCGCGGACACCACGCACGACGACGGGCCCGACACCTTCGACGACACCCCGGACGACACGCCCCTCGGCGCGCATCACCACGGCCTCGGCCACCACCAGGACGCCGGTTCCACCCCTCATCACGCCGATCCCGGCCACCACGGCGATCCCGGCCACCACGCCGCGGGTCACGACGTGGACGACGCGGGCCACTCCAGCCACGACGGGCACGTCGACGGGCACGTCGACGGGTGGTGGCCGCACGGCGGCGCGGCGGGGCATCACGGGCACGATTGAGGGACGTCCGGCGGGGGGCCGCGGCACGGTCAGATATGGATCACCGAGGGGCGCAGGCGCACCCCCCAGTCATGGCGTCCGTCGACGCACGCTCTCAACAGGCAGGCGCGACAGGTCCGGACGCCGATGGCCACGGGCCGCAGCACCGTGGAGGATCGGTTCGGCTGAGCCGGGCCCGCTGCGGTATCGGCGTCGGGGCGGGTGGCGGGTCGCCGACCGCGTCCCCCCGGTGTCCCGGCGCGGCAGCGTCCGCGCTCGGCACGGACCCGGACCGCCACCTCGTCGACCGCCTCTCCCACCTCCCGCAGCAACGACCACAACTCCGTGTCCTCGACCCCGAGCACCCCGGTCGCCGTCATCAGCGCACGCTCCCTGGCCCCCAGGCGCCGATCATCTCGGACGGGCAGCCGGCCACTGGTCCCGCACCTGCTGCGACAGGGCCACCGGCTCCGACGCATCCCCCGCGAGCCGGACGTCGTCTCCACCTCTGTCGACATCGCCCGTCGTCATGACTCACTCGTAGCCGGATGCGATACCCCACAAGACATCACGGGATGGCCTTCGCGACGGTGCCGGGTGCTTCACTCGCCGGAGGCGGTCCACGACGGGGACGGGCACCTGACGGGAGCGCCGGTCAGCGGGAACCGTACGGTGGACGTCGTGGCGGGGTCCGCCGCAGCCGTGGTCCCGCTGCCCGAGCTGGCCACCGGTTCCGGGACCGGGCGAAGCCGCGTGACCACCGGACCGGGGAGAGCAGGGACCTGGGCCGTGTGCGGCTGGAGGTGTTCCTCCGCGGGTGAGGCCGCCGTGTCACGGGCCCACCGGCGGCCTGGCCCGTGGGACCCCGACGGCGACGGGAGCGTCAGGCAGGTGCACGGCGGTGAAGGCGCCGACGCCGGCCCGCAGCCGCAGCTGGTCCGGGTCGCGGACGAGGATCCTCCGGTACCCGGTGGCGATGACACCGGATTCGCGGAGGTGTCGCAGCACTCGCTGCACGGTGGGCTGCGAGGCCCCCACCAGGGCCGCGACGTCCGGCTGGGTCAGCGGCGGCGTGATGACGATGCCGTCGGACGTCAGCTGGCCGTGCTGGCCGAGCAGGTCCAGCAGCAGCCTGGCGACGCGGACGTCTGGGGCGTGGGACATGACGTCCGACCGACGTCTGGTCGCCGATCTCAGCTTCTCCCCCACGGCCTTCATCACCAGCCGGCTGGCCTCGTCGTGGTCGCGGAGGAAGTCGAGAAAGTCGCGGCGTCCGATCCGCCGGACGTTGCATGCCGCAGCCGCGCGGACGGTGGCGATCCGCGACTGCCGGTCGAAGGCGGCCAACTCGCCGACAATGTCACCCGCCGCGCGAATCGCCATCAGGATCTCGCGGTCACCGTCACCGACCCTCGTCACCTTGAGCCAGCCACGGAGCAGGAGGAATACGTGGTCACTCAGCTCGCCCTCGGCGAGCAGAATACCGCCGCTGCAATAGGCGCGCTGCGTACCGAGGTGGAGCAGGTGCGCACGCGTCTCGGCCGACAAGGCCCCCAACAACGTGGACGACGGCCAGACGACGGTTCCTTCACCCAAACGATGCACGGGCCCTCGATATCCGGATCGATGTCCGATAACTGACATATGCCCGATACCGTGGGGCAGTGACGCACTGATCGGGCACACCAGTGAAGAGGCGTCGTGGATCACTATAGATACACACAGCCGCCGCCCGAGAGCAGATCGCCAACATGTCATCTGGGCGCTATAGGCACTATGTGGCAAACGTCCGATGATGACGCCCGGAGGCGCACGACGCGGATGACCATGGAGCCGAGCCCTCACACCCACGCCGCCGGTGGCAACCAACGCAAGGCGGCGACGAGACCCGACCTCGAACCCTCCCGGCCGCTGGCCGCGGTGGGCGTCGCCACCGGTGCGGTCGCCGGACGATCGCGAGTCATGCCTGGTGTCAGCCCTGGGTCCCGCTGGGAGGAGGAGTCGAGGAAGAGCCGGCGCGACATCCGTGAACACGGTCGGGACCAAACGATCTCTTGTCCAGAAGCCATCGGGCGACGCCGCTCGACGCCACAGTCACGTCGGCCATCGCCTTGGCCGGCTCCGGCCCGGGAGAACACCCCGCCCGCCACCTGCTCGATCCACCGGGACAGCTCGCCCGTTCAGGCCTCGCCCTGCTGCGCCACATCATCAATGGTCACATGACCCGAACATCCGCAGATCACGGCAAGTTCCTTGCTCCACACGCCAGTCTCCTGGATCCGCGGCTGTGGTCCCTGGCGAGCCGTCACGAGTCGAGACGACTCTCGCGGCGAGTCGAGCGTGAACAGCGCCTTAGGCGGTGATCGCCGTAACAGTGGCGGTAGAGAGCCGGACAAGATCAGACGGCGTCAATTCTACTTCAACCCCCATGGCGCCACCGCCGATGAGTACTGTTGGATGGTCGAACAGACCCTTGTCAACGAGCACGATTACTCCATCGGGCAACCCAAGGGGCGATACTCCATTTCGAGGATAATCAGTCTCCCGACTCAATTCGTCGGTCGAAGCCGTTTCAAGGCGCCTCACACCGGCCGCCTGCGCCGCCAGATTGAAGTCAAGGCGCCGATCCATCGAGCATACCGCAACAGCGAAGACTTCGTCACTACGGCTCTTGAGGAACAGGGTCTTGGTGATGCGAGAAATTGGATAGCCGAGTGCTGCCGCAAAATCACGGGGGTTCTTGATTTCCGACGGAAGGGCGGCATGGTCATGTACCGTGACGTGGATACTCGCCGTTGCGATCACTTCCTTGACTCGGGGGTGGAGCTCATTCACAGGAGGGATCCCTTCTTGGCAGACCTTTCTAATCGCACATCGGAGACGTATGTCTCCCCAGGCTCAGTGAGCTTTGCCACGATAGAATCGCGCACCGGTGCGGGAATTGATGGCGCGAATCGCCGAAAATAGCTCTCCACCCATCGAGCCTCATGGGCAAGAAACGGGAAGTCGCTACTTACCATGTGGCGGATCGCCAAGAGGGGAATTGGTGAATCCAACGGGTGAAATGACTTGCTCCATAGGCCCGGCTCGGCACAGCCGGGATAGAACTGTCCAATCATGAGTCCTTGCGCAACAAATTTGCTCTTGAGTCTGAGTTGAGCAGCGTCAATGATCCCAAAGTCCTTTACGCCAGGAAAGAGCACCAGGACTGTCTTCAGCAGCGCGTCATGCTCTCGCGGAGCCTCGAGCGTCGCGTATCGCTCAACTATCCTATCCATGATGCCGCATATTCTACCAGCATCGAGTGTGGGGTCGTCAACGCACCCCAGCCAGAATAGTTCCTTCGACAGGGAGGACGACGTGAAGGGGCAAACCGGCCCGCCTCGCCCAAGATCTGGGTGTGGTGCGCACAGGTACTCCAAGGCCCACTTGCGGACCACCTCGATGTGCGGAGCAAGAGCGGGGTCGCCGATACATTCCTCGAATATCTTCGTGAGTGGGACCTCGCCACTGAACCCTTGCATCGACTCTCCCGCCCGCTCCTCGATCCTCCGCGCCCGCAGCATGCCGGCAGGGACATGTTCAACAGCAATGACGCTATCTACCGGGACAGCATGTCAATAAAGGTCGGGCGGCACGGCGACCCCTACCTCGGCGCCAGAGTCACCTCTCTCACCAGGTGGGAACACAACACAACGGCGTCGTCTTGCGGATGCTCCTGGCCATGGTCCCGCCCCAGCCACGGACGCAGGAGATGCGGACGAAGCGGACTCCGCCGATTCGTCCCGGCAGCCAGGTTCAGCGCGCTGCCTTCTCATAAACGGCAACGCACCTGAGGGACCGCTGCGTGATGGGCGCGCCAGCCCAGTCCTCGACTCTCTTGCGCAGACGCATGCCCGCCAGTCGGGCCATCAGATCCTGTTCGCTGGGCCATACGTAACGGAGCGACAGAGGCCGCAGGCGGATGCCCGATTCATCGATCATAATAATCTGCTTCTCGATGCGCTGGAGGATCGGGTCGCGCAGGTTGACTTCGACCGTGGCGTGCGTCGCGGAAAGGCTGTACGGCGCGGCCGAGCGCGTTTGCGCGAGGGCGGCGGGATCCGGGATGGAGCCTTCGATCACGAGGACACCGTCGTCGGCCAGTCGCAGCGCCGCGTTCCGCATGCAGCGGATCTGCTCATCCTGCGTCAGCAGCATCCAGAACGTATTGAACGTCGTGAACACCACCGCGTAGTCATCGCGTGGCGCCTCCACCTCAACCATGTCTGAGAGGCTCACGGTGATACTGTCTCCGCCGGGCTTCTCCTTCAGCCTGTCAATCATCCGCTGCGACGAATCAATGCCGTGCACCTCTACGCCTCGCGCGGCGAGCGGAATTGCGATCCTTCCCGTTCCGATCCCCAACTCCAAGGCGGGGCCGGTGCCTGCCAACTGGGCGAGAAAGCTGGCCGCGGCGGCGGTATCGGGACCATCCGGGTGCGTCGTGTCGTAGTCGTCGGCGATCGTGTCACCATAGGTTTCACTGGTGTAGTCGCGCACGGCGATCTCCCTTCATCGAGTGGCCTCTTACCGTGAGATGCAGGTTCGTGCCCGGCAGCGGTGCGGACCCGCCACCTTGAGGTTATTCGGGAACGATTGGCACTGGCGCGCCAGACCACCGTGGCAACCCTTCGCCCGCATCCGGGTGCCGATCGGCTCTCGGTAACACCGAGCACACCGCGGGCATCACGCCGGGCCGGCGTGGCATGGATCGGTGGAAAGCTAGGCGGTCACGGCGTCGCGCGAAGCGCGCCAACTCTCGAACCGTTTCCGGTAGCCGGCGAAGCGCTGAGCCAGTATCCGATCCATGCCCGGCACCTTGCCGTGGCCCGGAAGATGGGTGCATGCGTCGATCTCCACCTCGGACAGGTAGTAGTTGCCGTTCCCGCCCAGGAAGTCCACTCCCACCCACGGCGTGTCGAGGTGCGCGGCGATCGTGCTGGCCCGCCGGTGGAGTTCGCCAGGGACGGGGACGAACTCGGCACGACCACCGGCACCGGTGTTGGCCACGATGCCGCCCTCGGCGGGGGTGCGCCGAATGGCGGCGATGGGTTCTCCGTTCACGCAGTACACGCGGACGTCCTCCAGCGGCGGCTCCACCAGGGGCTGGATGACCATGGTCAGCTCAGCGGCGCTGGCCAGCCGCAGCGCCGTCATGAGCTCTCCCTCGTCGTGAGCCACCAGCACCCCTTTGCCCCCTCCCCAGCTCGTCGGCTTGGCGACCACGGGGTAGGCGAGGCCCGCCTCCTTCAGGGGTACCGCGAACTCCTCGGGGTCCCGGGTCGTGAGCCGGATGGTGGGTAGCCAGCGCTCGTCCACATCGCGCAGGTGCAGCACGGTCGCGGCCTTGTCATTGGTGATCAGGTTCAGGTTCGGGCGGATGAGGTTGTAGTATCCCGCCTCCTCGATCACCTGGAAGAGGGCCAGTGAGCGCCAGATGTCGTCGGAGAACGCGGGCCAGGTGTACAACTTGCCATGGAAGGCCGCGCACGACGGGTCGATCGGATCTCCGCGCACCAGCAAGGCAGGGCCGTCCTGTCGGGCAGCGACCGTGACGTCGTCCACGCTGACGACGTGCATTTCCAGACCCTGCTCCGCGGCCGCAGCCCCGTAGACACGCCACGTCTCCTCATCGGCCAGCATGGTGCCCAGGCGGAAACGTTCTGGCCAGATCCAGTACAACGAGAAGATGTCGCCGGCGACGGCTCCCTCTGCGTCCACCGGGGAAGTCGTGACAACGTTCTGGTCACTCACGTGAATCTCCAATTGATGGGCCTTACCTTCGGACCGAGGGGCGAGCCGGACTCCGACCGGGCCATCGGAAAGTCGTTCATCAGGCCAGAATCTCTCCGTCTTTCACTGCGCAGAGAGCACACGGTCGGGTCAAGGTTTCACCGCGGTCACTGGTCGGCGTCGGTCGTCCGCTCTCATGGGCGGCTGGGGCGGGCGGCGGAGCAGGGTCCGCACAGGGCATTCACCTGACTGGCCAGCGGGTTCGCGTTGACGTGGGAGACCTGCTTTCTACCGGTGATGCATATCTTTCAGACTATCAGGCAACGAGTCCACCTGCCAGCACGCTAGATCCCCGCTCCGCGGTTCGCCGAGCCACGAGGAACGCTGGCTGCTGGCCAAGAAATTCCTAAAGAGGCTGATGACGGCGCCTCAGGTCACCATCGGTAGCCAGGGCGCATACCGGCGAGGCAACGGACCGCCCCTGTGACCACCAGTGGCGTATACCGCGGCATGACCGTAACGGGCACGGGAGCTTACCAAGCCGGCCGGGGCAGCCGAGCATTCGCACCTTCGGCCCCGTTACGCGGCGGAGAGTGTGGTCGCAGGGCGTCATGGCGGGGCCGTGGGTCAACACCAGGGAGATGAGCGGTTCGGGGAGTCGTGAACGTCTCCCCGGCCTAGGATGATCAATTCCAAGGGGTGGGTGTTCGGCGTGGCGTGACCGTTGACGCCTGAAGGGTGTCCAGGATCGGCGTTGCTGACCCAATCCGTGCAACCCGAAGGCTGGGAACGGACGCCGACGTGCCGGGACGGGCGGGGCCAGGCCGACGGCCGGCCGTGCGATCCCGCCCATGACGGCACCGCCGGGACTGCGGGCAGCGACGACCCGCAGATCCGCAGCCTGCACCCTCGCGAGCTACGAGGGGCGCCCCCTGGGGAACCAGGATTCATACGTGGCCGCGGCCGAATCCTGTGGAGTGAACACAGCTGATCCAGAACGGATCTGATCTGCCGCGGTCAGCAGCATCTGGACGCCGAGTGGGGCCAGATCCCTCCGCCACAGCACCTCGGGGGTGTCCCCGGGCTGGATGGTCACGGCTTGCTGGCCCAGCAACGGCCCACCGTCCACCGTACTGGTGAGGCGGTAGACGGATCCCCCGGTGATCCGCTCGCCGGCCGCGAGAGACCAGCGGATCGCATCCGGGCCCCGATGAAGGGGTAGCAGGCTCGGGTGGTAACCGATCGCCAGCGGGATCTTCTCCAACACCGGGGCCGGGATGATCCTTTGGTAGTACGCCGTGATCAGGAGATCGGCCTCGTCGATCGCGGGGACGTCGAGCGTCGGCCACCAGGTGATCCCCAGCTCCGCTGCTACCTCCTGGACGCGGTCGCGCGCAGGAGGGCCTCCCGCCGGACCGCACGAAGAACGCGGGGACGTGACGGCCAGTAGCTCGAATCCTGCCCCGTGGAACGCGCGGACGACCTGTGCGCCGAAGAATTTCGACGCCGCTATGACCACATTCATCCCTCTGACACCGCGGACGATCCGAGCGGTGTCGAGAGTTCGAGGGCGGCCGGTGTCCGGACCCTCCTCCCCGAGGGGAGCTCTAGCCGGAAGAGTTCCCGGAGCGTCCTGCGGAGCTCACCCTCATCCTTCATGGAACGCTTCGCGGATTGATTCGGCAGGGAGACCCGGTCGTCGAGCAGGACGATCCACCCATCGTCGGTGGCGAGGGTACAGATCCAATGCCTCACAAAGTAGGACCTTGGCGACGTCGACCGGTAGAGGTACATTCCGACGAACTCTTCGATGATGCTCGGTTTCGGCCTGAATCGATAGCTTGGTTCGGGCTCGCCATACTCCGGATCATGCTTCCAGACGACCATGAAATCGCCGTCATCCACCAGCCGGTAGGTGCTCCCCAGATCCACGGCCTCCATTCCGTCAGCGAGAACCAGAGGGCACCGGATGCCCTCCCCCAGCCCCACGTCCACCAGCCACGGACCAGAGCCGTCCGTCGGGACCGTGACACTGAGTACTATATGGTCGTGGAGAGGGTTGAATCGGCTCTCGCGATGGCTCCATGTTGCCCCCGAGTAGAGTTCCACAGAGTAGCCGAGGTGGGTGAGCAGCGATCCGAAGAGATGGGTCAGCTCCCAGCAGGTCCCCCCTCGCTTCTCTCCGACAATTTTCTTCTCGAGATGCTCCACGGACAGGTCGAACGGTTCATCCAGGTAGATTGAAAAGTTTTCCCACGGGACTGTCGTGACGTGACTATAGGTAAGCCTTTGCAAGGTGGCTGCATCTGGTGGTGGCTGATCCTTGATGCCGATACGGTCAAGATACGCTCGTACGTTCATCGGGTGTTCCATTCCCATGCGATACGGGCCGCCACGGCGAGGTACGATGGCTCATGGTTTGGACCGAAGTGGAGGAACCCCTGGGCCTGGCTCCCGATCGGGTATGGCTAGCCTACTTCTTTCATCTAAACCGCCTCTAAAAAGGCTACATGGCTCAATCCTCACGACCGGTCGTCTCGGCTGCAAACCCGCATCCGGGTTCTGCGAAGTGGCACGCCACCAGCCGGCCCTGGCCGTGATCCGTCAGGGCGGGTGGCACCGCGGCACAGACGTCCTGGGCCTTGGCGCACCGGCTGCGGAACCCGCAGCCCGACGACGTCTCTCGGAGGCTGACGATCTCGCCCTGCACCGCGCCGCGTTCCGGCCTGCGCCGCAACCCCGGGTCGGCCACCGGCGCCGCGGTGAGCAGCGCCTGGGTGTAGGGGTGGAGCGGCGCGGCGTAGACGACGTCCCGAGGGCCGGTCTCCACGACTCGGCCGAGGTACATCACCGCCACGCGGTCGGAGACGTGGCGGACCACGGGCAGGTCGTGGGCGATGAACAGGTACGCCAAGCCCAATGCGGCCTGAAGATCCTGCAGCAGGTTCACGATGCCGGCCTGCACCGAGACGTCCAGCGCGGAGACCGGCTCGTCGAGCACCAGCAGCCTCGGCTCCAGCGCCAGAGCCCGGGCGATGCCGACCCGCTGGCGCTGGCCACCGGAGAACTCGTGCGGGTACCGGTTGCCGTGCTCGGGGTGCAGCCCCACCCTCCGGAGCAGCTGGGCCACGCGGTCCTTCCCGCTTCGCGCGTCCCACTGCCCGTGGATGCGCAGCGGCTCGGCGACGATGTCGTTGACGGTCATCCGGGGATTCAGCGAGGAGTACGGGTCCTGGAAAACGATCTGCAGGTCTCGCCGGAACGGCTGCAGCTTGGCCGCGGACAGCGTGGTGAGCTCCTGGCCGTCGAAACGCACGCTGCCGGACGAGGGGCGCAGCAGTTGGAGGATGGCCCGGGCCGAGGTCGACTTCCCGCAGCCGGACTCGCCCACCAGCGCGAGAGTCTCCCCGGCGTCCAGCTGAAGGCTGATACCGTCCACCGCCCGGACATGCCCGACAGTGCGTCTGATCAGCCCCCCGCCCCGGACCGGGAACCGGACCACAAGATCCTTCACCTCCAGCAGGGGCGTCGAGGGCCCCGACGGTGCCGCGCTCAGGGTCACCCTGCCTCCACCTTCTCGGACCCGAACAACTGCTGCGGATCCGGCTCTGCCGCGAGGAGCCGCCAGTCGTGGCAGGCCGACAGATGCCCGGTCCGCTCCGTCTGGGCGAGCAGTGGTTCCTGGCTGTCGCAGGGCTCGCGCCGGATCGGGCAACGGGGCCGGAACGGGCAGCCGGGCGATAGGTTGATCATGGACGGCGGGGCGCCCGGGATCGACCGCAGCCGGCCACGGGGGCGGCCCCGGCCCGGGATGGCGCCCAGCAGCCCGGCGGTGTAAGGCATCCGCGGGGCTGCGAAGACGTCCTCGGTGGTCCCGATCTCGACCGGCCGCCCCGCGTACATCACCAGCACCCGCTGGGCCGTCCCCGCCACCGCCGCGAGGTCGTGCGTGATCAGGACGATCGCCGCGCCGACGACCTCCTTCACCTCCATCAGCAACTCGAGGATCTGCGCCCGTACGGTGACATCGAGAGCCGAGGTCGGCTCGTCGGCGATGATGACGTCCGGGTTGTTCGCCACCGCCATGGCGATCAGCACCCGTTGCCGCATCCCGCCCGAGAACTCGTGCGGGTAGGACCGCAGCCGCTGGGCGGGTTGGGGGATTCCGACCAGGTCGAGCAGCTCCGCCGCCCTGGCCAGCGCCGCCCGCCGGGACACCGCCTGATGGGACCGGACCGCCTCGGCCACCTGCTGCCCCACGGAGAGGACCGGGTTCAGCGTGGACATCGGGTCCTGGAAGACCATCGCGATCCGGCGTCCGCGGAGCGCCCGGCGCCGCCTCTCCGGCATCGCCAGCAGATCCTGCCCCTCGAACAGGATGCGGCCCGTGGCCTGGGCACTCCTCGGCAGCAGGCCCATCACGGCGAGACCCGCGGTCGACTTGCCCGAACCCGACTCGCCGACGATGCCGAGAACCTCCCGCGGGGCCAGCGTGTACGACATCCCGCGGACGGCGGCCACCGGGCCGTCGTCGCTGGGGAACCGGACCGTGAGGTCCTCGACGGCGAGCACCGGCTCACGCCCGGCGCTCGGGCTCTGCCCGGTCCCTGATGGCCCGAGCGGGCTGTCAGCGGCCATCAGGCCCGGACCTTGTTCTGCTTGGGGTCGAGGGCGTCACGGAGCCCGTCACCGACGAAGTTGACGCAGAGCGCGATCAGGACGATGAACACGCCAGGCCACCAGAACAGCCACGGCCGCACTTGGAACGCCTCCTGGTAGTCGTTGATCAGCTTGCCGAGCGACGTATCGGGGCTCTGCACCCCGAGTCCCACGAAGCTCAGGGCGGTCTCCAGCAGGATCGCCGCCGAGACGGTCAGGGTGGCGTTCACGATGATCGTGCCGGCGGTGTTCGGCAGCAGATGACGGACGATGATGCGCCCGGGCCGGGCTCCCATCGCGCGGGCCGCCTCGACGAACTCCTTCTCGCGCAGGGAGAGGAACTCCGCGCGCACCAGCCGGGCCAACTGGGGCCAGACGACCAGGGAGAGCAGCCCGGCCAGCCCGATGGCCCCGCCCCCGCAGTACCGGCCGAGCACCGCGGCCACCAGCAGCGCGGGCACGCCGATGATCAGGTCCGTACCCCGCATCAGGACGTTGTCCACGGGCCCGCCGAGGTAGCCGGCGCAGGCGCCCACGGCCACTCCCAGCAGGGTACTCAGCACCCCGACGAGCAGCGCGATGGTCAGGGACCGCTGGGCTCCGCGCATCGTCAGGGCGAAGTAGTCGCGCCCGATGTCGTCCTGCCCGAACGGGTGCTCCCCGATGGCGAACCCGTTACCGTCCACGGCGGCGGGGAGCAGGTCGAGGGTCATCCGGCCGCCGTCCGCCAGGCTGGCAGTCGTGGCATAGCTCTGGCCCCACCAGCCGGGCAGGCCCAGCACCCCGATCGAGCTGAAGGCCAGGACGACCGCACACCCGAGCGTGGCCAGGGCGGCCATCGCCGCGCGGTGCCGCAGGAACCTGCGAGCCACCAGTTGCCGCTGGGTGCGCGCCACGACGGTCAACCCCTGGTCGGCGCCCGCCTCGGCGCCGTCGGGCCCTCGGAGGACGCGCACCTCCGGCCGGGCGCCGTCCTCGGCGACGCCTGGGACGTCCAGCGTCATCGCTTCACTCCTTTGCGGCCCACTACAGCCGGATCCGCGGGTCGAGAAGGGCGTAGGCGAGATCAGCCACTAGGTTCAGCGCGATCACCGCGACCACGGTGACCAGGAAGAAGCCCATCACCGGGTTGGGGTCCACCTGGAGCAGGCCGCCGAGGAACAGGGTGCCCATGCCCCGCCAGCCGAAGACGTGCTCGGTGATCACGGCGCCGCCGAGCAGAGCGCCGACGTCCATCGCCGCGACCGTGGTGAGCGGGATCAGGGCGTTGCGCAGCGCGTGCCGTACGACCACGACCCGTTCGGGCAGCCCCTTGGACCGTGCGGTGCGCACGTAGTCCTGGCTCATCGCCTCCAGCATGGTGCCGCGCGAGTACCGACTGTAAGAGGCGAAGGTGACGAGGGTGACGGCCAGTGTCGGGAGCAGCAGGTGCGCGAGGATGTCGAGCTGCTGCTCCCAGAAACCACCGGCGAATTCCGGGGTCTGCGACCCGATCGTGGCGATGATCCGGCCGTTCACCAGCGCCGCATATCCGGGCACCGCCCGCAGCAGGATGTCGATCAGGATGAACGCTCCGGTCGCCGCCGCCGTCACCATCGACGCGCGCACCGCGGTGCCCCTGTCCTGGGCGCCGAGAGCGACGCCGGTCACCGCCGCCGCCAGCAGGGCGACGAGCAGGAGCAGCAGGACGTTCGTCCAGGACGCCCACAGCGGGTCCTGCAACCACGGGGTGACGACGACCTGCGCGAGGCAGCCCTCGGTCGCGGTGGCCAGGCAGCTCACCAGGACGGCGCGCCGCCCGAGCCCGGCCGACAGGTAGGCGATCCCCAGCGCGGACCCGAGGGACAGCACCGCGATGCCGGCCTGCCCCAGGGCCGGCCGGCGGAACCAGTCCTCCCGGCTGAGCTGCACCAGGATCGTCGCGGTGAGCCCGCCCGCCGTCACCCGGGCCAGCCAGCGCCGACGCCGGTCACCACCGACGAGCGCACCGGCGGCGCCCCCGGTCACGGCCGCCACCGCGAGGGCGGACGCGAGGCCGATCCGAGGCTCCGCGAACCAGTTGTTGGCCCCGATCGCGAGGTACTGCTTGAGGAGCACGGCGACCCAGAAGAGCGGCAGGGAGAAGAACAGGAACGCCGTGAAGGAGACGGTGTGGTCGAAGCCGGAGTACTGCCGCAGCGCGGAGACCAGCCCCGCCGCTACCCCGAGGACGATCGCGAGCACGAGCGCGGCGGTGACCAGTCGGAGCGTCGCGCCGAGTGCCTCGGACACCAGCGCCGTGACTGACTGGTCGTTCACGGTCGTCCCGAGGTCGCAGTCGCGGCCGGGGACCACGCATCCCGTGACGCCTCTGAGCCACTTCAGATAGCGCTGCGGGACCGGCTCGTCCAGGTGCAGGATCGCGATCCTGCGTGCGATCTTGGTGTCCCGCTCCGGGCTGGTGTCGTTGCGCAGATTCGCCAGCGGGTCCCCACTGTTGACCACCAGCACGAAGACGAGGAACGAGGACATCAGCAGAGTGACCGTCGAAATGAATAGCCGTCGCGCCACTAGGACACCCATACGGCGGACCTCCCTTCCGGTGAGGTGCGCTGGGAGGCGAGGGATGGGCAGTGCCACCCCTCGCGCCGCCACAGGCCGGTCGGATTCAAGCCAGGTTCCATGAACCGACGTTCCACAGCAGGTTCGCCACCGTCGCGTTGTACACCACGCCTTCAGTGTTCTTGGCCAGAGCAAAGATCGCCGGGAAGGTGAAGAGGGGGATACTCTCCAGATCCTTCCACAACAGGGTGTCGATCTGCTTCAGCAGGGCCGTCTGCTTGGCGGTTTCCGTTTCTGACATGGCCCGCTTGAACAAGGCGTCGACTTGCGGGTCGGAGTACTTGCCGTAATTGTCGCCGGAGCCGGTCATGTGGGCGCCCGCACTGTCGGAGACCAGCTGCGAGGCGACCCAGGCCATCATGCCTACGTCAAAGTTTCCCGCCGGCGCCTCCTTCTCGAAGAAGGTGGGTGTCCCGGCATCCACGACCTTGAACCCCGCCTGGCCACACGAGGACTGGATCAACGCCAGGGTGTCCGCTCGGCGCTTGTTGATCTTGTCTGGATTCTTGAGCCACCCGATCCGCACTGTCGGGGTCCGGCCAGCCAGGAGCTTCTTGGCCCCGGCAAGGTCCACGGTGTCGTACTGGGCACCGCCGAGCCCGGCAGCGAAGGCCGCGTAGCCGGGCTGGAACGGAAAGACGAAGCGGGTCTCCATGATCTGGGCCCGGGCGTTCTGCGGTTTGATGAGGTTGTCGACGATCTGCTGGCGCGGCACGCACCTGGCGAAGGCCTCCCGCAGGCTCGCGTCGGCGAACTGGCCCTTGAAATTGAAGCTGAGGTGCTCGTAGGTGAACTGATCGCCGGTCGTGAACGTGACCGCCTGGCCCATCGCCTTGAGCTGGTTGACGATGTCGGTCTGCGGTTGCGGGTCCATCACCTGCACTTCACCGTTCTGCAGGGCTTGCGCCTGCGCGGTGCCACTGATGTACCGAATCACGATGGTGGGGATCTTCACCGGGGTACCCCACCACCTGGGGTTGGCCTTGAGCGTGAGGGACTGCCCGGCCGTCCACGCGTCGAGCTGATAGGGGCCGGACGACGGGATGATGTCCTTGCGCAACTGCCCGGGGGTCAGCGCCCAGCCCTTGTCGTAGAAGTTGACGGCCTTGGCCAGGTCCGGCGACGTCGGGGTGGCGGCATAGTCGACGAACGTTCGCGTCATGCCGGCCCGCTGCTCCACGATGTGCGCAGGCATGATTTCCCCGGGGCCGTACATGGCAGCCCAGTCGGCGAACCGCGTCCGGTAGGTCACCGTGACCTCGCGACTGCCGGCAGTGCACGCCGGCCTGTCCTGCTGGTCGTAACCGACGGTGCGGGCCGCGGAGAAACCTGTCGCGCCGGTCACTCCGCTGTGGGCCAGCCAGGCCAGTACGATGTCGTCGCAGTCGATGGGCTTGCCGTCCGACCAGACAGCTCCAGGATTTATCGAGTACTTGACGGTGAGCGGATTGTCCTTGACCTTGACGTAGGTACCGAAGTCCGTGTTGGGTTGCAGGCTGCCGTCGGGGCGGAACTCCCAGAACCCGCTGAGCACCGGGCCGAGGTGGACGCGGTTCGCCACGGTGTCCCCCGCGGGGGTGTTCATGTTGTACTGCGAGAACTCCTGCTCGTACGCCCAGGTGATCGCCTTGTTCGTAGGGGCGGATGCTGCGCCCGACGACCCGTGGCTCGACGCGGAGCCGCCGCCTGAGGCGCTCGTAGCGCATGCCGAAACCGCCAGCGCCGCCCCGGCGAGCAAGGCCACCGCCCGTGCCCGAGTGCTGTTAGTGCTCACGCAGAGCCCTCCTGAGGATGTACGCAATGAATTCGGGGACGAGGCCTGTGGGAGGAGCAGGGGGGTCCAGCATCGAGCCGCCCCCAGATTGGCCATTCTTCCGCCAGGCAGGTATTCGGAGGATCTCACGAGCCGCCAGCAAAGGCTCTAAATCGTTGACCCCAGCCGCCGACAGTCGAGGTATGCTGCGCCACGAGGGTTTCCTTCCGCTTCGCATCAGTTCGGTGACCCGGTGGAGGACGTGCCCGAGTGGCCGATCCGTTGCTGGTCGTGGAGGGGTTTGCCGCCGGCCTCGGTGCGGGCTGGTACCTGGTGAGGTGGGTCAGGCTTCGCGGCCGTGGCGTTCGGCGGTGACGGTGTGGCCCGAACCCGGACCGCAATGGTTGCTCCAAGAACTAGCTCACCCAGCCTTTGTTCGCTATCTTGAGAACATGATGTTCACCAGGCCGAGAACTGCCATACTCGGCCGACTGGAGCCCGGTGACCCCGTACCCGATCCGGGATCGACCCGGGTACGGGGTACGAGACGATGCTCGGATTGATCATGTCCGCCGGCGACGAGCGCCCGGCCCTGCTGCGCCCCGCCGAGCCGGCCCGTCCGCGTCTCGGCCGCGACCGACCAGACGCCCTGCGGGAGCCGCCCGCCCCGGCCGCCGCTGACGCAGAAGTCATCACGAGGGGCCCGTGAGCGCCCTCGACACCGGCCGGGTGCTCTCCCGCATCCGGCCCGCAGATCTGCGCAAGCTACGCTACGGCCAGACGGTCAGCATGTTCGGCGACGCCGTAACCTCGGTCGCGCTGCCCACCGTCGCCCTCCTCGTCGTCCAGGCCACGCCGTTCCAGTTCGGCCTGCTCTCGGCCGCGACCTTCCTGCCCTACCCCTTTATCGGGCTGCCGGTAGGGGCCTGGGTCGACCGGACGCGCCGCCGCAAGGTGATGGTCCTGGCCGACGCCACCCGGTTCCTGGCCATCGCCTCGATCCCTGCCGCAGCCTTCACCGGTGGGCTGACCTTCGCCCAGCTCCTGGTCATCGGGCTCGTGGTCGGTGTCGCGTCGGTCTTCTTCAACGCTGCCTACCAGGCGTACCTGCCGAGCATCGTGGGCAAGGACCAGATCACCCAGGCGAACGCGAAACTGTCGGTGAGCGAGAATGGCTCCCAGGTCTTCGGGCCACCGCTCGCCGGCGTCCTGATCGGCGCTCTCGGCGCCGCTCCGGCCCTGCTGATCGACGCACTGACCTTCCTCGCCTCGATCGCCAGCCTGACGTTCATCCGCCGCGTCGAGGAGGATCCCCGCCCGGCCCTGCCGGTCGACGGACGGTCGGAGCCACTCCGTCGCAGCCGTCGGCGGCACCGCCGCAACCGGGTGGGACGCAGTCGCCTGGGCCGGGAGATCCTCGAGGGCCTGCAGGTCGTCCTCAGCGACAGGCTGATGCTCGGGCTCACCCTGACCGCGGCGCTGTCGAACCTCGGCCGCGGGATGTGTCTGGAGCTGTTCCTGCTGTTCGCCTACAAGGGGCTGTACCTCTCCCCCGGCGTCGCCGGGACCGTGCTGGCCGTGGGCAACATCGGATCCCTGCTCGGATCGCTGACCTGCCAGCGGTTCACCGACACCTTCGGACTGGGCACCTCGCTGCGCGTCACCAGCCTCCTCAAAGGCCTGCCCTGGCTCTTCGCCCCGCTGACCTTGATCGGGCCACCGCTGCCGATCAGCATCGCGATCATCGTGGTGTCCAGCTACTTCGTGCCCATCTCCTTGGTCACCACGGTGAGCATCCGGCAGAGCCTGGTCTCGCGCGAGATCCAGGGCCGGGTCGCCTCGACGACCCGCACCATCTCGACCACGGCGATCCCGCTGGCGGCCGTCCTCGGCGGGGTCCTGGCGCAGGCGGGCACGGCCACCCTCGGCGCGCGGGCCGGGCTCGCCGTCGTGCTGGCCCTCGGCGGGCTGATCTGGATGAGCGCGACGGTGCTGCTGCCGCGACGCCGGTTGGAGACGCTGAAGACGATCTCCGACCTGGAACAGGCGAGCGCCTCGACCGAGGGCACCCACCAGGACGACACCCGGCCGACCGAGCCGACCGGGCGGGGTCGGTCGACGCGCCCGGCAAACTCAGGACCAGCCGTCCCGCCGCCGCTTCCCTCGCCGTACGACGTCCCCGCGTGGATCACTCCCGTGACGATCTCCGCGGTGACCCCGCCGCGGGGACGACCGTACCAGTCCCCATGAGCGGCACTCAGCCCGGCCTCGGCCCGGGTACCGCCCGACGGCCCGCGCGAGGGCGGGCACCGTGATCGTGTTCGAAGGTCTGGGTGCCCGCGCCGACTGGCCGACGTCGCCGTCGTCCAGTCCTACCTGGCCATAGTCACACAGGGGAATCGCCCGATTCCGAATCCTCCTCCGCCTCTCCACCCGTCGAGGCCCCTGGATCGCCACCACCCTCACACCGCCAACGGTCGTAGCCTGACCTAATTCGTGATCAACAATCCTGAATAGGTACGATGACTCAACCGACACCAGATCCTCTGAAGTCCGCTAACATGAGACATATGGCCACTGCGGCAAGGAGTGACCCCATCGTTGCACCATGGATCGACGAACGGGACGCATTCGGCGCGTGCGTAGCCCGTCACCTGCGGGAAGACGTCGTGGTATGGCTGACGACCGTGTCTCCGACCGGCGCTCCCGCACCCAATCCGGTCTGGTTCCTCTGGGACGGCGCCGCGACAGTTCTCGTCTTCAGCCTTCCGGGCGCCGCCCGGGTAGGCCATATACATCACAGCTCTAAAGTCTCGCTGAATTTCGCGAGCGGCGGCGCTGACGGCGACATCGTGGTCATTTCCGGAATCGCCGAGCCAGCACCGCACGGTCCGGCAGCTGACCAGGTCACGGCCTACCTCGACAAGTATGCAGACCGGATGGCACACATCGGCCTGACGCCCCGGGCGTTCGCCGAACACCACAGCATGCCGATCAGGATCACGCTGACCCGGGTCCGCGGGCGGACACCGCTGCCCACCGACGCGGCGGCGTCGGCAGCCGGGTCGGCAACCGGGTCGGCGCAGCATGGTCCGCTCGCCGACCGGATGGCGCCGGGCGACCGGATGAGCCTTGGCCATCGGCTCGGCGCCTCGCCGGCCCCGTCGGAGCCGGGCGCGGCCCCCGTGCTGCACCTGATCGGGTGCGCGGCGCCGCCGGTGCTGGGATTCGGTGAGGTCGTGGCGGCCGCGCTCGCGGACGGCTGGCAGGTGTGGCCGATCCTGACGCCGTCCGCCGCCCGGTGGCTTGCGGCCGATCTCCCGCAGCTGCACCTGGCGGCGGGTCGGGCGGTACGCAGTGAGTACGACCTGCCCGGGAGCGGGGACCCGCTCCCTCGCCCGCAGGCCGTCCTGGTAGCGCCCGCCACCGCCAACACCGTGAACAAGTGCGCCGCGGGGATCAGCGACACGCTGGCACTCGGCGTCGTGAACGACGCGATCGGCAGAGGCGTACCGGTAGTCCTCGTCACCGCGACCGGTGCCGACTCCTCGCATCCGGCATACCGCCGCAGCGTCGACCTCCTCCGGTCCGGCGGCGTCACGCTGATCGAGGCCGTCCCGACGCGGGTCGGCGACGATCGCTCGGTTCCGCGTCCGCCCTTTCCCTGGCGGGACGGCCTGGCTGCGATCGCTCGGCTCCGCTCCCGGTCGCCGGTGCCGGCCGGGAGCCCCCTTGCCCCGTCGTAAGTATGGTAGTCAAGCAACGTTCGACCTCGAGGGAGACAAGCATGCGTTCCGAGGAGCTCGCTGGGCAGCCCGGCGACCTGGAGAGCCCCCTGTCCGTAGCGGTGATCGTCGGCAGCAGCCGCAAGGGGCGGGTCGGGGGGACCGTCGCCGACTGGTTCGTGTCCCGCGTCTCGCGGCCTGACATAAAACTTGACGTGATCGACGTCGCGACGCTGAACCTCCCGCTGGATCTGACGGCCACCCCGGCGGTGCGGGAGTTCACCGAACGCATCCGCAGCGCCGACGCCTTTGTGGTGGTCACGCCGGAGTACAACCACGGCTACCCCTCCGGGTTGAAACTGGCGATCGACTCGGTGCGGAGCGAGTGGGCCGCCAAGCCGGTGGCGTTCGTCTCGTACGGCGGCCTCTCCGGTGGCCTTCGCGCCGTCGATCAATTGCGGCAGGTATTCGCCGAGCTGCACATGGTGAGCATCCGCGACACCGTCAGCTTTCACCAGGTTCGTCAATGCTTCGACGCGTCCGGTAATTTGCTCGACCCGGCGCCCGCCGAAGCTGCGGCGGCGTTGCTGCTCGATCGGATCGTCTGGTGGGGCCAAGCTCTGCGCGCCGCACGCAGAATCGATCCCTACGCCGACTGATGCCGCGGCGGGACCAAGCGGAATGAGGTCTTCTCCGTTGGTCCGACGAATACCTGGCATTGGTGCGGAGTATGGTGGAGTAGGTTCATGGATCAGACCGCCCCCGCCACCGAAATTGCCGCCAGCTCCGCTGACACCGAGGCCACAAAGACCGCCGAGGACTTCGAGGTCCTCGACGGAGTAGATTTCCTCGACGACATCGATTTTACGTTGGAGGATGTGGAGAGCACCATCGCCCCGCTCGCCCTGGCCCATACCTGACCCATCGCACCCGCCGACACCGCACGCAGGGTTCACGGTCACGTAGAGGCACAGGAGGTGCGATTGCTTTCCGATCAGCAGGAGAAGCCAGGCATGGTGCTGGTCGACCGGGTGGCCCGGTCGACGGTCGAGGTCGATGTCGCCACCGGACCGGTGGAGAGCTTCGGCGGGCTGCGCAGGCTCCTCGCCGCGCTGGCCGACGCCGGTGCCGACTTCGGGGACCTGCCGCGACGCCACCCGGCGGAATGGGGCCGGCTCACTGCCCCATCACCGGAGAACGCTCGCGCGTTGGCCGGCATCGCGCTGTCGGCGTCCGAGCGACGTCTGCACCGGGAGTCCGAGCAGACGTTCCGGGTGCTGGCGGTCGGCGCAGCAGCCGTCTGCCACGGGTCCGAGAGCCTCCAGGCCCCCGTGGTCCTGCGCGGCGTGGGCCGCACCGACCTGCCCAGCCTTCGGGGGTTCGTCCGCGCCAGGGAGTACGGCGCAGCCATGGGCCTCGGCAGGATGCAGGTCGTGGCGGCGGATGCCGTCCAGGTGCCGGTGCTGACCGCGGCGGCCGACACCCGGGCCGAGCGGGCACGCGCCCTCCAGGCGCTCGGCCTGGACGTCGACGTCTCGCAGCTGCGGGTGATGCGGCCCGATCAGCAGCCGGCGGGCGGGGCCGGGTCGGGCCGGACGGCCGACGCCGTCCTCTACCAGGCCGCGCTGGCCACCGGCGCGCCTCCGGCTGACCGGTTGCGCGCGGCGCTGGCGTACTGCCGGTCGTCGTTCTACTCGAGCAACTGGGAAGGAATGGCCCTCGTCGCCACCGCCTGCCTCCCGCTCGCCGCCCGGCTGACCCGGGCGGAGCTGGTTCAGGTCGCCGACGGCGAGGACGACGACTGGGACGACCAGGCCATCGAGTACGAGCCGGCGCTGCTGCGGCATCGGGCGGACCTGAGCGCCTACCTGCTGAAGGTGCTCGGGGTACAGGCGTCGTTCAGGGGCCTGCAGGACGAGGCGCTGGAGTACTTCCGCGGGATGCGCCAGCTCGACGAGCAGATCTCGGCCGAGCTGAGGGCCCAGTCCCACCTGTACTGCGCGCTCACCCTGGCCAAGCGGCAACATCGCCTCCCCGAGGCGGTCGGCGAGCTCGAGACCGGGTTCTCGACGGTGCAGGAGCGGACCGGTGAGCCGGCCTCGGTGCGCCGCGAGCGCGGCTGGCTGCACAACCTCCGAGGGTTGACCCTCTTTCGCCAAGGTGACCTGGTGGCAGCCTTCGACCACGAGAAGGCGGCGCTGGCCTGCATCGAGGGAGGCTCCGACGCGAGTTCGGTGCACTTGCGCGTCAACCTGGTGTCCAACATCAGCGTGCTGCAGGAGAGCGCCGGGCGGCTCTCGGCCGCCCTGAAGACCTGGGAGCGGTTCCGGACGGACGGCGTGCAGTCCGACGCCAAGTTCGTCAAGCACCACGCCTACCGGACCGGGGGGCTGAAGGTGCTGGCCGGAGACGTCGAGGGCGGGTTGCCGCTGCTGACCGAGTCGCTGCGGAGGTCCACCGAGGCCGCGGACGACTTCCACGAGTTCGAGATCGCCGCCGAGGTCGGGACGCTCCTGCTGGGCCGCCAGCGGGGCGTCGAGGCTGCCGACCACTACGAACGCGCCGCCCAGGCCGCCGCCAGGCTCGGTGACCCCTACCGGATGGCGGTAGCCGCCGTCGGTCTGTCCGCGGCCACCCGGAGCGCCGTCCCCGACCAGGTGGCGCAGCTGGCTGCGCTGAGCGTCACCCAGGCCACCGAGGCCCGGGCCCTGGTCGACGGGTGTCGCGGGGGTGCCGATGCGGTGTCCCTGCTGCCACGCGTGCGCACCAAGTTGAACCGCCCGTTCGACCTCATCAACCTCTGATGGGCCCCGACACCTCCTGGCGGCTGGTGCCGCGGCTCCTGCTGCGCCGGGCAGGCTTCGGCGTGGACGCGCTCGAGGCGCTGGGCGACCCGGCAGCCGCCCTGGCCGCGGACCGCTACCGCCGCGCGGTGGCAGCCCTCGAACAGGCACGCGAGGCCCTCCTCCGCGGGGCCATGGCGCCGACCGTGGACGCCGCCCGGCGGACGGGGGACCGTGTCCTGCTGCGGGCCCTGTCCGGCGTCCGGTCCGCGGCAGGACGGCGGCGCGATCTGCCGCACTCCGTGGAGGTACTGCTCGCGGCCCAGGGCCGTGGGGCCGGACCCGACCTGCTGGCGGAGTTGGCCGCCGAGGTGACCGGCTACCGCACCGCGCTCGCCGCCTGCCAGGAGCACGAGCGGGCCCTGGCGTGCGCCGTTCGGGAAGAGCAGGCCGACCGGGCCCGGCGCGTGCGCAAGGAGATCACCCCCCGGATGCTCGACGCCGTCCTGCAGCTGGCGCCGTCCTTCCACGACGGCCTGCTCCGCTGGGCGGCCGCCTGCGACGGGGTCGGGGACGACGCGCCGGCCGGGGCTGACGCAGCAGCCGGCGGGAAGGGCGTCGGGCCGGTCGCAGGGTCTGCCCGGGAGCGGGCGGTGCTCCGGCGCATCTACCTCTACCAACAGCGGCTGGCCGCCAAGAACGAGTCGACGAGCTTCTTCGGCCCGTTGGTGCACGGCGTCGTCGACCGCTCGGTGGACGGCCTCCACCTCGGGCCCGTGACCCGGGAGGGCGTGCTGACCACGCAGCCGTTCATGGCGTTCTGGGCGGTCGTCGCGCTGGCCCGCGCGATGGCCCGGGACCCGCGCGTCCGGCCCCACGTGCCGATCGGCTGGGTCCCCGTCAACCGGCTGCAGATCGACCGGGTCACCCTCGCCGACGGTCGGGTGGTCCAGCTGAGCGAGCAGCAGGCGGTCCTCGCGGCCACGATCGACGGTCGACGGTCCTCCGCCGACCTGGCCCGGTCGACCGGGCTGCCCGCGGCGGACGTCGAGCGCATGCTCGACCGGCTGGAACGCCTCGGCGTCGTCCGCACCTGGCCGGAGCCGCCGTCCGCAGTGTCCCAGCCGTTCGACGTCCTGCTCGCCGACGCGCGGCGATGGGCCGCCGACACGGGTTGGCCCGAGCGGCTGTCGACCCTACGGGGACTGATGGAGGCGTTCGCGCTCGCCGCGGACTCCGGGCAGCGGGCCGTCGCCCTCGCGGCGTTGGAGGAGGAGTTCACCGAACTGGCCGGGGTGCCGGCCCGCCGGTCGGGCGGCCAGGTCTACGCCGACCGGATGGTCACGTTCCTGGAGTGTCACGGCGACCAGGGCCCCCTCCGCCTCGGGCGAGACGTGGCCGCTCTGATCGAGCGGGAGCTCCAGCCGGTTCTCGACGTGGGCGCCCGCTACGGCGCGCTGGTCCAGAAGGCCCATCAGGACCGTGCGGTCCGGGTGATGCGGGAGCTCGGGGTCACTCGGATGGCCTACGACGAGTTCGTCCGGCGGATGCAGGCGAGCCTGGCCAAGGACCCGCAGGACCGCCCGGACCCCGGTGCCCAGCTCGTGGCCCGGCTGACCGACCTGGTCCGTGACCGGCTCTCCGGGCAGGTCAGCCAGCTGACCGCGGCCGACCTGGCAGCGCTCGCCGGCCCGACCGCGCTCGCCGGCCCGGCGGAGGGACCTCGCTTCGCCAGTCCCGACGTGCTGTTCCGACAGGTCACCCCGGACGGCCCGCTGGAGCTGGTCCTGGGCGAAGTGCACCCCTACGTCTTCGCGTGGGGGTCCCAGCGGCACTTCTGTCCCGACCCGGAGGCCCTGGACGCCGACTTCGCCGCCGAGCTGGCGTGCTGGGGCGGCCGGCAGGCGATGGCGACAGTGGTCCCGCGCCGACGCCACAAGGGCCTCATCGCGGAGGCGTTCCCCGGCCGGTTCATCGAGGTGTCGGGGCTGGCCACCCGGGAGCGCGACCGCGTCGTGGCGATCACGGACCTGACGGTCCACCTGCTGGAGGGCGGTGAGCGGGTGGTCCTGCGCGATCAACAGGCCGACGTGGTGCTCTACGCCGGCCAGGACGACCACCCTCACCTGCTCGCCTTCGCACCGCCGGCGACGCCGGCGCTCCCGCTGATCCGATTCGGGAACGTCGCGCCACGGATCGTGGTCGGCTCGCTCGTCGCGCAACGGGCCGGCTGGTGGGTGGCGCCCGCAGACCTCCTCGGCGAGTCCGCCGCCCGCGGGCTGGACGGCGATGTGCAGGGCTTCTGCTCGGTGCAGCGACTGCGGGTCCGGCTCGGATTGCCCCGATGGGTCTTCACCCACCTGCCCGGGGAACCGAAGCCCGTCTGCATCGACCTGGACTGCCCGCTGGCGGTCGACACCTTGCTGGCCGCCGTCCGCGAACGCCCCGAAACGCCGGTGCAGCTGCGCGAGATGCTCCCCACACCTGATGAGCTCTGGTTGCGGCGGCACGGCCGCGCCTTCACGTCCGAGCTGCGGCTCGCCCTGGTCGGAGGGGCACGATGAGCCTCCGGGCGAGCCCTCGCATGACGGATTGGGGCGACCCGGCCGACCGGAGCGTGGACGCCGGCTGGACGCTGCTGCCGACGCTCGTCGTCCGTTCCGCCGGGTTCCGTTGGAACGTGGTCGACGGACTCGCCCACCGGCAGGCCGCTGCCCTGGCCGACCGGCTCTCGGCAGCGTTCGACCGGGCGGACGCCGTGCGTGCCGCGCTACCGCGAGGACGGCTCACCCGCGGCCAGGCCGCGCGGCTGCGCAACTACCGCGCGCTGCCGCCCGACGTCGCCGTCCCCGCCGACTGGCGGGCGCGCTGGGACGCCGCCACGGATGCCGTGGCGGCCGCCCACGAGGCGTGGTCGGCCGCCGACGCGGCCGACGCACGGGCGGTCGACGAGGCGGTGGCCGGCCTGGTGGCCGATCCGTGGTTCCGGCAGGCGGTGGCGAGCTCCAGCCCGGGCGTCCACCGCGACCTGGCCCGGGGCGCGCCGACCGCCGCCCGGCTGCGCCGGCAGGTGGCGCGTTACGCGCAGCGACTGGCCACCAAGTGCGAGACGATGAGCTTCTTCGGGCCGATCGACTACGCCCAGGTACGCCCCGGCCAGGACGAGTCCGCGGTGCTCGCCTGGGAAGGCCCGCACACGCTCACCGGCCGGCGCGCCTACCTCTCGGCGTGGGCGTTCGAGCGGCTCCTCACCGCCGTCCTCGCCGATCCCGCAACGATGGCAGCCCTGATCCCGCGCCGCACCTCGTTCTGGCGGGCGTCCGACGACGATCCGCAGGTGTCGGCGCTTGCCGCGGCGGCTGATGGCGTCCGCCCGCTCGCCGACCTGGCCGCCGTCTGCGGGCTGACGCCGGCGGACGCCGCCGAGGCGTTGCACCGGGCGCTCCGCCGAGGTCTGCTGACCCACCAGCTCGTCCCCCCGGCGGTGGAACCGGACCAGACCCGATGGCTGTCAGCCCGGCTGGCCGCCGGGGCCGCCGGGGCCGCCGGGGCCGCCGGGGCCGGAGCAGCCGGAGGGCAGCTCGCCGAGGTGCTCGACGTGCTCGACCGCTACCCCGACGCCGACGCCGACGCCAAGCTCGCCCTGCAGGAGACACTGCACCACGTGCTGCCCGGCACAGGCGGCCCGCCCGCCGGCCCCACCGAGGCGTCGGCCAAGCCCTCCAGCCAGTTCTACAACGACCGCGTGGTGGTCACCGAGGCGGCAGCCGGCACCCTGGAGCTGACCGTCGGCGGCGGTCTGGCGGCCGACCTGCGGCACGCCGTCCCCGCCGCGCTCGACCTGCTCGCCCACCAGGCCGTGATGACCCGGCGGCGCGCCAACCGAGCCCTGGCCCGGGCGCTCGGCCCCGGCCGCTTCCCGCTGCTGCGCGTGTTGAGCCAGTGCGCCGACCTCACGGTCCACCATGACCCATGGTTGCCCGAGGCGCTCGCGGCGCTGATCGCGGCCGCCGGGCCCGGCGTCACCGAGCTCGACCTCGCGGGCCGGCTCAGCGCGCCGGCCCCGCCCGACCTGCCGGTGCTCTGCTCGGCCGACGTCATGATCGTGACCCCGGAGCTGAGCCGCTACCGACCCGGTGCGACGCTCCTGGTGATCGGCGACGTCCACGACGCGCCGCTGCTGACGCCGTGGGCTCTTCAGTTCCGCCCCGACGCTGAGCGCCTGCTCACCGAGCGGGACCGGGAGATCGAACGGTGCCTGGGCCCGTACCGCGCGGTGAGCGTGGTGTCGCGCCGAAGCACCGGGCTACCGCCGCTACGGTTTCCGGGCGCGGTGATCGAACTGGGCCCGGTCGAGGAGCAGGCCGAGCGGTTGCTCCTGCACCGCCTGTTCGTGCAGAGCGACGGTCAACGCGCCAGGCTGCGGGCCGCGGGCGAACCGGCCCCACGCAGCACGGTGAGCGGTGACCTCTACCTGCACAACGGGGAGCTGGACAGCGGGGTGCACACGGCGCTGTCGCTCCCGCGCGTGCGGCCCGCGCGCGTCCCTGACGCCGACCATGTGCCCCGGTTGCGGTACGGCAACGTCGTGCTCGCCCGACGCCGCTGGCGCCTGCTCCCCGGCCTGCTCACCGAGCTGCCGTCCCCGCCGGCGACGCCGCCCGAACGGCTCGCCCTGCGCCGGGCCGTGCGCCGCGCGGGACTGCCGACGCGGTTCTTCGCCAAGGCGGACCATCAGCGCAAGCCGATGTACATCGACATCGACAGCCCGCTGCTGGTCGAGGCCCTGTACCGGCTGGCGGCTGAGGCGGAGCACCTGCACGCGTCGGAGGTGCTCCCGGACAGCGACGCGCTGTGGTTGCGCGACGGCGCCCCCGGTGACCCGACATCGTCCGCCGTCGCGGCGGAGTTCCGCTGCGTCTATCTCCGACCGGCCACGGGGCCGGGGGAGCCCGAGCGATCCGGAGGAGAGCGATGACCCTGATCGTGGTGCCCCCGCTCGGCGATCCGACCGCGCACGTCGTGGTCGACGCCGGAGAACGGCTGGTGGACCTGAACCAGCGCTTCGCGCGGCGGGCCGGAAACCCGCAGACCTTGCGGGCCCTGGCGGCGCGCCTGGACCGGCCGGGGCCGTCGGCCGGCGGGCCCCTGCCGGACGCCCAGCGTTGCCTGCTCGCGCTCGCCGCGGCCGACGCGCTCTCCGGGCCCGTGCCGACCATCACGCGGCTGCGGGCCCTCGGCGCGGCGATCCGCGCCCTCAGCGACGACGACGCCGGGCTGACCGCGGCCCTGGACGACATCACTCTGCGCAGCGGCTCCACCCAGAGCAGCGGACAGACGATGCTCGCCGCGGCCCGCTCGACCCTGTTCGACCCCGAGCTGTCCGACCCCGAGCTGGCACGCCCCGGCGCGGGGCCGGTGGAGATCGTCGTGGACACCGACCAGCAGCTCCCGGCGGCGTTCCGGCTCGTGTCGCGGCAGGATCGGCCGGCGGACCTGGTGCTGAGCGGCCGGTTCGTCGCGGCGCACCGGAAGGCCCTGTGCCGGGTGGCGGCGCTGTCCGGCGTCCGGTGGAGCACGCGGGTCCGGCCCCGGACCGTCCGCACCGAGTACCTGCCGGCCGGTTCGGCGCCGACGCACTGGGTGACCCGTGCCGGCGAGATACCGGGCACTGGGCCGTGGGCGGGCTGGCTGGAGGCGTCCGCGGTGCAGACGGTCAGCGCGCGGCCGGATCACTGGGACCGATGCACCGGCCTGGTGGTGAGCGCCGCAGGCCCGGACGACCTCGCCGGATGCACCCCGGCGCTGCTGCAACTGGCCGGCCGCGCCCCCGTGGCTCTGGAGGTGCTGGTGGGCGGCCCGGCCGTCCTGCCGGTCGGTCCGGAGGACGCCTGGTGGGGACCCTGGCAACCGCACCTGCGACTGGCCGGCTTCCGTCCGTACCGCCGTCCGGTCGGGCCCGGTCGGGGCGCTCCCGGGGACGACCTGGCGCGCTGGGCCGGCCCGGCACGCCCACCGGGTGACGGTGGCGGCGCGGCGGCGGCCCTGGCCCTGGCGTGGGCCGCCGCCGGGCACGACCTGTTCCCCGGCAGGGTGGCCGGAGCGCTGTTCACCACCCTGCCGCCGGCGCAGCGGAGCAGCCGCCAGGCCGGGCCCGAGGCCGGCTACGAGGTCGACTCCGCGGTCCGGTGCGTGCGGCTGGACGCCGCGTCCCCCGACGGGCGCGGCTCCGGGGACTTTCTCGTCGATCTCCGCACCGGACGGCTGTCCCGCGTCGGCCGCCCACTCGCCGAGCTCGTGCGACGGCTGGGGCGGGAGGGCCTCGACCCCACCATCCTGGCCGCGCTGGACCGGTCGTCCGATGACCGGGTGCTCACCGGGCTGTGCCGGGCCGGGGTGCTCCGCCGGGAGCAGGCGGCATGACGGCGCCGTCCGTGACGCCCGCGGGACGCCGAGGCCAGGATCCGGCTGACCTGGCTGACCAGGCCCTCGCGATGGCCCCCGCACGGCGGTGGGAACTGAGCCGGGTCTTCGTGCTGCGCCACGCCGGGATGCCGTTCGACTGGCTGGAGGCGCTGGCCGCCCCGGAGGACCTGCTCCGGGCCGCCGAGCGCCTGCTGGACGCCGAGGACCGGCTGCTGGAGGCCGTGGACCGACGGGCCACGGGGCCCGCTGCGGAGCGGCTGCGCGCCGCGATCCGGGCCCTGCGCGTCGACCCGCCGCCCGGCGCCGACGCCGACCCTGCCTGGGCGCGGTGCCACCGTGACTGGGCGGGCGCCGTCCAGGCCTACCTGTCCGCCTTCGAGGCGGCCGACGAGGACGCCTGCGACGTGCTGCGTGAGGTGCTCTCCCGAGCACCGGTCCAAGAGGCGATCTTCCTGTCCAACCCGCAGGCCTACCGGAACATGCTGCTGCCCTTCCTGGCTCGCCGCGAGCCCCTGAACGCGCGCTGGCGCCGGGCGCGCCGCCAGCTCTACACGTACGTGCAGCGGTTCTGCGCCAAGAACGAGACGGTCAGCTTCTTCGGGCCGATGGCCTACGTCCGCACGGTGCCCGACGGCGCCCTCCCGGACGACGGCGTGCGCCTGCGCACGGACCTGCCGGTCCGGCGCCGTGTCTTCATCACGCACTGGGCTGCCCGCGAGGTGGCGGCGGCAGTGGGCCGCGATCCCCGGTTGCGGACCGTGCTGCCGTTCCGGCGCACCGGGGTGCCGCTCGGGGCGGGGGTGTCGTCGTGGCTCACCGAGGAGCGCTGGGAGGAGGTCCTCGGCGCCGACGGCGCGGACCTGCGGCGCATCGCCGAGGCCGCCGGCGTCGGCCTGCGGGAGGCCGCCGTTCCGGTGAGAGCGCTGGTGGCGAGCGGATTCCTCGAGTTCGGGCTGCCCCCGCAGCCGTACGAGCTCGAACCGTTGGAGGTGCTGGCAGGCGCGCTGCGGCGACTGCCCGGCGCGGCCGCCGCCGAGTGGGCGGCGCGGGTGGCCGCCCTCGGCGACCTGCTCCGTACCGTCGAGCAGACACCCTTCCCCGACCGCGTCCGTGCCGTCGACGACCTCGAGCGCGCGTTCACCACGCTGACCGAGCGGCCGGCGCGTCGTGGGTCCGGCGAGGTCTACGCCGACCGGGCCGTCTTCTACGAGGAGTGCTCCTCCCCCTTCGGCCTGGAGGTGTCCGAGCAGGTCGCGGCCGGTTGGGCGGAGCGGGTCGGCACGGCGCTCGAGCTGTCGGCCGCGCATGGCGCCGCGACCCAGCGACGGGCCGTGGAGCAGGTGACCGCGGTGCTGGACCCGGGCGCGACGCTGAGCCTGGCCGAGTACTCCGACCGACTCCGCGCGGCGTTCGAGCCCGGGACGAGCAGGTTCCAGACCGGGCACGCCCCGGATCATTCGGCACAGCTCTGGCCGGACGTCGGCCGCCGCCTGCTGCAGGAGGCGGCGCGCCTGCCCGGCGACCGCTACGCACTGATAGACCTGTGTCCGGCCACGGGTGACGTCACCGGGCTGGCCGGCGGCGAGCTCGTCCTCAGCCGGTGCCACCATCACCTGCTCACCGCGGGCTGGCTCGGGACGATGTTCACCACGACGGACGCGGCGTACCAGGCAGCGGACCCGGAGGCGTACCAGGCAGACGACCCGGACGGGTTCGGGACGGACGCCGCCCGGTGGTTGGCCCAGCACCCGAACGTGGTCGGGCTCGACGTCGGGCGGCGCAACAAGGGCTACTACCGGTTCCCCGGCCGGCAGATCGTGCTGCGCGCTCCGAGCGGCTCCGACCGGAGCGACGGGTCGCTGATGTGGCCGGGACAGGTCGACGTGCACATCGGCCCGGCGCAGGTGAGGTGCACCGACCCGGCCGGCGAGCGGATCGCCCTCTACCTCCCGCTCAGCGATTACGTGAAGTACCCGCCGTACGCGGCGCTCTCGCATCCGCAGGTGGTGCACGCCACGTTCACGGATGCGTCGGGCGCGCCGGAGATCCGCATCAACGGCGTGGTCTACCAGCGTCCGCGCCGTGAGCTCGACCCGGCGGCGCTGACCCAGCGCAGGCCGGCCGCGCGGTTCCTGCACCTGCGCCGGGTCTCCCGCGCACTCCCCACGGGCGCGGACCGCTTCGTGTTCTGCCGCACCGAGTCCGAGCGCAAGCCGTACCTGGTCGATCTGGCGTCGGTGCTGGCCGCCGACCTGGTCGCGCACATCGCCTCCGACGGCAGCCGGGTGCTGGCCGAGCAGATGCGGCCGGCGCCCGACGAGCTGTGGCTGCGGGACGCCCAGGGCCGCCGGTACACCAGCGAGCTGCGCGTGCAGGCGATTGGAAGGGCGACGACGTGACAACCCTGCCCGAGTTCGTGCGGCCCACCGGCGCGCTCCCGCCGGTGGCGGCCACGACGGCGTTGCCGGACGGTCGCCGGCTGCAGTACGCGCTGTACCCGCGAGCCCTGCTGCGGACGAGCGGGTTCGACGCCCGGCCGCTGAACCGGATGCTCGATCCCGGCCCCGACGGCACACCGGACACGGTCCTGACCGCCCTGCGCGAGGCCTTTGCGGATCCACGCCTGGAGGAGGCCGTCGCCCAGTCCAACCCCTCGTTCCACGAGATCGCCTTCGCGCCCGGGAGGGCGCTGACCACGGACACGGGGTACCAGGAGCTGACCAAGCGTGGCCGGCGCCAGGTGCGCACCGCGCACCGGTACCTGCGGCGACTGCTCGGCCGTACGGAGACCAACGCCTTCTTCGGCCCGACCCTCGTCGTCGCGTGGGACCCGGACACCACCGAGCCGATGGTCGTCGGCGACCCGGCGCCGGAGCAGCGTGCCCTCGGGCTGAGCCACTGGGTGGTGCAGGAGCTGGCGGACCGCCAGCGCCGCCAGCTGCCGCCGTCCGGTCGCGGGTGGAGCCGGGACCCCCTCTGGCTGCGGCAGGGGGCCAGCCTCCGCCGCGCGCTGGACGGGCGCCTGGTGACCCTGACCGAGCCGGCGATCGCGGTGTGGCAGGCCCTGCGGACCCCCGCGTCCGCGGCCGAGCTGCTCGCGGTGACCGGGCTGGCGGCGCGGGACGTGGCGACGGCGCTGGGCCTGCTGTCCCCCGCACTCCGCCCGCACCCCCGTCCGCCGTCGACCCTGATCGACGGCCTGGGCTGGTTGCTGGAGCACCGCACCAGCACCGCCAGGCAGGGTCCTGACGCGCCCGACGGCGCGGACGCGGACGACCGGGCGACCGATCGGCTCGTGGAGCGACTGGCCGACCTCACG
>DATDMG010000254.1:0-11009 GCA_036518955.1 Kineosporiaceae bacterium | reverse complement strand
CGTGGTGGCCGACCATCTTCCCGACGTCCTGAGCCTGCGCGGGGTGGAGACCGGGTGAGCAGCGTCGAGCTGCACCTGCCGGGACTGCTCGCGGACGACGCCGGCGGCCAGGCGGTGCATCGCGTCGACCCCGCCGCCGCGGCGACGGTCGGGGACCTGCTCGACGCCGTCGGCTCCCGCTGGCCCCGGCTCGGCCGGCGCCTTCGGGACGAGACGGGACAGCTGCGGCCGTACGTGAACGTCTACGTCGGGGCGGAGGACGTCCGCTGGACCCAGGGCCTGGCGACCGCCGTCCGGCCCGGGGACGTCGTGCTCGTGCTGCCGTCGGTGGCCGGCGGCTGAACCGAACCGGGCGGGGCGAGGTCAGCCGAAGCGGAAGCGCGTCGCGTCGGTGGGGAAGGAGAACCAGGCGAACGCGCGGTGCGGGATGAGGACCCGCAACCCGCCGCCGTCAGCCCAGGCGTCCGCCGCGGGGCTGTAACCGTGCGGGTGGTACTTCGCGTACGCCTCGGCCAGACGCGCACCCAACGTCAGCGGGTCGGCCTGCGCCGGCCGGGACTCCCCGTCGACGATGACGACCTCGGTGCCGCTCTCCAGGTGGAGCGCGCACGCGGGGTTGTCGTCGAGGTTGCGCGCGTGCCGGGTGCTGGGCGCGCCGTCGTACCAGAAGCGGTTGTCGAGCCAGACCCCCCATCGCGGCACCACGTGCGGCCTCCCGTCGGGACGCACGGTCGCCAGCCAGTACGACCTCGAGGCGACCAGCCGCGCCTCGACCTCCGCCCACGTCAGCAGACCATCGGTCGTGGAGGGCACGCCGTACCCCTCAGGGAACACCGGTCGCTCACTCCGCGCAACCTCGATCGGCTCCGTCATGGGTAGTCCGGGGCGCCGGTACCGATGACGGCCCGGTCTCCCCTCCCCCCTTTCCCTCCGTACGTGCCTCCGTACGTGCGGCTCTCCCGCCTACAGCTTACCGATGATCTTCTTGACAGGGCGGCCGCCCAGTGGGACCGCATCCACCGCTGCCACCGGGAGCTCCGCCGCCCCCGCTGCCCCGCTGCCCCGCTGCCCCGCTCCCCCGCGGACCCGCTCCCCCGCGGACCCGCCGGCCGGTCACCCGCACGGTCCACCCCGGAGCGCCCTGGGATCGGCGGGTCGTAACCATAAGCTTAGTTAAGCTTGCGCATTGTGTTCCTTTCTAGGTCAACATCCGCAAACATGGCCCTGTGAGTGATCGCACGGATGGCGAGCCCCGGGCGTGTCCGGCCACCGGGCCGGACCCCGCCAGTCGGCGGTTGGCGCTCGACACGACGGTCATGGCCACGCTGCTCGGCGTCATCCTGGTGATCAGCGTGGCCGCGAACCCGGGCCAGTGGCTGGTGAAGTGTGCGGGAGCGCAGCCCTGGGGGCTGCCGGGACGGGTGGTGTTCTTCCTCGCCGCCACGCACCTCGTGATGTTCTCCTTCGGGGTGCGGCGGGGCGCCGATCTGAGGCGCGAACTGGCCGAACGCCGGGCCGCCCAGGCCCAGCTGCGCTACTTGGCGGATCACGACGACCTGACCGGCCTGCCGAACCGGGCTCGCTTCGTGCGCACCCTGTCGGAGTGGTTGGCGGCCGACGTCCCGGCAGCCGTCGCGGTGATCGATCTCGACCGGTTCAAGGAGATCAATGACACCCTGGGGCACCACATCGGCGACGCCGTCCTGCAGGAGGTAGCCGCCGGGATGGCGGCGGCCACGCCGCCGGCCGGGCTGCTGGCCCGGCTGGGCGGGGACGAGTTCGCCCTGCTCCTGCCCGAACCGGACCACACGACCGCCCACGACATGGTCCACGGGGTCCTGGGAGCGATCCGCGCGCCGGTGCAGACCGCCGGATTGACTCTCGCGATCGAGGCCAGCGCGGGCATCGCGTGCGCCCCCGACCACGGGACGGGCAGCGCCGAGCTGCTTCGCCGGGCCGACCTGGCGATGTACGCGGCGAAGAGCGACCGGCTCGGCGTCCAGGAGTTCACCACCGAGCTGGACGGCGGCGGCACCGGCCGGCACCGCCTGCACGGTGACCTCACCCGGGCCCTGTCGGCCACCGCTCGTCCCGGCACCTGCAGGACGACGCCGTACCGGCGCGGCTGACCGGATCCCCCGCACCCGCCGGACGTCCGCCGCCGGCAGGGCCGGCCGCGGGCCTTCCCACCCAGCTGCTCCCGGCGTTCGGGCAGGCGGCGAGCTCGACCGTCGCCGGGCTCGGACGTCGCCACCGGACGACCTGGGCGGACCTGCGATCCCTTGACCGCAGACCATCGGTCTCTTATCTTCCACAAGAGACCGTAGTTCTCTTCTGGAGGAACCCATGGCGGAGTGGACCGTTGAGAACGTGCCCGGCCAGACGGGTCGGATCGCGGTCGTCACCGGCGCCAACACGGGGCTGGGGTTCGAGACCGCCGCGGCGCTCGCGACCCGCGGCGCGGCCGTGGTGCTGGCCGTCCGTGACCTGGACAGGGGCAAGGCAGCCGCGGACCGGATCGCCGCCCGAGCGCCAGGTGCCGATGTCACCGTGCAGCAGCTCGACCTGACGTCACTGCCGTCGGTTCGCACCGCGGCAGAAGCGCTGAGAGGCAGGCTTCCCAGGATCGATCTTCTGATCAACAACGCCGGCGTCATGTTCACCCGGAAACAGACCACCCCCGACGGCTTCGAGCTGCAGTTCGGTACGAACCACCTGGGGCACTTCGCGTTCACCGGGCTGCTGCTGGATCGGCTGCTCCCGGTTCCTGGCTCCAGAGTGGTGACGGTCAGCAGCCTCGCTCATCGGGCCCGGGCCCAGATCCGCTTCGACGATCTGCAGTCGGAGCGGTCCTACAGCCGGCTGGGCGCGTACGCACAGTCCAAGCTGGCCAACCTCATGTTCACCTACGAGCTGCAGCGACGGCTCGCCGACCGGGGGACCACCGTCGCCGTCGCCGCCCACCCGGGCGCCTCCGACACCGAGTTGGACCGGAACCTGCCGACGCTCGTGCATGCGGTCTCCCGCGTCGTCCAGCCGCTGCTCGTCCAGGGCGCCGCCATGGGCGCGCTGCCCATCCTGCGTGCCGCGACCGACCCCGAGGTGCTGGGCGGCGAGTTCTACGGTCCCGGCGGCTGGGGCGGGACCAGGGGCTACCCACGAGTGGTCCCGTCCAGCCGCCTGTCGCACGACAGGGCGGTTCAGCAGCGCCTCTGGCAGGTCTCGGAGGAACTCACCGGAGTCACCTTCCCGATCTGAGCGGCGGGCTCCCACGACGGCACGACAGGGCACCCGGCACGTGGTGGCAACGGCGCCGGGAGGGGCACGGGGTGCTGCACGCCCTGGCCCGGGATCACGGCGGAGGGTCCTCGAAGCTGACACCGATCCGCTCGGCCCGCTTGTGCCGCCGCATTTCCACGTAGGACACGTAGGCTCGCTTGTCGGCCGGGGTGAGCGGCAGACCGTCGGTGAACGGCGCGAGCAGCGACCGCGGCCACAAACGGCACGCGCGCACGACGTTCACCTCCGCTGCGAGCACCGTGACCGTCGCGCCGAGGTAGATCCACGCGAGCAGGCCCAGCACGATCCCGAACGCGCCGTAGATGTCCATGCTGCGGGCCACCACCCGCGACACGTACGTCGCACCGAGTACCTGGAGGAGCTGCCAACCGCAGGCGGCGACCGCGGCCCCCGGAAGCAGGTCGCCGACCGTCACGTCGCGGGCGGTGAGCAGCCGGAACGCCACCACGAACAGCGAGACGTTCGTGACCACCGCGACGCACAGCACCAGGAGCCGAGCGACGACGCCGATGTGCGAGTCCAGCGTGCCGGTCGCCGCGCCCAGCCCCGTGAGGATCGTGGCGGCGATCAAGCCTGCGCCGATCAGCAGGACGAACAGCAGGCTCCGCAGTCGCGAGCGCAGGGCGTCCGGGCGTTCGTTGCGAGGCACCGCCCAGGCGCGGTTGAAGGCGAGTTGGGCGGCCTGGCCGATGCCGAGCGCACCGTAGAGGAGTCCCAGGCTGCCGACCACGACCGCAACCGCACTGCCGTGCAGCGCGGAGACGTTCTGCTCCAGCTGCAAACCGACCACCGGGAACTGCGCCAGCGCCGAGTCCAGCACGTTCCGCTGGGCCTGCACGTTGCCGGCCAGGAAGTAGCCGAGCGCGGTGACGAGCAGCAACAGCGCGGGAAACAGCGAGAGGAACCCGTAGTAGGTGATCAGCGCGGCGAGAAACCCCCCCTGGTCGTCCAGGTACTTGTAGGTGACGGACAACGGAAAGCCCACCCAGCGGTGGCGTCTCTGGAATCCGTCTACTGCCCTGACCAGCCGCACCTGCCCGAGTAGACCACCACCGGTCACCACCGGCATCACCCGGACCGAACGAGCCCCTCGCCGGCCCGGGCACGCACCCCGCCACCTGGCTGGCGTTGCCCCGCCGAGTGGCTGGAGTCGTGTCCGCCGGTCCCGCCACGTGGACAGATGCCCTAAAATGCCACCGTGCCAGCTCGGTGGCGGTGATCTAGATAGGGGCGAGACGGAACAGTCGGCGAGGGGCGAGTCGAGGGGATCACGAGGGTGCTGCTCGACTCTGATCGGGAACGACGCAGTGCGGAACTATGGTTCAGGCGTCGAGCGCTTCCGGCTGTCGTGCGGGGGCGGCCCAGAGACCTGATCGTCCGCACCACGCCCGCGGTCGTCTGGCTGATGCTGTCCGATCTCGCGCTCACCGCGGTCGGCATGGGTTCGGTCTTCTGCTGGTCCCTGCGGGCCGCCCTCCGTCAGTTGCGTGACATCGGGCCGATGACCAGCCGCTCGCTGCCGTTGCTGCTCCTGGTGACCGTGTTCGGCTTCTTCACCACCGAGATCTGGCAGACCGCCGGAATGGTGCAGCGCGGCCGGGTGTGGCTGATCCTCGCGTTCTTCGGCATCGTGAGCGCGCCGTTCCTGCTCTCCGTGATGTCGGCTGAACTGCGCTCCATGACGGGCTTGTCCGGATCATCACCGGAGGTTGATCTGCCTGCTGAACATCCTTTCCACGCACTCGCCACCGGCGCGAACGGCGGCACTGAGCCGGCACCTCCCCTCACGCGCATCGAACGCGCGAACATGGTCTTCATGCTGCTGCTGACCCAGCTGCTCCAGGCTGTGGTCGTGGGCATCCTGGCCTTCGTCATCTTCGCCGTCCTTGGTTGGTTGGCCGTGCCCCAGGAGGCCATCCGGTCGTGGACGAACCACGCACCCACCCCGGGCACGTTGTTCGGCATTCAGGTGCCGATGGCGAACGAAGAGCTGCAGGTGTGCCTTTTCATTGCTGGCTTCTCGGCGCTCTACTTCGTCGTTGCGGTCCTCACCGACGCGGCACATCGGCGGACCTTCTTCGACCCCGTTCTCGACCATCTGAAGGTCAGCCTCGCCGTTCGGGCCGTCTCCCTGCTCCGGTATACCGGGCAACGATCGTCGCAGCCGCCCCAATGGCGAGCGGACGACGCCCAACCGGCTTGAACCGCGCGGTGCGAACACTCGGAGGCTGCGGCCCCACGGACCGGGCAGCAGGCGCCGGCGCCGGGCGAGGCCGGTCCGAGCTGGCGTGTCACCGGTCCTGGTCATGACGTGTGCGAGAGGAGTGGCGTGCGAGCCAAGGATCGGCCCGGCGATCCCGGCCAGGCAGGACGCGATGGGGATGGTCGAGAGCGCCCGGGCCGCCGGCCGGGACCGGCTGAGCCGACGATGAGCTGGCGGGATCACCTCGCGCGGGGCGTGGTGGCAGTTGTCGAAGTGGCGGTGGCGGCCTGCCTGGCCCTGCTCGTGCTGGGCGAGGCCGGCCAGGTCGGAGAGGTGGTCACCGACGCCTTCGGATGGGTCAACCTCCAGGTGGAGGGTTCCTTCGTGCCGACGGTGATGCTCGCGGTCCTCGCCGCCGCCCTGGGACGACGGAAACGGGCCGCGCTGCTCACGCTCATGCTGTTCCAGATCGTCGGTGTCGCGGTCGAAGCGGCCTGGGCAGCTCTGCTCGCGGCCGCGCCCGCAGAGATTCTCGACGGGACGGTGGACGTAACCGGCGAACTGTGGGTTGCGGCGGGCCACGCCGGCACGTCGTTCCTGCTGGTCGTGGTCCTGTGGTGCGCGCGGCCGGCCTTCCCCGCCAGGCTGGCGCCGGGCTCCTGGTGGCGGGCGTCGCTGACGCTGCTCGGCGGGGTGGCGTCGGTCGTCGTGTTCGGCGTGGCGCTGGCCACCATGACCAGACAGCTGACCGGCGGCTGGGAGCGGCTCGCGTGGGTCACCGACCACGCGACCGGAGGCATCATCGAACTGCGCCAGGCTGGGGTCGGCGTCGGCCCGGCCTGGTTGGACACCCTGCTGGACGTGCTGACCACCTCCGCGGTGGTCGCCGCCGTCGTCGTGTTCTTCCGGGGCGTGAGCACCCGCCGTCTGAGCACCCGCGACGATGAGCTCAGGCTGCGCACCCTGCTCGCGGAGTACGGCGAGGACGACTCGCTCGGCTACTTCGCCACTCGCCGCGACAAGAGCCTGGTGTTCGCGCCCTCGGGCCGTGCGGCGGTCAGCTACCGGGTCCTGGCCGGCACGAGTGTCGCCAGCGGCGACCCGATCGGGGACCCGGACGCCTGGCACGATGCCGTACGCGCCTGGTTGACCGAAGCTCGTGCCTTCGGCTGGACACCGGGTGTTCTCGGTGCCAGCGAACGTGGCGCGCGGGTGTACTGCAGCGCCGGTCTACGAGCACTGGAGATCGGGGACGAGGCGGTCCTCCACGTCGATGACTTCCGGCTGACCGGGGCGGATCGCCGCCCGGTGCGGCAGGCGGTCACCCGGGTGAAGCGCGCCGGCTACACCGCCCGGATCCGCCGGCACGCGGAGATTCCGGCTGACGAAATGGCCCACCTGCAGGAGCAGGCACAGCGCTGGCGGGGTGCGGAGACCGAACGCGGCTTCTCGATGGCGCTGGGGCGGCTGGGCGACCCGACCGACGCACAGTGCGTCATGGTCGAAGCCCTCGACGCACAGGGCGAACTGCGGGCCCTGCTGTCGTTCGTCCCGTGGGGACGGCGCGGGCTGTCGCTGGATCTCATGCGACGGGACCGGACGGCGGACAACGGGCTGAACGAGTACCTGATCGCGGAGATCGTCGCCGCGTGCCCGCGGTTGGAGGTGAAGAGGATCTCCCTGAACTTCGCCATGTTCCGCGCCGTGTTCGCCACCGGCGACCGGATCGGTGCAGGCCCCGTCCTGCGCGCGTGGCACCGGACCCTCGCCCTTGCCTCTCGCTTCTTCCAGTTGGAGTCGCTGTACCGGTCGAACGCCAAGTACGGGCCGCAGTGGCGTCCGCGGTTCCTCTGCTACTCCGCAACCCGCCGGCTGACACGGGTCGGGATCGTGGCCGGCGCGCTGGAGGGCTTCCTCCCGTCCCGGACACCGGGAAAGGTCCTGCCCACCGACACCGTCGACACCCAGTTCGTCACCGAGGTCCACCGCCTTGAGCGCGAGACCGCACATCGCCCGCCGGAGCAGGTGCGCCGGCCCGAACAGGTCCGGGTCCGGCTGGCGAAGCTGATGCGGCTGCGAGCAGCCGGGACCGACCCGTACCCGGCCACGTTCGACCGGCGGGACGACCTCGCGCAGGTCGTCAGCAGTTTCACCGATCTCGGACCAGGCGCACGGACCGGGCATCAGGTCACGGTGGCGGGCCGGGTCGTCGCCCTACGCGACCACGGCGGTCTCTGCTTCGCCGTGATCCAGGACCTCTCGGCCTCGCTGCAACTCATGCTGGACGCCCGGCAGTGCGATCTGGCCGGGTGGCGGGCCGGAGCGGACCTCGGCGACCAGGTCGGTGTCAGCGGGGAAGTGGTGACCTCAGAACGGGGCGAACTGTCCGTCCTGGTGAAGGAATGGACGATCACCTCGAAGTGCCTCCACCCGTTGCCCGACCGGAGAAAGGGCCTGACCGACCCGGAGATGCGGGTACGCCGGCGCTATCTCGACCTCGTGACCAACCCGGAGTCCACCGCCATGCTGAGGACGCGTAGCGCTGTCGTCCGAGCCCTGCGGGAGCACCTGCACAGCAAGGACTTCCTCGAGGTGGAGACTCCGATGCTCCAGGCCGTCCACGGCGGAGCGAACGCCCGCCCGTTCATCACGCACAGCAATGCCTATGACGCCCGCCTCTACCTGCGGATCGCGCCGGAGCTGTACCTCAAGCGACTCTGCGTCGCCGGGGTGGACCGGGTCTTCGAACTCAATCGGAACTTCCGCAACGAAGGCGCCGACGCCACGCACAACCCGGAATTCACGATGCTGGAGGCCTACCAGGCCTATTCCGACTACCACGACATGCGCGCGCTCGTCCGAGACCTGGTGCTGTGCGCCGCCCGCGCAGCGTTCGGTTCGCCGGTGGTGTCCCGACCGGAACCGGGCGGGCACCTGCGCGAGTACGATCTGTCCGGCGACTGGCCGGTGGTTCCCGTCTACCAAGCGGTCTCGGCTGCCCTCGACACCCAGATCGACCCTGACACGCCCCCGGAGCGCCTACAACCCCTGTGCGAGCGCGCCGGCATCGACGTCATCGGCGACGCCAGCGCCGCCGATCTCGTCCTCGCGGCGTACGAGCACCTGGTCGAACCGGTGACCGTCCACCCCACCTATTACATCGACTTCCCCGCCGCGGTCTCTCCCCTGACGCGCCCGCACCGGTCCGACGCCCGCCTCGCCGAGCGCTGGGATCTCGTCGCCTTCGGCTCCGAGGTCGGCACCGCCTACACCGAACTCGCCGACCCCGTCGAACAGCGAGCCCGGCTGCAGGAGCAATCCCTGCGCGCCGCCGGCGGCGACCCTGAGGCGATGGTGGTTGACGAAGACTTCCTGCTCGCACTCGAGTACGGCATGCCACCGACCGGCGGGCTCGGCATGGGCATCGACCGCCTCCTCATGATGCTCACCGGTGCGTCCATCCGCCAAACGGTGCTCTTCCCCTTCACCCGTCCGAAGACCGCCGGCCGGTGACGGCGGATGCGTGCGCGTCGTGGCTGTGGCCTCGCGGCGTCGGGTGCCCGCATCCCGAGGTGAGCTGCGGCCGGCCGCCGGCGCCTGTGCACGAGGACGTGCTTCTCCCGCGGCCGTCGGGAAGCCTGCGAGGACTGGTGCCAGCGGCACCGACGGCCACCTGGGGTCGAACGATTCCCCGCCCTGCCCGACGACCCGTCAGCCGAGCGGGGGATCGCCTGCCGGGCGAGCTGCCGGTCGCCCGCCTGGCGGGGTCCGGCGCGGGTCCGCCTTGCGGTTAAGACATTAATCAGTAATCGTCCCCCGGGCGCACTCGCCACCGTACCGGGCGCGTGAGCCCCCACTCGCCGACGCGTCCGAGGAGACGTCATGAACCTTCCTGACCTGCCGATGAAGTACGCGATCAGCGTCGGGCTCACCATGGCTGCGGCTGCGGGACTGACGGCATGCGGCAGCGGCGCCGGCTCGACGACGGCTTCACCACTGGCGAGTCGTTCCTCCTCGGCGCCGGCCCCGGCGTCCGGCTCGGCGCCCGTCCTCGACCGCACAGCCGGTGACCGGATGGACGGCGTAGCCGAGCAGCGCCGCGCCAGCAGAGTCCGCGGGCTCTACGGTGAGCTGTTCTCCCCGTCAGGAGGAAGTGCCCAGCTCGCGACGCTCGCCGAACCGGCCGCCAGGGTGCACGGCTCACCCTCGGGGGCGCGCGACATCGCGACGCACTTCGCCAAGCTGCGCCAGGAGGTCCCCGGTGCGCGGGCCGTCATCAAGCACCTGGCCTCGGACGGCAACCTGGTGGCCGTCCACTGGCAGCTGACGACCCGTCCGGAGCGCGAGGACACCGGCGAAGCATGGGGCGACCTCTACCGGTTCGACGGTGATCGCATCGCAGAGCTGTGGACCACCCGTCAGAAGGTCCCGGCCACCACCGCCAGCGGCCACTCACTCTTCAGCGACGTCTACCGGTACCCGGGCGGTACGGCTCCGACCCTGACCGAGTCACAGGAGGACTCCCACCGGGTCATGGCCAGCACCGCCTATGCTCGTCTGCAGGCGGGCGAATCCGCAGTGCTGGACCAGTACTGGGACAACGGATACCGGCAGCACAATCCAGCGGCCAAGGACGGCCTGGCTGCCGTCAAGGAACTCTTCGCGGCGCCCGCACCGGCGAGTACGACACCGGGAGCCGGCAGCGGGTCGGCGTCGGCGGACCCCTCTTCCGCCCAGTTGGCCACGCTCGGCGACGGGGATCTGGTCTGGGTTTTCACCGAGCTGGGGTCACCCGACTCGGTCCTGCTGGATATCTTCCGGGTCTCCGCGGGGCGGATCACCGAACACTGGGACGTGGCGTCCTGACCATCCGGACCTGATGGTCCGCTGCGATCAAGCCATCGGCCGACGGTTCGAGGACGACGCCTCCTCGGGACGTGGGTGGCGCGAGCTCGCCCGTCACGTCGCCGCGGCCGCACCGGACGCCGCCGGCAGATGCCGCCGCCCGACCCTCCGCGACGGTGGGCTCCTCGACAGCTGTGGCAGCAGCCATGTGTTCATCCCGTGGGGTGATACGCCCGGGATGGCCGGGTTGGCGTCAGGCCGGATCTTTCTGCTCGCGAGGATGGGGCTGGACCTGCGGGACGGTTGACGGCATAATGCAGCCGATGCCCAGTGATCTCACCCTCAAGGCCATGAACGCGGCACATCGCGCCCTCCTCACGATCAGCGGTGGGCGGGTCGGTTGGCACGTCTCCGGCATGCCGGCGCTGGAGCTCACCACGACGGGCCGCAAGAGCGGCCAGCCGCGGACCGTGCTCCTCACCGCTCCGCTGAGGCTGGGGAACACACTGGTGGTCGTCGCCTCCCGCGGCGGCGACGACCGTCACCCGGCATGGTTCCTCAACCTGCAGGCCCACCCGGAGGTCCGGGTCGCGTTCGCCGGCGGGGAGACCCGACCGATGCGGGCTCGGGTGGCCACCGCCGCCGAGCGCTCCGAACTCTG
>DATDMG010000253.1:0-2134 GCA_036518955.1 Kineosporiaceae bacterium | reverse complement strand
CGACCGACACAACGAGCTGGTCGGCGGTGCTTCGGGACGCGATGACAGCGGTGACTGGGGACGACGCCTCGATGGCGCTCCTGGGGGTGGGCGCGGACCACGCCGGCTTCCGGCGGCTGTTCGCCGCCCGCACGGCGCAGCTGGAGCAGGAGAGCATCCACCCGCTCGACGACCTGGCGGCCGAGATCGAGCAGGCGCGGCGCGCGCTGGAGGACCTCGAACGCCGCCGCAGCAGCACCGAGAAGCGGCTCTGGGGCCGCTACAAACCCGGTTACGAGCGCTACCTGCACGCGGGACGGGAGACCCGATGACTGCGCCGACGGTCTTCCGGGCGGGCGACGTCATCCAGGGCTACCGGCTGCTGGAGGACTTCCGCGTGGTGGGTGCCGGGCTGAGCGAGTGGACTTTCGCGCAGCGCGCCGGCCGGGAGTACTTCATCAAACGCTTCCTCAGCCCGACCTACCCGGACGACGACGCGCCCGGCAGCGCCCGTACCAAGGCGCGCAAGCGTGCCCGGTGCGCGGCGTTCGAGGCGCACCATCGGGGGATCATGGCCGCGATGGCACCTCTGACGAGTTACGGCGGGAACCTCATCGCGACCCTGGACTTCTTCCGCGAGGGCGCCAAGTACTACAAGGTCACCGAGAAGGTCGAGATGGCGGGGCTCGAGCCCGCGGACGTCGCGAGGCTCGACTTCGCGACCCGGTTGGTGCTCCTCAAGACTGCCGCGCACAGCTTGAAGATCCTGCACGACCTTCACATCGTCCACAGCGACCTCAAGCCGAGCAACATCCTGATCAAGCGGACCGAGCGGGGATACACCACCAAGCTCATCGACTTCGACAGCTCCTACGTGGTCGGCAGCCCGCCGCCGCCCGAGGACATCATCGGGACGATGAACTACTACTCGCCGGAGCTGGTGCGCTACATCCAGGGCAGCGCCCACCCCGGCGAGCTCACGGAAGCGTCCGACATCTTCGCCCTCGGACTGATCTACACCGAGTACCTCACCGGTGCCCCGCCGCCCTTCGATCCCGCCTACCACGAACCGGCGATCGCCGTCCTGAACGGCGAGACTCTGGCGGTCAACCCCACTGCGGCCCCAGGCCCCGTGGTGACCCTGATCGACCGGATGATGTCGGGCGACGTCCGTACCCGTCCCGCCATCGGCGAGGTGCACGCCCAGCTCATGGACCTGCGCGTGACGCCCGGCGTCACCAGGGCGCGCGCTCCGCTGCCGGCCCGCGCCCCCACCATCCCTCGTGGGGCCGTGGACGGCGCCGCCGGAACGGCGGGCCGTCCGGCCCCCGCCGTGGGATCCGCGCTGCGGGGGAAGGGGCTGCGGGCCGCCGCGTCGTCCGCCGCCGACGCCGAGGCACCCCCCGCGGCGCCCGCCCCGGCCCCGCCGTCCGAGACCACGACGCACCCGGCCGTCGGTCGGCGGCTGCTGGGCACGTTGCTGGGCAAGCTCGAGGAGCGACGGCCGCGATGAGCGCGCCCTGGCAGTGCAGTGTCTGCGAGGCCGTCAATCCTGGTGACCGGACGACGTGCGCCGCCTGCGGGGCGGCGATGACGCGGCGCTCGGCGGTCAGCACCGCCGTCCGGGGCCGGATCACGCCGGTGCCGCCGCTGCCGGAGCCGGCCCCCCTGCCGGAGCCTGTGCGGCGAGCGATCAACCGGGAGCCGGTCGACGACGAGGAATGGCCCTACGACGACAACCAGTTCCGCATGATCCCGGTGCCCGGCGGATGCATCATGGTCAGCACGCCGCGACGTCGGCGGTAGCCGCCGTCAGCCGGGGTCGGGGCTGCCCGCGGCTGACGTGGCCACTCCGTCCCGAGCCGCCGCCCGGGTGGGTGGGGTGGGTGGCGATGACCGCCTACACCGAGTCGCGGCTGGTCCAGCAGATCGGCACGGCGTTCGCGGACAACGACATCTCCAAGGGATCGAGCACGGCGGCCAGGAGGGTAGGTGCCCTGCACGTCCCAAGCCTGGCGCCACGTGTGGCAGCACCCGGGATTCCGGCCATTATCCCAGGTGATAGCACACGATCGTTTGGCGGCCACTTGCTGCTGAAGGTCACAGGTGGCAAAGCCTGCGGTCATGGCTGCTCAGCCGGTTGGGTAGCCGATCA
>DATDMG010000252.1:0-19671 GCA_036518955.1 Kineosporiaceae bacterium | reverse complement strand
GGGTGCGGGCTGAGCACGATGTCGACCTGCCGCCCGTCGTGCGCCGGCGTCGGCAGGGCGTACTGCGGGGCCCACTCCGGGGTGCTGTCCGGTGCCGGGAGGTGGGGGAGCCGCCCGGGCAGTGGCCGGGGACGACGGCAGGCCGCCCAGCAGGGTGAGCGCGCCGAGGACGCCGAGCGCCCCCGCCGCGCCGAGCCGGCGCACGACCCCCCAGCCAGCGTGCTCACCCCTCGATCTCCGATCCACCCGCCCCGGATCGGTTCCGGGACCTGCCGCCACATCGTGACGCGCCCAGGCCGGTCGGTCAGCCGTTCGGTGGATTCCCGCCCCGACCTGCCTGCCTGGGTGTCTCATCGCGAGACGTCGGTGGGACGTCGCCGCCGCGCGCGGGCCAGCGCCTCGTCGAGGACCACCAGGACGGCGTCCCGCGCCGACGTGGCGTCCCGGGCGTCGAACGCGATCACCGGGACGACCGGGTCGACGGCGAGAGCCCAGCGGATGGTCTCCAGGTCGTGGACCGTCGTCCCGTCGAACAGATTGACCCCGACGACGAAGGGCAGGCCCATCCGCTCGAAGTAGTCCACCGGGGCGTAACAGTCTTCGAGCCGGCGGCCGTCGACCATCACCAGCGCCCCCAGCGCGCCGCGGGCCAGGTCGGCCCACATGAACCCGAACCGGTCCTGGCCGGGGGTCCCGAAGAGGTAGAGCTTGAGCGAGGAGTCGATCGTGATCCGGCCGAAGTCCATCGCCACCGTCGTCGTCGTCTTGCCGGGGATGGCAGACCCGTCGTCGACACAGACCGCGACCGAGGTCATCTCCGCCTCGGTGGTCAACGGCGCGATCTCCGAGAGGGTCGTCACGGTGGTCGTCTTCCCGACGCCGAAGCCGCCCGCGACAAGGATCTTCACCGCGACGGGTGGGCGTCGGCGCTCCTCGGGTTCAGCCACGGTGGCGGAGGCCATGGATCACCCGTTGGATCACGTCGACGTCGTCCGCGGGGGCGGTCTCGGGGTGGTGGGTGGTGACCATCCCCTGCTGCTGCAGGTCGGCCACCAGCACGCGGATCACGCCCAGATGCAGGCCCAGCTGAGCGGCGATCTCCGCCACGGCCACCGGCTCGGTGCATATCGCGACGATGTCCCGGTACTCGAACGTGAGGGTCTCGACGGCTCGCTCCCCGCGGCGGGTGATCACGATCTGGGTCTCCACCGGGTACTCGTCGGCCGGTGCGGTCCGGCCCGCGGTCAGCAGGAAGGGGCGTACCGGCGCTTGCGCGACGGGCGGCCCGGCGAGGGGTGGCGCCTCCGGGTCGGCCAGGAACGGTCGGACCAGCGCGCCCGTCGTCGGCGTGTCCTCGGGGCGGCCGGTCATCCGCTCACCGAGTTCCTCAGCTCGTTGACCAGCTGCGGGTTCAGCAGGCCGTTGGTCCGGTTGATGAACAGCGACGCCTCGTAGGCGACGGTCCCGAGCGAGGCCGAGCGCGCCGCGACGACGCCGAGAAGAGCGCCCGCGCCCATCGCCATCACGATCAGGTAGCCACCTTCGCCGTCCACGATGACCTTGTTCAAGGGCCCCAGTCCGTGGTTCGCGCCCGCGCCTCCGGCGAGGCTGACGATCCCCGAGACGATCGCCGACAGCCGGTCGCTGCTCGCCCGGTCGGCATCACCGGCCGCGGCCATCAACAGCCCGTCCGACGACACCGCGATGACGTCGACGACCCCGGTGGTGTCGTGAGCGAACCGCGCCAGCAGCCAGGTGAAGTCCTTCGCCTGCTCGCTGAGCTCGGACGTGGTGTCAGTCATCCTCGTTCTCCCTGTCGTTCTACCTGTCTGGCGTCCCGGCCGCAGCCGGGCCTCTCGGTGGGCACGTCGTCGGGCGCCACCTGCCGGGTGAACGCGGCCTCGAGGTCCTCCGCCCAGGCCAGGACCGCCTCCGGCGGTTCCGGCCGGGCCGTCACACCCGGGCACGCCGGTACCGTCGGCGGCGGGTGGGCTGCCGACGGTACCGGCGTGCCCGCCCAGTGGGTGCCACGGACGCGGCGCCGCAGCCCGGCCGCCGTCGCGGGCGCACCGCGCCCGTCGGTGGGTCCCCGGGTGCCCGGACGCGGCGGTGTTCCCGGCGTCGTGCGTGCCCGCTCGATCGCTGGGGTGGGTGCGGGTTCGGCCACCGGTGCGGATGCCGGCGTGCCCGCGACCAGCAGGCTGGGCGGGAACGTCACCACGGCGGTGAGGCCGGACGGCTCGGTCGGCGCCAGGTGCACCATGATCCCGTGCCGGCGGGCGATCCGGCCGACGACGAACAGGCCGAGCACCTCGCTCGGAGCCAGGTCGAGCCGCTCCCGCCGACGGAGCCGGCTGTTCTCCTCGGCGAGCCGTTGGGGTGGCACGCCCATCCCGCGGTCGACGATGGTCACCCGGCAGCCGCCGTCGTGGGTGGCGCGGCCGATGACGTCGACCGTGGTGCTCGGCGGCGAGAAGGTCAGCGCGTTCTCCAGCAACTCCGCCAGCAACAACGCCAGGTCACTGACGACGGCCGGCACCACGTGACGTCGCGGCAGGCGGTGCAGCGTGATCCGGTGGTAGTCCTCCACCGTGGCGACCGCGGCGCGGACCAGGTCGCACACCGGCACCGGCCGCAGCTCTCCGAGGCTCTCCGAGCCGCCGGACAGGACGACCAGGCTGCTCGCGCTCCGGCGGAGCCGGGTCGCGGTGTGGTCGAGCCGGTACAGGGTGGCCAGGGTGTCGGGGCGCTCCTCCGCGCGCTCCAACGCGTCGATGAGCGCCAGCTGCCGGCCGACCAGGTTGGACGTGCGGCGCCCGACGCTGGCGAACATCGCGGCCACGTTGCGGCGGATCAGGGCCTGCCGTTCCAGCAGCGCGGCGGCCGTCGCCTGCACCCGGTTGAAGGCCTCCGCGAGGTCGCCGATCTCGTCCCGGCTGCGGACCCGGATCGCCGTGAGCCGGGGTGTCGTCGAGCTCTCGCCGTCCTCGTCCGCGACCCGCCGCAGCTCCTCGTGGGCCAGGTCGGCGACCGTTCCCGCAGCGTCCGTGAGCCGGCGGAGCGGCGCCGACACCGACCGACCGACCGTCACGGACAGAAGCAGCACGGCGATCAGGAAGACGAGCGCGCCGCCGCCGAGCCCGACGCTGACGAACCGAGCCGTTCGCAGGTCGCCCTCGGCGTTGGCGGCCACCCCTCGGACGACCTGCAGCTCGACGACCTGCCGCAGCACGGTCTGTGACCGGGCGGCTGCGTAGACCTCGGCGACCAGGGGTGCGCCGACCCGGGCGGTGCCGGCGCGGCGCAGCTGGGTCTCGGCGGCGGTGAGCCGGGACGCGGCCTTGCTGGTGTCCGCGAGCGTGAAGAACCGGTCGGTGTCGGGCGTGGCGAGCCGGCGGAACCAGTCCGTGGCGGCCTGCTGCAGCACCTGGTCGTCGTGCGCGTCGGCCAGTGCCAGGGAGCGCCGGTCCGGGTCGATCGCGGCGAGCAGCAGCTCGCCGGCCCGGCAGTCGGCCTGTTCGTCCGCCCGGAGCAGGGCATCGAGCGACTGCAACGCGCCGACGCGCGCGGGGTCGCCCGGGACGTGGGCGAGGTCCAGGCCGTCGATGAGCGGGCGGATCAGGGTGGTGAACGCCCGGTCGGCCGACTCGCCGTCCGGCCACCGCCCGGAGAGGCTGCCGCTGATCCCACCCAGCAGGTGGACCTGGTCCAGGGCGGTGACGAGCGCGGGCCGCTCCCCGGGGTTCACCTGGTCGAGCAGGTCGGCGCGGCGGTCCTCGACGTCCTGCAGCTGGCCGACGAGCTCCTCCGGCCTCGCCGTCCGGCCGCTGAGGTAGGCGAGCGAACTCAGTCGGGCGAGTTGGATCTGCTCCACGAGCAGGCCCACCTGGCGGGTGAGCTCCGCGGTGCGGGCCAGCCGGGACGCCGAGCGGGCGGAGTGGACGCTGGCCGTCAGTACCGGAACCTCGAGGAGCACCGCGACCAGCAGCGGGATCAAAGCCAGCAGGTTGACCCGACCCCGGACCGAGAGCCGGTCGAGGATCACGGCGAGCTGCCTTGGTGAGCCGATCCGGCCCCGGCCGAACCGTCGTCCGTCGGGCCTGGGTCGGTCCGGACGCCGTCCGGCGGGTCGGCGCCGAGCGGGTCGCCGTCCACGGGCACCCGCTGCGGGGGCGCCGGTTCGCGTCGCAGGCCCAGCACCCAGGCCACGCCGGCAGCGACCAGCCCGGCCACGGTGGACAGGAGCAGCAGGTGGCGGGTGTCCCGGGCGGAGCGGACCCGCTGGTCGAGCAGCCGGTCGAACTGGTCGAGCGCAGCGGACTCGAGCGCCACGACCGCGTCCCGGACAGCGCCGCGCGCCGGCCCCACCTCGGACGAGCTGCGGGCTGACGGGTCCGCGCCGACGGCGGCCAGGGGCGGGGCGAACTGGGCGACCGCGCTCTGCAGGCTGTCCAGCTGGGTCAGCAGTCCCGGGCCGAGTGACCGGCTGGTGGTGCTGGCGAAACTCTTGCGCAGGCCCTCGTCCATCGCGTCCGCCTCCACCCGTACCGTGGTGAAGGCGACCGCGGACGGCAGCGACCCGCTCCCGGACGAGGGTCCCCGGCGCTCGGCGAGGAACGTCAGATCGCCCGCCCGGCCCGCGCTGACCAGGACGTCCGGGGCCCGGACCAGGGCGGTGTCCAGCAGGTAGGAGGCGTCCAGGTGTTGGTCGAGAACCAGCCCGGACGCGTCGCCGATCGCCGTGACCAGTGCGGTCTGCAGGTGCACCACGGTCGAGAACCGGGTGTAGGCGACCGGTCCGCGCGGGGCGGTGGCCAGCAGGTCCTCGACCCGGGAGCGCAGGTCGGCCCACCGTCGGGAGGTGCCGAGGGCGCCGTCCACCAGCGCCTGCGCGGTGTCCACCTCGCGCAGGGCCGACCGGACCGCGGCCACGTTCATGATCGCACCGGCCACGGCGGCGCTCTGCGCGTCGACCGTCACCGCCACCAGCCGGACCAGCGGGCGCAGCAGGTGGCCGCCCTCCCGCTCCAGCTCGGCGGCGTCCAGCTGGGCGCCCGTGGTGGCCCAGGACAGGCCCAGCGCCAGCCCGAAGGGCACCAGCAGGGCGAGCACGGCAGCGGCCAGCGCGACCCGCCGCCGCGCGGCCCGGGCGCGGCGGGAGTGCGTCGGGGGCCGATCAGCCCCGGACACCGCCGGACGACCCGTCCTGGCCTCGGGGGTCGACCGCAGCGCAGGCTGCATGGATTCCTCCCCCGTCAAGGACCGCGACCGTTCCGGGGCAGCCATGGACGTCTGGGCGCCAGACGTCTGGGCTCCAGCTGATCCCGGTCTGCGAGTCTGACCCGATTCGCGCTGACCTCGCAATGCCGTCCAGGAAAGTCCTGACATGTGCCGTCATGGGGTAGTCGGATAGTTACCTTTGGTGTCTGGAGGTGTTCGCCGGCCGTGGTCAGGACTGCTCGGGCCGGGCTGGTCGCGGCGCCGCACGGTCCGGTGACGGGCGACCCCCGTGCCCAGTGTCAGGGCCGCCAGCACCGCGGACGCGCTCACCGGAATCCACGGCGACAGCTGGCCGCCGATGCTCCCCAGCGCGACGAACGCCGTGGTCCCGGGGGTGATCCCGATCGCGGTGCCCAGGGTGAAGTGCCTCGCCCGCATCGCGGTCACCCCGCAGGCGTAGTTGAGCATGGTGAACGGCAGCGCCGGCACCAGCCGGACGACGAGGGCCGCAGCCACCGGGTGCCGCTGCACCAGGTCGTCCACCTGCCGAAGCCGCCCCCGGGTGAGGGCCGCGACGGCGTCCCGGCCCAACCAGCGGCCGACGAGGAACGCCAGCAGCGCGCCCGCCGTCCCGCCTGCGACCACGACGAGGGCACCCAGGGGGATGCCGAACGCCAGCCCGGCCGCCGTGCTCAGCACGCTCTTCGGCACCGGGGCGGGGACGGCGAGCGCGTAGACGGCGCCGAACGCCACCGGGGCCAGCGGGCCACGGGCCGCGATCCACGATCGGACGGTGCCGAGGTCGGGCACGCCGATCGTGGCGCCCACCACGGCCAGCGCCACGATCAGGACCACCAGGGCGGCCAGGCGCACGCCTACCCGGGGGTCGGCCGACCGGCGCAGCAAGCGTCTCATCGCGTCCATTGTCCGCATCCCTCGGCGCGGCTCCTCGGTGGGTCGGGTCGACTTCGTGGGCCGGGTCGACCGTGGGCACGGGCCGTCAGGGCAGGATGGCCGGGTGGAGCTCCGTGATCCGACCGGTCCCCGGCGGCCGCAGGGCGGCCGTCCGGAAGATCCGCTCCGGCGGGTCGGCCGGGCGGTGCTGACCGCCCTTCCGTACCCGCTGCTGCTGGTGGCGGGGACCCTGAGCGTGGACGCCCTGCCGGACCGCAGCCGCGAGGCCTGGCTGCGGTACGTGAGCACCGATCTGGCCAATCTGGGCGACCACCCGCTGCCGTGTCTGCTCCTCTCCGCGTTCGTGACGGAGGGCGAGCTGGTGGCCTGGGCGGTGCTCGGCCTGGCCGGCCTGGCCGCGCTCGGGGTGCGGTTCGGGGCCTGGCGGGCGCTGACCCTGGCGTTCGCCGTCCACCTGCTGGCCACGCTCGTCTCCCAGGGGCTGGTCGCGTACCGGATCGGCACCGGCGCCCTCCCCGGATCCGACCGGTTGATGAGCGACATCGGCCCGTCCTACGTGGTGGTGGCCGCGCTGGTGGCCGCGCTCGGGCACGGGACGCGCTGGGGCCGCGTCGTCGGGGCCGTGGGGTTCGCCGTCCTCGCGCCGTCGCTCTTCGGCGGCCTGGCCGACCTGGACGTCGCAGCGGTGGGTCACGTGGTGAGCGTCGCGCTCGCGCTCGTCCTCGGATGGCCGGTGGCGTGGTGGGCCGCCGCGCCGGCCGGGACGTCCGGCCCGGGCCCGGCGCGGCCTGACGCCGGGCCGGGAATCCCGCAGGAGTGACGATGGACACGCTCCGGCGTGCGCCGGCGGCTGGTCCCGCTCACACCGGCCGGCGGCTACAGCAGGTGGTGACCGGTGAGCTCGGCCGGGTCACGGTCGGCGACCACCAGTTCGTCAGCCAGGAGCGTGGCGTCGCGTACCTCGGCGAGGTACGCGGCGTGCCCGCCCCGGACGCCGAACAGCCGTCCCTTGACCACCAGATATCCGACCGCCACGAGGTTGACGGCCAGGGCCGCCACCTTCAGCAGGGTCGGACGGTCCAGCAGTTCGTAGAGCTCCAGCGGGACGAAGGCGGACGTGGCGACCGCGGCCAGGTACTCCGCCCAGCGCCAACCGCCCCACAGCCCGACGCCCTCCACGATCTGGAGCATCCCGTATCCCGCGGCCAGCCAGGCGACGAGGGTGAAGGTGCCCGCCGAGTTGCCGAGGAGGGATCGTGCCTCCTCCAGGACGTGCGAGCGCGCGACGTCCCAGCCGATCTGGTCGCCGAGGGGCTGCGCCGCCTTGGCCACCTGGCCCAGCCACTCCGCGACGGCCACGTGGCTGCTGGCCAGTTGGGCGAGCCCGGCCGCGGCGACCATCAGCAGCAGCCCACGACCGCCGCGTTCGAGCGCGAGCACCCGGAGCAGCGCGAGCTTGCGCCCGTGCGCTCCGCGCAGGACGAGGGGTAGCCCGGCCAGGGTCACCGGCGCCTGGCCGGTACCCAGGACCTGCGCACTCAGTCCCGGCGATGACGGGTCGACGAACGTGCCGCAGCGCAGGCAGCGCAGCAGGTCGCCGTCCGGGCCGCCGGCGGTGAGACGGCTGGCGAGCGCATCATCCAGATGCGCCAGGACATGACCCTTTCGTCCGCATCGCCGCAGCAACCACCGTGACTCGCGGGGCCGCAGGACTCGGGCTTGCCGGGTGCTCGCTCCGGCCTCCGATGCGCTGATCACGGGCAGGAGCCTACGTCGCCCTTGCCTCGGGGCGCCGTGGCCACCGCGAAACGTTCGGCCGCCGCGGAGCAGGACCGGCCCTCAGTCGCTGTCGCCACCGAGGAGTTCCGGATGGGCGCGCCGGTAATGCTCGGTCAGGGCGTCGGCCGCGGACGACCGCGCCGTGGCGACGGTGCGACCGCAGACCGTGCAGCGCACAACCGGCAGGCGCGTGACCGTGACGGGATACGTCTTGCGTGTGGAGTTGCTCATCGACATCAGGTTCTCATCCTCGGGTCCGTGGTTCGAGCGATGGTGACGGAGGCTACCGGATCGGCCGAACCCGGTAACTCTTCGTGATCAGGCGAGTTCCACCATCGTGCGGGCCGGACGCCGAGTGGTGAGTTCTCCAGAGTAGGGCCATGCGCCCCGGACGGGGGCCGGGATGACCGGTGGGCCGCCGCCGGACGGTGGACCCGGACGGCCGATCCGGACGGCGAGGTATGTTCCCCCTCGCAAACCGGGGTGTCCCTGATGAGGGAGGCGGTGAACCTGGCGACGATGGGTTCAGTGAGGACGAGCGCGCCGAACTGGTCCGGTTGCGTCGTGTGGTCGCAGAGTTGACGATGGGGCCCGATATCCGAGCGATCCGTGGCTCTGTGCTGCGGGAAGCGGTGGGGCGGTGGACCCAGCCGTATTCATTACTGTTCGGAGAGCCGGGCCTCGTCATCCGTTTCCGGAGGTCGCGCCGGACGTGCGTCGAAGAAGGCTCTTGCGTCCAGGAACTGATCCATGCGGTGGGCGGTTGCGGTCGGGGCACCGGAGCCCTGGGGGCCACCGCGCTACAGCCACGAGGGGCGCGCCTTGCTGAGCTTGGTGGCGAACATGTCCTCCCGTTCGGGAAAGTCAATTCCTCCGAAGGTGGTGGGGTCGTTCAATGTGGCACGAGCGGCCGCGGAGACGCTCTCCAGCGAGACGGGCGCCGGCATGGGTGATCCGCCGCCGTCGCCGGGCCGGAGCGAGTGGGTGGTATCGCCTCCGGTGTCATATTGCACACTCACGGCCGTTCCCCGTATCGTGACGTCCGCGGCTGTCCTGATGTCATAGCCTCGGTGGTGGGAGAACGACACTGCTGCGATCGCCCCACCCTTGACCCATACCACGACGTTCTCGAACTCATAGCGATGCCCCACTCCGGGTACCGCGACACCGCCGACGATGCCCTGATCTTTGGGGAAGAACAACGCATACATGTGGGCGCAGATCCCGGAACTCTCGCATTGTGACCGAACGATGACCTGGCCGGTCTCGTTTCCCCGGCACCCTCCGGACTCGCTGCCCCTGTCGTTAAGTCCGCCACTGGAGGAGCCGTCGTCCTGGACGGCTGCGTACGGCTGGCAACCGTTCTTGACCTCCAGCAGCGGCAAGAACCTGGCCTGGTCGGGGCTCACGGTGCCGGTCAGCCGGGAAATATGGTCGTGCGGAATGGAGGCGGCGGTCGCCCAGGTCGCCGAGGCGGCTACCCCGGCTATTGTGGCGGCGACTGCCATGGCCGCCGGGAGTGCGCGTCCGCTGCGATGAGAGTTCTGCATTTGCTGATGTTCCCGAGGCGTCGTGTGCCAGTCCATCGTCCGCCATGACCGGTGGCGGCAAAGTCGGTCACCGGACAGCCGGCGTCCGCCGGCTGCCGTACCGGGCCGCCCGGAGGAGTCTCACCTCGGCTCCACAGGACGGAACGTCGCGGTCTGCCGTCGTGCCGCTCTTCCTCGTCCTTCCTTCAGAACTGGGTTACCCATTTCCAGTGCACGAAGGAGCATTCTAAAGATCAAGTCCTGCTCGTCGCGGTCGCACCGCCGGGCGACGCGCCCCGCGCATCCCGTGGAGACGAAGATCACTATGAGTGGCCGACGGCATCCACGCCGGAGCTCGGTCGTCCTCGGAGGTCCGGCCGGAACCGGACATCGCCGAGGCGGGACATGACCGGCTGGTCGCCTCGGGGCGGACGCTCGGCCGGTCGTTGGTCGATCGGGGTGGGATCACGGGTCGGGGTCTGCCGCATCGGAGGGGTGCGGGTGTGGCCGGCAGCCAGGGGCGGCGCTGGAGGGCGCGGGTGATCGCCTCCAGTACGGTGGCGACCCGAAGCCGGTCGCCCCACCCGTGAACGGACATCCACTCCGGTCCGACATGGGTCAGGTGGCCCGCCCGCTGGGGTGTCGGAGGCGCCGTCGGCCGGCCACACCCCTGCGAACTAGTGACAAACAGTACATTTTGATGTGAATCTCACAGTAGCTCGGACTTCATGACGGTTGCGGAGGGTGTTCGCTACTGAAGGAGAGCGCGCCCTGCTCGCCGGGTATGGTCACCATGAGCGACTGACGGAGTTGGTGATGCGGTGTGCTGATACATCCTGACACGCTGAGTGCGCGATGACCGGGTCCGCGACGGGAGGGTACGACCTGGTCGTCGTCGCCAACCGGTTGCCCGTCGACCGCAAGGAGGAGCCCGGCGGGACGACGACCTGGGCGCCGAGCCCTGGAGGACTCGTCGCGGCGCTCGAGCCGATCATGCGCGGGCATGACGGCGCCTGGGTGGGGTGGGAGGGCGCGCCCGGCGACGCGTCGGAGGCGTTCGACACCCAGTCGATGCACCTCGTCCCCGTTCCGCTGGGGGAGGAGGAGGTCGAGCACTACTACGAGGGGATGTCGAACGCCACGCTGTGGCCCCTCTACCACGATGTCATCGTGCAGCCCCGGTTCCACCGGCACTGGTGGGACAGCTACGTTCGGGTGAACTGGCGGTTCGCCCAGGCGGTGGCCCGGCAGGCGATCCGCGGCGCGACCGTCTGGGTGCAGGACTACCAGCTCCAACTGGTGCCCCGGATGCTCCGGGACATCCGCCCCGACCTGCGGATCGGCTTCTTCAACCACATCCCCTTCCCGCCTTACGAGATCTACGCCCAGCTGCCCTGGCGACGGCAGGTGATCAACGGGCTGCTCGGCGCAGACCTGCTCGGGTTCCAGCGCCCCGCCGACGCGGCCAACTTCCAGCGGGCCTGCCGGCGGTCCGGCCTGCTGACCCGGCGTGGCGAGGTGCTCGTCCCGGACGACAGCGGGAGACGCCGTTCGGTGCACGCAGCCGCGTTCCCGATCTCGGTCGACGCCGCGACCCTGGAGGAGGCCGCCCGCCGTCCGGAGGTCGCCGAGCGGGCCCGCGCGATCCGTCGGGAGCTGGGCGACCCGGACGTCGTCCTGCTCGGGGTGGACCGGCTCGACTACACCAAGGGCATCCCGCACCGGCTGAAGGCCGTCTCGGAGCTCTACGACGACGGTCGCCTCGCCCGGCCCGGCACGGTCTTCGTGCAGGTGGCCACGCCCAGCCGAGAGCGGGTGGAGAGCTACCAGGCGCTGCGCGACGAGGTCGAGGTGACCGTCGGCCGGATCAACGGCGTCCACGGGCTGCTCGGCAAGCCGGCCGTGCACTACCTGCACCAGTCGTTCCCGCGGGCCGAGCTGGCGGCCCTCTACCTGGCTGCCGACGTGCTCCTGGTGACCGCGTTGCGCGACGGCATGAACCTCGTCGCCAAGGAGTACGTCGCGAGTCGCTTCGACGAGGGCGGCGCGCTCGTGCTCAGCGAGTTCACCGGTGCCTCGATCGAACTGGCCCAGGCGTACCTGGTGAACCCGCACGACATCGACGGGTTGAAGAACCAGATCGTCAACGCCGTCCGGGACGCGCCCCGGGAGAAGGCCCGCCGCATGCGCGCGATGCGCCGGCGGGTCCGCCAGTACGACGTCGAGCGGTGGGCCGAGGACTTCCTGCGCGCCCTGGACCGGCTCGACCCGGACGACGCGGAGGGTCCGGCGACCCCGCGGCTGGCGGTCGCGGTGGGTGGCAGCGCGGATTCCGACAGGTGAACCGTCCGGTGCCCCGGCCTGCCGCCTCGGCGGCCGGAGGGGCCATCATGGGAGGGATGGATGCCCTCCCGCCGGACCTGCAGCGCGCCGTCCGCGCCCTCGCCGCACAGCCTCGGGCGCTGGTAGCCCTCGACTTCGACGGTTGCCTCGCGCCGATCGTCGCCGATCCGCAGGACGCCCGCCCGCTGCCCGAGGCGTCGGACGCGCTGCGCCGGCTGGCCGCGACGCCCGGTACCACCGTGGCGCTGGTCTCGGGCCGGCCCCTGGACGCCCTGCGTCAACTGGCCGCGCCGCCGGCCGCCGCCCTGCTCGTCGGCAGCCACGGTGCCGAGTTCGGCGGCGGCGCGCTCGGCTCCACCGAGTCGCTGCCCCGCGCCGAGGGTCTGGACGGCGGTGCGCCGCGGCTCGGCCCGCAGGCCCGGCACCTGCTCGACCGGGTCACCGCGGCCCTGCAGGGGATCGTCCGCGACCATCCCGGGGCGGCGCTGGAGCTCAAGCCGACGTCCGCGGTGCTGCACACCCGGCGGGCGGAGCGCGCCGAGGCCGCCGCGGCCACCGCCGCCGCGCTCGCCGGGCCGGCCGGCTGGCCCGGGGTGCACGTGCTGCAGGGCAAGGAGGTCGTCGAGATCTCGGTCAGCGACGCCACCAAGGGTGCGGCGCTCCGACGGCTGCGCGAGGTCGCCCTGGCGGACGGGGAGGGCGGCGTCCTCTATGCAGGTGACGACGTCACGGACGAGCGCGCGTTCGCCGTCCTCGACGACGACGCGGGCGACGTGACGGTGAAGGTCGGGGACGGCGAGACCCTCGCCCGCCACCGGGTGCCGGATCCGGTGGCGGTCGCCCGGCTGCTGCAGTTCCTCCTCGAGCTACGGGCAGCCGAGGTGCGGTCCGGATGAGCGCGGCCGGGTGGGGTGCACGCGGCGAGCCGGGCGCCGGGTGGTGGACCGCCCGGCGGCGATGGTTCGGCGTCGCGGCCGTGCTGATCGTCGTCGCCGCGCTGCTCGTGGTGGTCCGGGTGGTCGCCGGTGCCGGCCGTCACCCCGAGCTGGCGTCGCCGCCGGCCCACGACCCGCCGCGGACGTTCGCCACCTCGGGGGTCGCGCTTCCGCAGCGCACGGACGCGGATCCGCTGCCGATCGTCCTGCGCGGTGTCGACGCCGTGATCGCGCTGCCGGACCTGCTCGAGGTGGTCGATACCCGGTCCGGTGACGTCCGCCGGACCATCCCGGCCCTCGACCCCGCGACCTCCGGGTCCGACGTGACGGTGCCGGGGGCGACGCCGTCCCCGGCCGTCGAGGTGACCGGCACCGAGCCGGCGGTGCCCGCCGTCGTGCCGGTCCGCGGCCGGGCAGCCGTGGTCGTCACGTTCGAGGTCAGCGTGGCCGGGCACGGGACGACGGTCGGCCACGAGGCCGTCGAGATCCTGGCGGTCGACGCGGCGACCTGGGCCCCCGTCGCCCGGGCGCGCATCGACCTGCCGGTGTCGCTGTCGGGGGTCGGGCGGGTGCGTTCCGCGCAGGTCGTCGGCGAGGACGACGGGCTGCTCGCCGTCGTCGTCCGACAGGGTGCTGATGCCGTCCCCACCACGTACGGGGTCAATGCCCTCACCGGACGGCTCGCCTGGACCGTGCCGCAGTTCGATGCCGCCGCGATCGTCGCGCACCGGGTCGTCGGCGTCCGGTCTGCTGTCGGTGCCGGCGGTGCGGGTGGCGACGCCCGGGTGGTGGCCGTCGGCGCCGGCGACGGCCGGCCGGCCTGGGCGGCCACCGGCCCGCCGGCGCGTTCGGCGGCGGTGTGGACGGCTGGTCCGGCGCTGGTGGCAGGTTGGACGACGGACGCCGCCACGGGTTCCCGCACGCTGTGGATGCTGGATGCGGTGACCGGCACGGTCCGTGACGCGCGCCCGGCAGCCGGCGACGTGAGGTGCCGGTACGACGAGCGCAGCGTGACGGTGTGCGCCGAGGCGGGGTCCGGCGACACCGGGGCGATCGGCTACGACGCGACCACCGGGCGGCCGCTGTGGCAGCTGCCGGACCCGGCCGCAGGGCGGGTCGCCCCCCGGGTCAGCACGGTGTGGCACGGGATCGTCTACGGCATGACGGCGAACGGCCCGGTGGCCCTGGACGCGCGGACCGGTGCCGACGAGCCGCACCCGCCGCTGGCCGCGCCGGCCGTGGTGAACGAGTACGTCGGGATCAGCGCGGCGACCTTGTCGACCCCGCACCCGATGGCCTATCCGGCCACCTCCTGACCGGCCCTGTCGGCCACTCTCCTGAGGCGTCACCGGCCAAGCGTTACCGGCTCGAAACGAACCGGTCGGCAGGGTGGGGGGTTCGATCGCCTACGGTTGTGGCCGACCTATGATCCAGCTCGCTGTCCCCGTGCCTGCTCCAGCCGTGACCTGCCCGGTCCAGCCATGACCTTGCCGTGATCATCCCCCTGTCGGGAGTCCTGTGACGATCCGCGTCGCCCTCGAGCACCGCACCAGCTACCGGTTCGACCGGCCGGTGACCGTGCACCCTCACGTCGTCCGGCTGCGCCCGGCGCCGCACTGCCGCACGCCGATCAGCGCGTACTCGCTGACGGTCACGCCGGAGCCGCACTTCGTGAACTGGCAGCAGGACGCCTTCGGCAACCACCTGGCCCGGTACGTGTTCCCGGAGAAGATCACCGAGCTCCACGTCGTGGTCGACCTGGTGGCCGACATGACGATCATCAATCCGTTCGACTTCTTCGTCGAGGACTACGCCGAGCGTTACCCGTTCGCCTATCCGGCGGGGGTGCGCGCCGATCTCGAGCCGTACCTGCGGGCTGTCGACGAGCGGAAGGACCGCCCCGGCTCCGGGCCGGGTCCGGTGCTCCGCAGCTGGCTGGCCGGGCTGCCGCCGGTCCCGGACGGCGGCCGGCCGATCGTGGACTTCCTCGTCGACGTCAACCGGCGGCTGCACCAGGCGGTTGCCTACACGATCCGGATGGAGCCCGGCGTCCAGCGGCCCGACGAGACGCTCGACAAGGCGCTCGGGTCCTGTCGGGACAGCGCCTGGTTGCTCGTCTCCGCGCTGCGCGAGCTGGGGCTGGCGGCGCGGTTCGTGTCCGGCTACCTGGTCCAGCTCGTTCCGGACTCCCCGCCCCTGGGCGGGCCCGCGGGGCCGTCGGCGGACTTCACCGATCTGCATGCGTGGACCGAGGTCTACGTGCCGGGCGCGGGCTGGATCGGGCTCGACCCGACCTCCGGCCTGCTCGCCGGCGAGGGTCACCTGCCGCTCAGCGCCACGCCCCATCCGGCGACGTCCGCGCCGATCACCGGCGCCACCGAACCGTGCGGCGTCGAGTTCGCCTTCTCGAACACGCTGACCCGGGTGCACGAGGACCCGCGGGTCACCCGCCCGTACGGCGAATCGGAGTGGGAGCGGATCGACGCGCTCGGCCGCCACGTCGACACCCTGCTCAGCCAGGGCGACGTCCGGCTGACCGTGGGCGGTGAGCCGACGTACGTGTCGGTGGACGAGATGGAGGCGGCGGAGTGGAACACCGCCGCGGACGGCGAGCACAAGCGTGCTCGCGCCATCGATCTCGCCGAGCGGTTGGAGGCGGCATGGTCGGTCGGTGGCATCACGCACCACGGGCAGGGCAGGTGGTACCCGGGCGAGCCGCTGCCACGCTGGCAGATCGGCATCACCTGGCGGCGGGACGGCGAGCCGCTGTGGCGCGACCGTTCCCGGCTCACCACACCCTGGGGCGCGGCACCGCTGGAGTCGGGCTCGGTGACCGCGGCGCGGACCGTGCGCGACATCGCGTTCCGGATCGCGGCCGCGCTCGGCGTGCCGCCCGACGTCCCGCTGCCGGCGTACGACGACGTCCTGCACCGGATCTGGGAGGCGGCCCGGCTGCCGGCCGGGGACCCGCCGGCCGTGGACGCCGATCCCCACCACCCGGATCTGGCCGACGGCGATGCGCGGACGCGCCTGGTCGCCGCCCTCGACGCCGATCCGGGCCGGCCACGCGGCTGGGTGGTGCCGTTGTTCCGCGCCGAGGACGGCACCGCCTGGGGTACCAGCCGGTGGCGGATGCGGCGACGGCACCTCTTCCTCAGTCCCGGCAGCTCACCGCTCGGCCTGCGGCTCCCGCTCGACGGGATCGCCTGGACGCCGCCGCCCGCGGTCCCGGAGCGGTCGACCTTCGAGCCGCGTGGCCCGCTCGGGCCGGTGCCGGCCCCGTCCCCGGCGCTCCCCGAGGTACCGCCCGCCGTCCTGGTCGACGTCGAGCAGGCGCCCCGGACCGCCCTCACCGTCGAGGAGCGGGACGGCCGGCTGTTCGTCTTCCTGCCGCCGCTGACCCGGCTCGAGGATGCCGTCGAGTTGCTCCGGGCCGTCGAGGCGGCCGCCAGGGGTGCCGGCGTCGCCGTCGTCCTGGAGGGGTATCCGCTCCCCGCCGATCCGCGGACGTCCACGGTCACCGTGACGCCGGACCCGGGCGTGATCGAGGTCAACGTGCCGCCGTCCGCCGACTGGCCGCAGCTGCGCGAGGTCACCGAGACCCTGTACGAGCGGGCCCGGTTGTCCCGGCTCGGCACCGAGAAGTTCGACCTGGACGGCAGGCACACCGGCACCGGTGGCGGTAACCACATCACGCTCGGCGGGGCGACGCCGGCGGACTCGCCGCTGCTGCGGCGTCCCGACCTGCTCCGGTCGATGATCACGTACTGGCAGAACCACCCGGCGCTGTCCTACCTCTTCTCGGGCCGCTTCATCGGCCCGACCAGCCAGGCCCCCCGGGTCGACGAGGCCCGTCCGGAGACCCTGTACGAGCTCGACATCGCGTTCGCCGAGCTCGACCGCCTGGCGCCGCGCACCGGCGACGCGCCGGCGGAGGCTCGGCCCTGGCTGGTCGACCGGCTGCTCCGGCACCTGCTCACCGACGTGACCGGCAACACCCACCGCGCCGAGTTCTGCATCGACAAGCTGTACAACCCGGACGGCGAGCGCGGCCGGCTCGGGCTGGTCGAGCTGCGCGGTTTCGAGATGCCGCCGCACCCGCGGATGGCGCTGGTCCAGCACCTGCTGGTCCGCGCGCTGGTCGCCCGGTTCTGGGCCGAGCCGTACCGCGTGCCGCTGGTCCGCTGGGGAACCGAACTGCACGACCGATTCCTGCTCCCCGCGTTCGTCGCGGCGGACATCGGCGAGGTCGTCGACGACCTGCGCGACCACGGGATCGCTTTCGAGCGTGGCTGGCTGGACCCGTTCCTGGAGTTCCGTTTCCCCCGCCTGGGCGAGGTTCAGGTGGCCGGGGTCCGGCTCGAGCTGCGGCAGGCCGTCGAGCCGTGGCACGTGCTCGGCGAGGAGGCCACCGCCGGCGGGACGGCGCGTTTCGTCGATTCGTCCGTGGAGCGGATCCAGGTGCTGGCCAGCGGTCTCGTCGAGGGCCGGCACGCCGTGACGTGCAACGGCGTCCGCGTGCCGCTCAGCGCGACCGGGACGCCGGGGACCGCGGTCGGTGGGATCCGTTATCGGGCGTGGGCGCCCCCGTCCGCGCTCCACCCGACCATCGGCGTCCACTCCCCCCTCGTCGTCGACCTGGTGGACCTGTGGAACGCCCGCTCGCTCGGGGGCTGCACCTACCACGTGGTGCATCCGGGCGGCAGGAACTACGAGCGGTACCCGGTCAACGCCTTCGAGGCGGAGTCCCGGCGGGCCGCGCGGTTCTCGCCGGCCGGGCACACCCCCGGCCCGGTGGACGCCTCGCTGCTCCGCCCGGCAACCCTGACCGGCGAGTTCCCCCGAACGCTCGACCTGCGTCGTCACCCCCGACAGCGATGATCATGCACGCCGGCCGCGATCGTGGGGTGCGCGCCGCAGGTTAGCCGGACGTCGTGCTGGACGACGTCGTGCTCGACGACGTCGTGCTGGACGTCGTCGTGCTGGACGTCGCCGTGCTGGACGTCGCCGTCGCCGTCGCCGTGGCCGTCACGGTCACCGTGACCGTGCTCGTCGGCGGCGTCGTGGTCGTGGTGCTGGTCGTCGTGGTCGTCGCCGGCGCCGGGGTGATGGTCGTCGTCGTGGTGACGACGGACGTGGTGGCACCGGGCGGCGGGGTCGTCACGGCGGTGGGGGTTCCGGTGGCGTAGGTGGTGGCCAGGGCCAGCACGAGGTTCGCGTACGCCGTCGAGTGGTTGTACCGGTAGGCCGCCGCCCATTGCCCGGCGGCGGTCGCCAGGGAGGTGGTCGTCCCGCTGGGCGGGCGGGTGCTGCACAGGTAGCGTGCGGCGGTGAGGGCGGCGTCGTCGATGTCCTGCGGGTTGGCGACTTTGTCGCCGTCGCCGTCGGCGGCGTAGAGGCGCCAGGTCAAGGGCAAGAACTGCATCGGGCCCACGGCCCGGTCGTAGCTGGTGTTGCCGTCGAGGACGCCCTGGTCGGTGTCCTTGACGACGCCGGTGCCCGCGGTCGACCCGTCCAGGACGACGCCGAGGATGGGCGGCACCGCCACGCCGACTCCGTTCACGGTGGAACCGTTCGCCCGGCCGTGGTTGGACTCCACTCGACCGATCGCCGCCAGGAGCGTCCAGGTCACCCCGCAGTTCGGATCGCGGGCGCTCTCCTGCTTGGCGGCGGTGACGTACGCGGTCTTGACCCGGGCGGGGATCCCCGAGTCGGACAGTTGCTTGGGTGCGCCGGTCTGCCCTGTCCGTGGGGTGACCGGCAGCGCGGCGGGGGGCGCCGCCAACGGGACCGGCGACAGCGCCGGGCCCGGCATCACGGCCGGCGCCGCGGTGGGGATCCCGGTCGGCAGCAGCGACTCGTTGGGGGACGGCGGCCGCGCACCCCCTGCGGTCGCGTCCGGGTCCTGGGGCAGCACGGTCCCGTCGTCCGGGTTGCTCGGGGAATCGGTCAGCACGCTCGACGGATCGGCCGTGGGCCGGGAGTGGTAGCCGGTCAGGCTGCTGTCGGCCGCCAGGGCCAGGACGAGGACGCCGAGGGCTGCGGTGGCCGCGACGCCAGGCCGCGGCGGGTGGGCCCGGGACCGGGCGACGACGCCGGCGACCCCGGTGCGGCGGCCCACCGCCCGCAGCCACTCCGGGCAGCGCAGCGAGAGCCGCGGAACGGAGATGACGATGAACGCGGGTGGGGGTGTCGGGGGCGTCGGGTCGGCCTCGAGGTCGAGATCCGTGTCCAGGTCGGTGAAGCGTGGACGCGATGCGCGAGTCGCCGGCTCGACCCGGCCCTCGGCCGACCGATCGACGTTGTGCCTTCCGGGCATGCTTCTGACCTTCCCCCGGATTGGTCGCCGCCGGATCTCAAGGCCGCCATAACCGCCACCACAAACCTGTAGTCGTCAAACTGTACGGCAGCTTGTCGCACGGAGGCGCCCACTCGACGTCACCGATCGGCCGTCACGCTAGCGGCGCGCTTTGGGGTCGGCAACCGACTCCGAAAGAACGTCATGGGATCGGTGGGCCGTGGTCACGCGCGGGTCGGGTCTGGCCACGGAGCGAGCGGTACGTCCCCCGATCGGGTGTGCTCCGGCCCGCATCCGGCGGACTCCCGAGGGGGGAGTGAGCTACATCACAGTGGGACATTCCTTGGTGATTACCGGATTGCGGCTGTGGCTAACTGAAGCCGCCCCTGTGGTCGTGAGGATCGGTATCCTTGATCGCCATGGCACCTTTTCGGCCGACCCTCACAGTAGTTCGGCCGACCCTCGGAGTAGATTCCGTCGACTTCGTGCGGCAATTCATGCCGGCCGGCCGGCAGGTCCGCCCGCGCGCATGATCACGGTCTTCGTGCATGATCACGAACGGTGGGGCACTATGCGGGGGTGAGTGCTGCCTCAGGTGCCTACCGGGACGAGTACGGTGACGATCCTCCCGGCCCGACCGTGGCGTGCTACG